>CAZZDV010000125.1:6967-11380 GCA_964652785.1 uncultured Bordetella sp.
CGACTTGAAGCCCGTCGACTAGCGCCGGCAGTCGTTCCACTAGTTCGTGGCCGAGGCTCACCTCGCATCCACCAGTCGCGCCAGCAGCGTAACCCCAGGCTTCCTGGCCCGCACAACCCTCAATGCCCCAGGATCTGGCTCAGGAACAGCTTCGCGCGCTCGCTCTTTGGCGCGGCGAAAAACTCTCGGGGCGCGCCGGTCTCGACGATTTCGCCCTGGTCCATGAACACAACGCGGTCGGCGACGGTGCGCGCGAACCCCATTTCGTGCGTCACCACCAGCATGGTCATGCCTTCGCCAGCCAATTCGACCATGACATCGAGCACTTCCTTGATCATTTCCGGGTCGAGCGACGAAGTCGGTTCGTCGAACAGCATCACCCGCGGGCGCATGGCCAGCGCCCTCGCGATCGCCACGCGCTGCTGCTGGCCGCCGGAGAGCTGGCCGGGATACTTGTCCGCCTGCTCGGGGATGCGCACGCGGTGGAGCAACTGCCTGGCGGCGGCCTCGGCATCGCGCCGCGGCGCCTGGCGCACCCACACCGGCGCGAGCATCAGGTTCTCGAGCACCGTGAGATGCGGGAACAGGTTGAAGCTCTGAAACACCATGCCGACCTCGCGCCGGATCGCCTCCACCGAGCGCACGTCGTCGGTGACTTCGATGCCGTCGACCGCGATGCGGCCGCTCTGGTGGCGCTCGAGGCGGTTGATGAGCCGGATCAGGGTGGACTTGCCCGAGCCTGAAGGCCCGCAGACGACGATTTTCTCGCCGCGGCCCACGCACAGGTCGATGTTCTTCAGCGCCTGGAACGCACCGAACCACTTGTTGACGCCGGCCATGTCGATCATCGGTGCCTCGGCTGTTTGCTTCGCGGGGTCGGGCATGTCAGTCATCCGTCAGTCATCCGTCAGTCATCCATTGGCGGTTGGGCGCGGCGCGCGCTCGAGGTCGCGCTCGAGCTGCTGGCTGTACTGCGACATCGCGTAGCAGAAAACGAAATACACCACCGAGGCGAACAGGTACGCTTCGACGCCGAACCCGCTCCAGGCCGGCTCGTTGAGCGCGGTCTTGAGCGCGAGCAGGAATTCGTACAACCCGATGATCACCACCAGCGAGGTATCCTTGAACAACCCGATGAACGTATTGACGAGGGGTGGAATCGAGATCCTGAGAGCCTGCGGCAGGATCACCAGCGCGGTGCGCTTCCAGTACGACAATCCCAACGCCTCCGCGGCTTCGTATTGCCCGCGCGGGATCGCCTGCAGCCCGCCGCGCACCACCTCGGCGAGGTAGGCGGCGGCGAACAGGATCAGGGCGATCTGCGCGCGCAAGAGCTTGTCGATCGTCACGCCGCCGGGCAGGAAGAGGGGCATCATGACTGAGGCCATGAACAGGAGCGAGATCAGCGGCACGCCGCGGATGAGTTCGATGTAGCCCACGCAAATGGCGCGTACCGCCGGCATTGCGGAGCGCCGGCCCAGGGCCAGCAGGATCGACAGCGGAAACGCGAACACGATGCCGAAGGTCGCGAGGATCAGGGTCAGCACCAGCCCGCCCCAGCGCTCGTTCTCCACGTAGCGAAGGCCGAATACGCCGCCCCACATCAGGATCCCGATCAGGGCGAGCCCCGCGAGCCACACCGGGAGCAGCCACGGCCGCCAGAAGCGCCGCACTGCGCTCAACACATAGAGCGCGAGGAACACACCGATCGCGACCGCCGGGCGCCAGTGCTCATCGAAGGGGTAGGTGCCGAACAGGATGAAACGGTGTTTCTCGGCGATGAAAGCCCAGCAGGCGCCCGTGCCACGGGCTTCGCGGCACGCCTTTGAGTCGGGCGCGAGCCAGACGGCGTCGACGAACGCCCAGTTGAAAAACGGCGGCAGGTATTTCCACAGCAGGAACACGATGAACAGGGTGAGCAGCGCGTTCGGCACGCTGGAAAAAAGGTTTGCGCGGACCCAGAGGAATACCGGATGCGGCGGCTTTGCGGCGAGCGCGGTCGCGGGGGACGTCACGCGTGCGCCCCTTTCAGCGCCACGCGCCGGTTATACCAGTTCATGAATGCAGAGATCGACAGGCTGATCGTGAGGTAGACCAGCATGAGGATGGCGATCGCCTCGATCGCCTGGCCGGTCTGGCTCATCGTGGTATTGACGATCGAGACCAGGTCCGGGTAGCCGATCGCCACCGCGAGGGAACTGTTCTTCGCGATGTTGAGGTACTGGCTGGTCAGCGGCGGCACGATCACGCGCAGCGCCTGCGGCAGGATCACCAGGCGCATCGCGTGGCGCCGCGGCAGGCCGAGCGCGTGGGCCGCCTCGAACTGGCCGCGGTCCACCGCAAGCACCCCGGCGCGCACGATCTCGGCGATGAAAGCCGCGGTGTAGGTCACCAGGCCGACCAGCAGCGCGGCAAACTCGGGCGTGAGCACCCCGCCGCCGGAAAAGTTGAAGCCGCTCAGCACCGGGGTATCGAACTCGCGCGGAGCCCCGGCGGCAACGAACGCCAGCAGCGGCAGGCCGAGCACCAGGCCGCAGCCCGCGGCGAACACCGGGAAAGCACGCCCGGTGGCTGCCTGGCGGCGGTCCGACCAGCGCGACAGGCCCCACGCTGCCAGGACGCCGGCGGCCAGCGCCCAGAGCATCCACGCGTGCGCCACGTGCGCCGCGGGCAGCGCGAACGCCACGCCCCGGTTGCTGAGGAACACGCCTGCCAACGGGCTCAGCGCTTCGCGCGGGCCGGGCAGGCTCTCGGTGATGATCGTGTACCAGAAAAACAACTGCACCAGCAGCGGCACGTTGCGGATGACTTCGACGTACATCGCCGCGAGTTTCGCCACCAGCCAGTTGCCCGACAGGCGCGCGAGGCCCACCAGCGTGCCGAGCACCGTCGCGAGCGCGGCACCGATCAGCGCAACGCGTAACGTGTTGGCCACGCCGATCCCGAGCGCGCGCAGGTAGCTGTCGGCGGCGGTATAGGAAAACAATCCGGTCTCGCCGATCTCGAAACCGGCCTCGCGCGCGAGAAACCCGAAGCCGCTGGCGATCTTGCGTTCGTCGAGGTTCTGAAGCGTATTGGAAATGAAATACCAGCCCAGAAAGAGGACCGTCGCCACCAGCGCCACCTGGTAGACGAGGGCACGAACGCGGGGATCGTCGGCCAGCCGGCCGACCCGGGCACCCTGGCCCTGACGTTGACCCTGGTCCCCGGGCGATCCCTTCACTTTCCGGCCAAATTCCAATCGTCAGCGAATCGGAGGCGCGTACAGGATGCCGCCCTTGTTCCACAACCGGTTCAGGCCGCGGTCGAAGCCCAGCGGTGTGAGATTCGCCTCGAAACTCTCGCCGTAGTTTCCCACCTGCTTCACGATGTTGAACGCCCAGCGGTTGTCCAGGCCGAGCATCTTGCCGACGTCGCCCGTCGCGCCGACGAAGCGCTGCACTGCCGGGTCCTTGCTTGCGGCCTGTTGGTCGATGTTCTTGGAAGACAAGCCCATCTCCTCGGCTTCGATGGTCGCGAACAGCGTCCATTTGACGACATCGAACCAGCGGTCATCGCCGTGCCGCACCGCGGGTCCGAGCGGCTCCTTGGAGATTACCTCGGGCAGGATGATGTGGTCGGCCGGGTTTTGCGCGCGCGAGCTGCGGGTCGAGACCAGGCCGGAGACGTCGGTGGTGAACACATCGCAGCGGCCGGCGAAGTAGGCGTTCTGGACCTCTTCCAGCTTCTCGATCACGACCGGCTTGAAGGGCATCGAATTCGAGCGGAAGTAATCCGACAGGTTGAGCTCGGTAGTCGTGCCCGGCTGCACGCAGATCGTGGCGCCCTTCAATTGCTTCGCGCTCGTGACGTTGAGCTTCTTGGGCACCATGAAACCCTGGCCGTCGTAGTAGTTCACGCCGACGAAATTCAGGCCCAGGCTGGTGTCCCGTGTCACCGTCCAGGTCGTATTGCGCGACAGGATGTCGACCTCGCCCGACTGCAGGGCGGTAAAGCGCTGCTGCGCGGTCGTAGGCGTATAGCGCACCTTGCTCGCGTCGCCGAATACCGCGGCCGCCACGGCGCGGCACAGGTCGACGTCGAGTCCCTTCCACACGCCCCTGCTGTCCGGTTGCGAGAATCCGGCCAGCCCGACGTTGACGCCGCACTGCACGTACCCCTTGGCTTTCACCGCATCGAGGGTCGACGGACCCTGCGCCATCGCCGCGCTGCCCCATGCCGCAAGCATGACCGTCCCCATCACCACCGAAATCGTTTTCATCACAGCCCTCCTCCGGAAGATTACAAAAATGGCACGTTTTTTCTTGGTTGCGGTTCCATGCCCCAGAAAGCACCCGCAGTATAGTGAAGACAGGAAGCGAATCAATTCCGGGTTCTCTCGGATGCCCAGGGAGCGCGGAGCTCCGGAAGGCC
>CAZZDV010000126.1:0-6855 GCA_964652785.1 uncultured Bordetella sp.
GGGGTTACCACGCTCGGGTTCACGCCGGGGCTCAGCCAGCCCTTGGGCGACTTGCCTTCGTGTTTGAGGATCGCGGCGCTCGCGTCTTCGATGAGTTTCTTCTCGCCGGCTTCGTCAATGCTGTTCTGGTGCTCGGAGTTGGTGCGGCCGTGGCCGACGATTTCATCGCCGCGCTTGCGCAAGGCTTCGACGACGCGCGGGCAGTGCTCGTAGACCTCCGAATTCAGCAGCACCGACATCGGCAATTTCAGCGCGTCGCAGAGTTCGATGAGGCGCCACACGCCGACGCGGTTGCCGTACTCGCGCCATGCCCAGTTGTAGGTGTTCGGATGCGGGATGCCCGGCGAATACGAAAGGCCGAGGCCCTCGTTGTAGGCGAAGTGCTCGAGGTTCAGCGACAGGTGGATTGCGAGGCGTCGTCCGCCCGGCCAGGTGAAATCCGGGCGCTCGGTGATCGGTGAATAGGTGAAGCGGTCGTGGCTGGCGAGCATGGCGTTCCCTTGAGACTTCAATCCACTTTCGCGCCGGACTCCCTGAGGATCTTCGCGTACTTCGGGATCTCCCCCTGCAGGAAGGCGCGGAACTGCTCCGCGCTCGAGCCCGCCGGCTCCACGCCCATGCTGCCCATTTTCTCGCGCACTTCGGGGGCCATCAGCGCCTTGTTGAAGGCGGCGTTAAGCGTGGCGACGACCTCGGGCGGCGTGCCCGCGGGCGCCAGCACGCCGGCGAACCCGACCACTTCGAAGCCGGGATAGCCGGACTCGGCGAGCGTTGGCAGGTCCGGCAGCGGCGAGATGCGCTTGAGGGTCGAGACCGCGATCGGGCGCAACTTGCCCGAGCGCACGTGGCCCATGACCGCGGTGGTCGACTCGAACGTGATCTGGATCTGGCCGCCAAGGATGTCGGTGATCGCCGGCGCGCTGCCCTTGTAAGGCACATGGATGAGGTCGAGGCCGGCCTCTCGCTTGAAGAGCTCCATGCCCAGGTGCTGCAGCGTGCCGTTGCCGGCCGATGCGTACGGCAGCTTGCCCGGCCGCGCCTTGATGTAGTCGACCAGCTCTTTGACCGTCTTCACCGGGAGGTCGGGGTGCACCAGCAGCATGTAGGAAGAGCGCGCGACCTGGCCGACCGGCGCGAAATCCTTGATGGGGTCGTAGTTGACCTTGAACATCAGGTGGTTGGTGGTGTGGTTCGCGATCGGCCAGAACAGCGTGTAGCCGTCGGGCGCGGCCTTGGCGACGAACTCCGTGCCGATGACGCCGCTGGCGCCCACGCGGTTGTCGATCACCATCGTCTGGCCGAGCAGCTCGCCCGTCTTGCTCGTGACCACGCGCGCGAGCGTGTCCGAGGGGCCGCCCGCGGGCCAGGGCACGATCACCCGGATCGGCTTGTTCGGGTACTGCGCCTGCGCGATCGACGCTGCGAGGAGCAACGCTGCCGCAATAACACCACCAATGAACCGGTTCATCAATTGTTCTCCACGAAGTGAATGACTACGCCGCAGGCCTGTGAAGCGCCGACGCGAAGACCGCCGTCGAGGCCATCGACCGCCGTAATGCCGTTGGTTTTGAAGCAGGCCTGGGCCTGCGCAAGGGATTTCACCCCGACATCGAAACCGACCGGCGCTGGCAGCGGCGGCACGGGTTCGCCCGGCGCTCGCCGCGCCCAGGACTGCGGCGAGCAGATCACCAGTGCGCTGGCCTCGAACGAGAGCACTTCGTCGCCGTGCGCATCGGTCTTGGGCTCGACGCCCAGCACCGTCACGAATTTCGACACCGTCGCCTTCGGATCGGGGGAGCAGAGGTACACGGCCTTCAGCGCCAGCGCCCCGTTGGGATGCACGAGCAAGTGCTTCTGCCACATCACGTCGCGCGTGAGGTGCTCGGTGTACTGGAACTGCGCCTCGGTGTACACGCCGGTGTTGAAGCGCGAATTCTTGAACGCAACCCGTCGCGACTCCTTGCCATCGGGACCCCAGGGCGTCATGCGTTCGAGGGCGCGCACCGGGTCGATCGGCTCGCCGCGGTCGATCAGCTGCGACTGCACTACGTCGCTCGACTGGGGGCGGAAAGCCACGATGTGGAGGCCCTCGTAGCGCTCAGCCATCTTCACCGCGTTGCTGGTCTTCGTCGGGTCCACATGCCCCAGGACTTCGAGGTAGCCCTGTTCGAGCATTGCGCAGTGATTCGCCGACCCCAGCGGCACGATGGGTGCGCCAGGGGAGGGCGCGCCGACATGGTGGCTGCGCGTGGTGAGGTTGAAGCCAAGCCTGGCAAAAGCCTGCCGGGCGCGATCGAGGTCGCGCACGATCGTGCCGCAGTGATCGAGGTCTAGTGCGATGGGGGCCATTGCGTCCTGTGGGAAGGTGCTGCGCGGTGCAGGAGAGGGCATTTAAGCGCCCGGAGCACGGGTTAGTAAAGGCTGATTTCACAGCCGGCCGCCGCAGTGCTTGCGCGCTGGGCGCCGGTAGTCAAGGCCTCGGGAGCGCGTGCGGAATGAAACGGCTGGGCCGTTTCTAAATCAAGTAAATACTGCCATTTTCTGGTCCTTGTCCGCTCTGGTAGCGGCACAGCGGGCAATATGCTGCCATCGTATCTTCGGGGACCCTGACGCCAAACTGAATGATCGGGGCGACAGACAGGTCGGCAAGTACTACGGCCGCCCGCGACGTAAGAGAGCATGGACGGCTCAAAGCTGACGGCGACGCAGGTCGCCGTGGCACCGAACGGCACCGGGAATATTCCACTTCAGCTTGTGAAAGCCAATCCGGCGATGAGCGGCGGATGGTCTTGAGTAGCGGGACCAAGTTGGCTGTCTCGTAGCCGCAGGCCGCGCTTCCTGGTTGGGCGCCAGGTCAGGTCGCCGTGCGCTTCGACGAAACGTACTCACGCAGAGCACGGTTCACGGCTTCGGAATCGGGAAAAAGTTTCTGCAAGTCCGGATCGATCAGGACCACGTTTGTGCCATCGCGGTAACGTTCGGCGTATTTGCCGCGGGCACCTGATTTGATCAGGCCTTCCGGATACTCATCCCTTAGGGTGTCTTTGTCATTGTTCATAAGCTCTCCGCTCACGCGGGGTCATTTTTCTTGCAGATATCAAACGAACTCGATCTCCGCGTTCAGTATACGAGACAACCAAGAGCTTGCCATTCTTCGATCCACCAAAGATCAGATACCGTTGCTCATCCTCCGAGTGATCGGGATCCAGAACAGAGGACGAGTGATCATCATCGAACACTTCCGACGCATCGAGAAAGGTGAGCCCGTGCTTTTGCTCATTCTCCCGAGTCTTTTCCGGATCCCATTCAAATATCAGCACGGTGGATTTGCTCAGACAAGAGGTAAACGTACCAGCCCTAGGCCTCGAAGCCGGCTTTCCTGCGCATGCGTTGCGTGGAATCGCCGGTGAGGAAGAGCACGAAGTTGCGCGCGGCCGTCCTGTCGGCCGCGTTCGCGCAGGCCGCGGCCGAATAAAGCGTCGAAAGCTCGAACTCGTCCGGAAGCGCGCCCACGAGTTCGGCGCCTTCGGTGTAGAGGATCTCGGACACCTGCGTGCAGCCGATCGAATAGAGGCCCGGCGCATCGGCCATCGCCCGCATTGCGGCGGCCCCGTTCGGGAATTCCCGGATGCGCTCGGCGACTTCGGACGCGATGCCCAGTTCTGCGAGCACGCTCGCGATGTGCTTGCCGGCCGTCGATTTCTCGAGGTCCGGCACGTAGATCGCTTCCGCCCCCATCAACGCTGAAGCAAGCGTTTGCGCGCGAGACACGTTTGGTCGCGGCGTGCCTTTCCTGACTGCGACGCCGGTCTTGACACGTCCCAGGTCGGCGACCGTTTCCGCAACCACTTTGCCGGATTCGGCCAGCGCATCGATCATCGCCCGCGTGAGCACGATCACGTCGCAGGGCTCGCCCGCGAGCAGCTTGTCCTGCATCGCGCCGACCGCGCCGAATGCGCCGCCCGGCACCACGCCGAGATCGGCGCACACCGAGATGACAACGGCCTTGGCGGCGCCTGCGCTAAGGATGTTCAGGTGCATCAGTCGACGCAGTCAATCAACTTTGGCTCCGGTGCGGCAGGCAAGCGCGACGAGGGTTCCCGCGGCGCTCTTTGCGAGCCTGTTCATTGCGATCCTCCTTTTGGTCCCCGGCTTTTTAGCACAGTGTGATAATTCCGGCATGAAAGTCCTGGTCACAGGCGCTGCCGGATTCATCGGCGCGGCGCTCGTCGAAGCGCTGGCGCAACGCCCGGAGGTCGGGCGCGTTGTCGCGTTCGACCAGAGCGAGCCCGCGGTCAAGGGCCCGAAGATCGAGCCGGTGACGGGGAACCTCGCCTACGCGCCCACTGCGCGCTCGTTGATGGGCGGCGACGGCCGCGTCGATGCGATCTTCCACCTCGCGTCGCTGGTCTCGGGTGGCGCCGAGCAGAATTTCGAGCTCGGCATGAAAGTCAATTTCGATGCCACGCGCGACCTGCTCGAAGCCGCGCGCATCGCGGGGCACAGCCCCAAATTCATCTTTACTTCTTCGATCGCGGTCTATCGCGGCGTCAACCTCGAAGTCACCGACGACACGCGGCCTTCGCCGCGCCTTTCGTACGGCGCGCAGAAGCTCATGTGCGAGGTCATGATCGACGACTACACCCGACGGGGGTTCGTCGACGGGCGCAGCATTCGCCTGCCGACGGTGCTGGTGCGGCCGGGCGCGGCGAACACGGCCGTCTCAGGCTGGTCCAGCGCGATCATCCGCGAGCCGCTTGCAGGCCGCGACTATGTCTGCCCGGTGGGCCCGCATACGCGCATGGCCTGCATTTCGGTTTCGCGCGTCGTAGACTCGCTGATTCACGCGATGGAAATTCCCGCCGATGACCTTGGCCCCGACCGGACGCTCATGCTCACCGGCATCACGGCCTCGGCGCAGACAATGCTCACTGCCGTGCAGCAGGCCACGGGCGGCAAGCCGCTTGGCAAAGAAACGGACGGTCACGTGACGCTCGGGCAAGTGCGGTTCGACCCTGATCCCGCGGCCCAGGCCCTGATGGATTCGGTTGCGCGCTCCACGTTCTCGGCGCGCGCTGCGAGGCTCGGGTTCAAGCACAGCGCAAACATCAATGAAATCGTCGACGAATACATTCAAGGGAGAACGTCATGAAGACGTCGAGAACGCGGCGTTCGGCTAAACCGGCCCCCTGGGGCGACTTGCCTTCGCGCATCACGGTCGAAGGCATGGACCGCGCGCCGCATCGCGCCTTCCTGCGCGGCCTCGGGCTGACCGACGAGGACATCGCCAAGCCTTTCGTTGGCGTGGCGAGCACCGATGGCCGGGTGACGCCCTGCAATGCGAAGCTCGGCGAGCTCGCTCGCGAGGCTTGCGTCGCGGTCAAAGAGTGGGGCGGCGTGCCGTTCGACTTCGCCTCGATCGCGGTGGCCGATTCGATGTCGATGGGCCACGCGGGCATGAAGTTCTCTCTCGCCTCGCGCGAGATCATCGCCGATGGCGTGGAAGCCGTGTGCCGAGGGCACGCCTACGATGCGTTGGTGACTTTCGCGGGCTGCGACAAGACCCTGCCCGGCATGATGATGGCCATCGTCCGTCTCAACCTGCCGTCGGTCTTCATGTACGGCGGCTCGGCCTCGCCCGGCCGGTGGAAGGGGCGCGACGTCACGGTGCTCGATACCTTCGAGGCGGTCGGCGCGGTGATGGCCGGCGAAATGCAGCCCTCCGAGCTCGACCAGCTCGAGCGCGTGTGCCTGCCGACGCTGGGCGCCTGTCCCGGCCAGTTCACCGCCAACACGATGGCGATGGTCTCCGAGACCCTGGGCCTCGCGCTGCCGGGCTCGGCCACCATGCCCGCGATGGCCAAGGAACGGGCGGCCACCGCGCGCGAAGCAGGCCGCGTGGTGATGGAGCTTCTGCGCACCGGCGGGCCGCGCCCGCGCGACCTGGTGACGAAGAAAAGTCTGGAGAACGCCTGCGCGGCGGTTGCCGCGACCGGCGGCTCGACCAACGCGGGATTGCATATCCCCGCAATCGCCCATGAAGCGGGGATCCGATTCTCGCTGGATGACCTCGCCCGGATCTCGAAGAAGACGCCGCTGATCGCGGACATGAAGCCCGGCGGGCGCTTTCTCGCCAAGGACCTGCACGCCGTGGGCGGCGTGTACAACGTGCTGCGCGTGCTGCTGGAGCGCGGCGCGCTGCACGGCGAGTGCCTCACGATCTTCGGCACGACGCTCGAGGACGAACTGGCCGACCACCCGGGCGCGGACGGCGAGGTGGTGCGCAAGACGCCGATCATGGACACCGGCGGACTGGTGGTGCTCAAGGGCAACCTCGCGCCCGATGGCGCGCTCATCAAGGTCGCCGGACTCGAGAACCTGAAGTTCAGCGGCCGGGCGCGCGTGTTCGACTGCGAGGAAGACTGCGCCGCCGTGATTGCGGCGCGCTCGTATTCGGAGGGCGAAGTGCTGGTGATTCGCTACGAAGGTCCCAAGGGCGGGCCGGGCATGCGCGAGATGCTTGCGGTGACCGCGCTGATCTACGGGCAGGGCATGGGCGAGAAGGTCGCGCTGCTCACCGATGGCCGCTTCTCCGGCGCCACCCGCGGCATGATGATCGGCTATGTCTCGCCGGAAGCAGGGGTCGGCGGACCGCTGGCGCTGGTCAGGAACGGCGATGGCATCGTCATCGATGCAAAAGCCGGCCGGCTCTCGCTCGAAATCTCCGAGGCGGAAATGGCGAAACGCAGGAAAGCCTGGCGGCCCCCGGCACGCGAGCCGCTCTCCGGCGCGCTCGAAAAGTACGCCGCGCTCGTCGGCCCCGCGAATCTCGGGGCTGTGACGCATCGGGGAGGC
>CAZZDV010000126.1:6955-11301 GCA_964652785.1 uncultured Bordetella sp.
TGCCCAGGCTCGGATTCATCGGCATCGGCCTCATGGGCAAGCCCATGACGCTGCGGTTGCTTGCGGCCGGCTACAAGGTGTCCGTCTGGAATCGCAGCAAGGAAAAGCTCGCGCCGGTCACGGTCAAGGGCGCGGTTGCCAAGGATTCGCCGGCCGAGGTGGCGCGTTTTGCCGACATCGTGATGATGTGCGTCACCGACCAGAACTCGGTCAGGGAAGTCTTGTTCGGCGCGGGCGGCGTTGCGGAGGGCGCGACGGAAGGAAAGATCGTCATCGATTTCTCCAGCATCGCGCCGGCTGCCGCGCGGGATTACGCGGCCAGGCTCTGGGAGAAGGGCATCGGCTACATCGATGCGCCGGTTTCCGGAGGCACGGTCGGCGCGGAGCAGGGCACACTCGCGATCATGGCCGGCGGCCGCAGCGAAGACATCGAGTTCGTGAGGCCCTTGGTCGCGGAGCTCGCCAGCCGCTTCACGCGCATGGGCGGGTCCGGCACGGGCCAGGTGACCAAGCTCGCGAACCAGGTCATCGTCGCGAGCCTGTTCCCCGTGATCGCGGAGGCGCTGCGGCTGGCCGAGGCGGCCGGCGTGGATGCTTCCAGGCTTCCCGAGGCGCTGCGGGGCGGCTTTGCCGATTCGAAGCCATTGCAGGTGTTCGGCCCGCGCATGGCGTCGCGGGCCTACGAGCCCGCGCTCGGCACGGTCAACGTCATGCTCAAAGACCTGCTGAACGCCGTTGCGGTGGCCGAGGAATCCGGCGTGCCGCTGCCGATGGCTCGGGCGGCGGTGGAGCGCTTTCGGCTCCTGGTCGCCGAAGGCAAAGGCGAAACGGAGCCTTCGGCGTTCATCGACCTGCTGGCCGGCGGGCGCTAGCAGCGCGGGCCTATTTGAAGACGTTCGTGACGAGGATGCTGGGAAGCCAGGTGACGGTGGCCGGAACGAAGATGACGATGATCAATGTGAGCAGATCGGCGCAGAAGAAGGGGATGGAGCCCTTCATCACGGTGGTGAGCGGGATCTTCGAGGTGCCGCTCACGGCGAACAGGTTCAGGCCGACGGGCGGGGTGATGACGCTCATTTCGACGGCGAGGGTGAGCATGACGCCCAGGTGCAGGGGGTCGATCTTGAGGGCCATGGCGATCGGGAACACCACCGGCACGGTGAGCAGGACCATGGCGACCCCGTCGACGAAACATCCGAGGATCAGCAGCACGCCCATGAAGGCGAAAATGAAACCGAGCTGGGAGAGCCCCCAGCTGGTGACCGTTGCGGTGATCTGCTGCGGCCAGTAGAGGTTGGAGGCGAGGAACTGGAACACGCCCACGCTGCCGACGAGGAACAGGATCACGGCCGTGAGGTTGAGCGCGCGGCGGGTGATCGGAATCAGCTGCCGGATGAATTCGCCCCGGGCGCTGATGAGCCCGTAAATGAGGGCATAGCCGCAGGCCGCCGCGGCGGCCTCGGTGGGCGTGAAGACGCCGCCGTACAGTCCACCGAGGATGATCACCGGCATGAACAGGCCCGCCAGCGCGCCCATGAATTCGCGGCCCAGCCGCGCCATGGAGAACGTGCCGCGCGGCAGCTTGATGCGGAAGCTGATGACCATCACCACGATGATGCTGGTCAGCGCCAGCAGCAGGCCGGGGATGATGCCGGCAAAGAACAGCTTGACGATCGAGGTCTCGGTGACGATGCCGAACAGGATCAGGATGATGCTGGGCGGGATCAAAATGGCGATGCCGCCGTTGCCGGCGACAATGCCCGAGGACAGCCAGTCCGGATAGCCGCGCTTTTTCATTTCCGGGATCGCGATCACGCTCATCGCCGCGGCCGAGGCGACGCTCGAGCCCGAGATCGAGGCGAACAGCACGCAGGCGAGGATGGTCGAGACGCCAAAGCCCCCGGGCATCCACCCCACCAGCGCGTCGGCGAACTTGAACAGCTGGGAGATCAGTCCGGTGCGCTCCATCAGGAAGCCCGCAAAGATGAAGAGCGGGATCGCCATCAGCGAGTAGCGGCCGATGAAGTTGAAGAAGGCGCGGAAGATCACCTCGGGCTCGAGCAGCGGGTCGATCAGGATGTAGACCGCGCTGCTGGCGGACAGGGCAATACCGATCGGAACCGCGATCACCAGCAGGACGAACACTACGATGCCGACGATGAGCATGGTTCAGGCCTTCAGTGCAGGAGAACTTCGCTGTCGTCCTCGGGGGGTTCTACGAGGACCGTGAGCCCGCGCAATTTCTGCGCGTCGCGATACACCTGGAAGACCATCGACACGGCCATGAAGACGAAGCCGATCAGCAACGCCCACAGGAAAGGCGCAAGCGGCAGCAGCAGGCTCTCGGTGCGCGTGTTGTATTTCTGGCTGTCGAGCACCTCGGGGACGCCCCACCAGACCACCGCCAGCAGGAACAGGAGCGAGAACACCGCGCCCAGGAGCCGGACGTACTCGGCCGCCCTGCGAGCGCGGGGCCCGGCGACTTCGGCGATCTCCAGGAAGACAGTGACGCTCAGATGCGACGCACGGCGCTGCGCGATGCCGAAATACAGGAACACTGCGCTCAGGATGATGTAAGTGACCGCGTCCTGCTGCCAGTAGAAGGACTGGCCGAAGACGTAGCGCCGCACCACCTCGAGCAGGGCGAGCAGGGTGCAGCCGAGCAGCAGCAGTGCTGCAGCGGGTCCCAGGACCTTCTCCTGGAAGGCCCGCCAGATTACGTACGCTTTTTCCACGCGCCGGCGGTGCGTGCTCGGCGCCGGGCTACTTTACGGCGAGGGCCGAGGCGTGCTTCGAGCAGTCGAGCTTCTCGATCCACGACGAGCCGGCGGGGTGCTGCTTCGAGAGCTCGCGGCCTTCCTTGACAAAGGTGTCGACCCACGGGTTGGCGGCCGCCGGCGTCTTGCTCTTCACGTACCGGGTGGTCGCATCGCCCATCGCGCTCACCATGGCGGTAACCTCCTGCGGGTTCATCCAGTAGATGCCCGGCTTGGACGGATCCTTGGTGCCGTACTTTTCGTAGGCCGTCTTGTCGAAGCACCAGTTGTATTCCTTCTGCACCTGGATGGTTTCCAGGATCAGCTTCTGCAGCACCGCCTGGGTCGCGGGAGGCTGGCGATCCCACCAGCGGCGGCTGGCACTGATCATGTAGTAGTCGCCGACGAAGGCGCCGGCGCCGCCCATGGTGAAGTAGGGCGCCTGTTCGCGCACGCTGTTCCAGCCGCCGAGGCTGGTCATCAGGCCGTCGATGACACCCGACTCGAGCGCGCTCGGCACTTCGCCGAAGCCCATCACCACCGGGTTCGCCTTCCACGACTCGAGCGAGGCGTTCTCGACCGGCCCCATGCTGCGGACCTTGCGGCCATTGAAGTCCGAGGGCTTCGTGTAGCGCTTCTTGCCGCCCACCCCCATGCCGAAGCTCATGTGCCCGACGCCGAACACCCGGATGGCCTGGTTGTTCTGCAGCCGGTCGATGAGCATCTGGTAGGTCTTGGTCTTGTCGAGGTTGTCGACCGCGCCGACCGTGGTGAGGATCCCCGGCCCGACGAGGGACATCATCCAGGGATCGACCGGCGCCGCCTTGCCGACCTGCATCCAGGTCATCTCCAGGTTGCCTTGGCGCATCGCCTCGAACGCCTCGGGAACGGTGTAGAGGGCGCCGGCGTAATACAGGCGCGCCTCGCTGCCGGGAATCGCCTGCGACAGCCGCTCGGCAAAGTACTTCATCGCGAGGCCGGCCGGATGCGGCGGCGGCGGGAAATCCGCCGCGAAGCGCAGCACCACCTTCTTCGGCGCGTCCTGTGCGGCAGCGGGTTGCGGGACTGCCCAGGCCAAAGCCAGCGCGGCGATCGCGGCGCCCACAATTAAACTTCGTCTCTGCTGATACCGATCCATTGTCACCCTCCAGTTTTCTTATGGCGTGGTCGTGCGAGACTGCGTGGCGACCGTATCCCACCGATGGTCGCAGCGTCAAGCATTCCTGAATGCAGCACTGCACCATTGAATGAGTTCCGCGCTTTCCATGCAAAACCTGCTTCCAAGCCGGTACCTATGCGAGTAGATTGATACACAAAAGGAGGAATCACATGAGAAAAACTACCCGCCTAGTTGCCGCATCGGCGGCATTCATGGTGGCTGCCTGCGCGACCGCGCCGCTAGAACCGCTGCGCGCAACCGCGCAGTTGCAGCCGACCAAGGGCAGCAAGGTCATTGGCGAGGCGACCTTCGAGGAGGTGGGCGGCAAAGTCCATGTCGTCGTCTACGTCCAGGGACTCAAGCCCGGGCAGGAGCACGGCCTGCACATCCATGAAGTCGGCGATTGCAGTTCGGGCGACGGCATGAGCACC
>CAZZDV010000127.1:0-11283 GCA_964652785.1 uncultured Bordetella sp.
CAATTCCATGTCGGTTCGCCACAAACTTTCTCATTCATTGTGCATTCTCGAGTTAAATGAGAAAAATGTAACAAATACAATATATTAGAACGACCGCGGCATCCCCAGCACGTGCTCTGCCACGTACGACAGGATCAGATTCGTCGAGATCGGTGCCACAAGATAAAGCCGCGTTTCCCTGAACTTCCTCTCAACGTCGTACTCGGCTGCGAAGCCGAACCCGCCATAGGTCTGAATGCAGACGTTGGCCGCTTCCCACGAGGCCTTCGCGCAGAGGTGCTTGGCCATGTTGGCCTCGGCCCCGCAGTGCTTCTTCTCGTCGAACAGCGCGGCGGCCTTGTAGCGCATGAGGTTGGCCGCCTCGATCTCCATGTAGGCCTCGGCGATCGGGAACTGGATACCCTGGTTCTGGCCGATCGGCCGGCCGAAGACGACCCGCTCCTTCGAGTACGTCGAGGCTTTCTCGATGAACCAGTGGCCGTCGCCGATGCACTCGGAGGCAATGAGGATGCGCTCGGCGTTCAGGCCGTCGAGGATGTACTTGAAGCCCTTGCCCTCCTCGCCGATGCGGTTCTCAACAGGAATCTCGAGGTTGTCGATGAATACCTCGTTGGTCTCGTGGTTCACCATGTTGCGGATCGGCTTGACGGTGAGGCCTTTGCCGATCGCCTCGCGCGTGTCGACGAGGAAGATCGTCATGCCTTCGGATTTCTTCTTCACTTCCGCAAGCGGCGTGGTGCGCGCGAGCAGGATCATGAGTTCCGAGTGCTGCAGGCGCGAGGTCCAGACTTTCTGCCCGTTGACCACGTAGCGGTCGCCCTTGAGCACCGCGGTGGTCTTGATGCTGGTGGTGTCGGTGCCGGCGGTCGGCTCGGTCACGCCCATGGATTGAAGGCGCAATTCGCCGGTGGCGATCTTGGGCATGTATTTCTTCTTCTGCTCCTCCGACCCGTTGCGAAGCAGGGTATTCATGTTGTACATCTGGCCGTGGCAGCAGCCCGCGTTGCCGCCCGAGCGCGTGATCTCCTCCATGATCACCGAGGCCACCGTCAACGAAAGCCCCGATCCTCCGTACTCCTCGGGGATGAGCGCGGCCATCCAGCCGGCCTTGGTCAACGCATCGACGAACGCCTCTGGATACGCCCGCGCCTCGTCGACCTTCTGCCAGTAGGGGCCGTCGAACTCCTTGCAGAGCGCGCGCACCGCATCGCGCACTTCAGGGTGGTCTCGATCAGTCATGGGGTCTTCCGTGAGGGTTTCATATGCTCCGATGCTTCCTCTTCCACACGGTGCCAGATCTCGCCGGCCATCGGATTGCGGGATTCTTCCAGCAGGTGCCCCACCAGCCCCACGGCGCGCGCCATCACACCCAGGCCCCTGCAGATCTTCCAGTCGAAGCCCATCTCGCAGCAGATCGCACCGATCGCGCCAGTGGCGTTAATGGGCAAGTTCTTGCCCGAGGCGCGCTCCGCCTCGGCCGAGACGAGCTTGACCAGCTCGACATAAGGCCCGGAGAACCCGGTTTCCCTGGCCAGCTCGAAAAGGCGCGGCGTGCGCGGATCGACCGGCTTGTGCACCGGATGGCCGATGCCGGGGACGATCTGCTTCCTCGCGCGGAAGTCGGCGACGATTTTCGAGGCGAGCGCGGGCAGGTCGGCCGTGGCCTTGGGATCGGGCAGCGCTTCCACGAGCATCTTCGCGCAGGTTTCCGTCGAGCCGACGAACACGCTGCCCAAGCCGCACAGCCCGGCGGCCACCGCGGCCTGCATCGCCTCGGGCGCGCCCATGTAGGTCATGCGCGCCGCGATCGCGCTCGGCGTGATGCCGTGCTCGGCGAGGCACACGACCATGGCGTTGAACATCTTCGATTCGTTCGCGGCAGGCAGGCGCCCCTTGATTTCGAGGAAGCCCATGTCGCCCAGATTCAGGTGCCCGAGGATTTCCGAGGGCAGGTCCTTGCCGAAAATCGAGATTCGGTCGGCGGTGCTCCAGCCGATGTCCGACCTGATCTGCTTTTTGGGTCGCGACATCACTCCGCCTTGATGCCGGCGTTCTTGATGACCATGGCCCAGCGCGAGACTTCGGATTTCACCATGTCGCCGAACTGCTCGGGCGTGCCGGGCGCCGGGTTGACGCCGAGCTTGAGGAAGCGGTCGGTCACCTCGGGGGAGCTGATGATCCTCGTGCTTTCGGCGTTGAGGCGCTGGATGATGTCGCGCGGCACGCCGGCGGGCGCGAGCAGGCCGAACCAGACCGTGACCTCGAACCCGGGCACGCCCGCTTCGGCCACCGTGGGCACTTCCGGCGCGAGCGGCGAACGCTTCGGTCCGGAGACCGCAAGCGCCTTCATGCGGCCGCTCTTGACGTGCTGGATTACGTTGGGGAGGTTGTCGAACATCACGTCCACTTGCCCCGCGATCAGGTCGGCAACGACCGGGGCGCTGCCCTTGTACGGGATGTGCGTCATGTAGGTCTTCGACATCGTCTTGAAGAGCTCCATGCACAGATGCACCGAAGTCCCGCCGCCGGAGGACCCGTAGTTGACCCGCCCGGGCTTCTCCTTTGCGATCCGGATGAGGTCCGCGACCGAATTCGCGGGGAATGCGGGATGCGCCACCAGCATGTTGTCCGAGACGCCCGCGAGCGTGATTGGGGCGAAATCCTTAGTGACGTCGAACGAAGTCTTGTACAGGCTCTGGATGACGGAGAAGGGCAGGGCCGCGATGAACAGCGTGTACCCGTCGGGCGCGGACTTGGCCGCGAGCTCGGTGCCGAGCAGCGAGCCGCTGCCGGGCCGGTTCTCGACGATCACCGGCTGGCCGAGCGTCTTGGGCAGCTCCTGCGCGAGGATGCGCGCGAGGATGTCGTTGAAGCCCGCCGGCGGGAAAGGCACGATGATGCGGATCTGCTTCGCGGGCCACGCCTGCGCCTGCGCCGCGAGCGGCACGATCGCGAGAATCGCGGCAAGGACCAGTTTCAGGCAAGCATTCATTTATTCCCCCTCAAAAGTACAACTTTGATTTTTATGAACCCAGCATTGGCGCGGCTCTCCGGGTAGTTGGTGTACTGGTACCGGTACACCAACGGCAATGCTTACTGCTCCGCCTTTACGCCGGCGGTCTGGATCACCTTGGCCCACTTGGCGATCTCGTCGTTGAGGAAACGCGCGGCCCCTTCGGGATTGCTGCCCACGGGGTCGATGCCGCTTTGCGTGAAGCGCTCCTTGACGTCGGTCTCGCCAACGGCCTTGACGGCTTCCTGCGAAAGGCGATTGACGATGTCGCGCGGCGTGCCGGCCGGCGCAAGGAAGAGGATCCACGTGGACGCTTCGAGCGGCGGGCCGCCGGCCTCATTCATCGTCGGCACTTCAGGCGCGCCGCCGATGCGCTTGCCCGAGAACATCGCCAGCGCCTTGATCTTGCCTCCGCGCACGTGCGGCATGAGCGTGCTCGGCACGTCGACGAGGATCTGGATGTTGTTGCCCATCAAGTCGTTCAGCGCGGGTGCCGTGCCTTTGTAGGGGACATGCACCATGTCGATGCCCGCGGTCTGCTTGAGCAGCTCCGTAGTGAGGTGCGCGGCGGCACCGATGCCGGAGGACCCGAACGAGATCTTGCCCGGATTGGCCTTGGCATACGCGATCAGCTCCTTCACGTCCCTGGCCGGGAAGCTGTTGTTGGCCGTGAGGATCAGCGGCGCGATGGCCACGAGCGACACCGGCGCAAAGCTCTTCACCGGGTCGAACGAGAGCTTGCCTGCATACAGGGTCGCGTTGGCGGCATGCGCACCGATGACCGTAACCATCGTGTAGCCGTCGGGCGGCGCCTTCGCGGCGAGTTCCGCGCCGATGATGCTGTTTGCGCCGGGCTTGTTGTCGACGACGATCGGCTGGCCGAGCGAGGCCTGCATCTTCTGCGTCACCATGCGAGTGACGATGTCCGTAATGCCGCCCCCGGTGTAGGGCACGATCCAGCGGATCGGCTTCGAGGGGTATGCCTGCGCGCCGGCCAGCGTGGACCATGCGAGCGCGACGACTGCCATTGCCACGCCTGCGCCTGCCGCCTTCAGCCTGAATGCCTTCATCTTGCCTCCTTTGGTTTTTATGTACGGCTATCTTAAACGTAACCCGGACCCTCGATGGCCGGGTTCTTCTGCAGGAATTTCTCGTCCACCTCCAGGCCCAGGCCCGGCTTGTCGATCGGCCAGACGTTGCCGTCCTTGTCGACTTCCCACGGCGTGGAGCAGAGCTCGTCGCGGAACTTGTTGGCCTTGGAGACGTCGGCTTCGAAGTAGCCGCCATTGTCGATCGCGGCAAGGAAATGGATGCTCGCCGCCTGGTTGAGCCCGGTCATGGAGCTGTGCGGATGGATGCGCAGCTTGTAGGCCGAGGCCATCGCCGCGATGCGCAAGCACTCGGTGATGCCGCCGGTCTTGGAGAGGTCCGGCTGCAACACGGTGATCGAGCCGTCTTCAAGCACGCGGTTGAACTCGAAACGCGTGTAGTGGTTCTCGCCCGCCGCAAGCGGCGTGTTGCTGAAGCTCGAGGCGAGGCCGTAGCTCACGTAGTCATGCGCGGGGAACGGCTCTTCGAGCCAGGCCACGTTCAAATCCTGCATCGCCGGCATCACCGCGCGCGCGTCATTCACCGTATAGCCGGTGTTCGCATCGGTGAGGATCTCGATGTCGTCGCCAATATGCTTCCTCACCGCGCGGATGCGCTGCAGGTCGCGTTTTGGATTGTCGCCGACGCGCAGCTTGACCGCCTTGTAGCCCGCCTTGAGATGCGGCTTGAGTTCCGCGATGAGTTCGTCCGCGGGCTGGTAGCCGAGCGATACGCCGCCCGCATAGGCCGGCAGTCCCCGGTACGCGCCGCCGATCAGCTTGTAGATCGGCATGCCCGCAGCCTGGCCGCGGATATCCCAGAGCGCGCAATCGATGCCGCTCATCGCCAGGCAACACCCCGCGCCCATGCCGTGGCTGCCGAGCTGCATCTTGTAGATCTTCGCCCAGACCCCGACCACGTCCGACGCATCCATGCCGACCACGAGTCGTTTAAGCGTGGTTTCGATGAGCTTGGCCACCGCGGTGTGCGCGCGGCCGTGATGCGACTCGCCCCAGCCCACGAGCCCGCCTGCGGTCGTGACCTTGACCACGACGGCATCGCGCTTGATCGCCGTGCCGATGCCGAGGGTGACCTGCGCTTTCTTCGGCACCGGGAACGAGGTGGGGTAGGCCTTGATGTCGGTGATCTTCAGGTCTTTGGAAGCCATGGTGTCCTTTCTGGATTGACGAAACTGGTGGGTGGATTGCCCGCGAGCATGCGCAGCGTTTCTTCCGCCGCGATGCAGCCAACGCGCTTGCGCGATTCTCGCGTCGAGCCGGCAAGATGCGGCGTCAGCACCGCATTTGGCAGCGAGAAGAGGTCATGCCCCGGCTCGAGGCGGTAGTGCTCGTAGACGTCGAGCATCGCGCCGGCGATGGTCTTGCCTCGCAGAGCCTCGACAAGCGCTTCCTCGTCGATGACGGGGCCGCGGCCGACGTTGATGAGGAACGCCGTTTTCTTCATCGAGCCGAGGCGCGCGGCGTTCATCAGGTGGAGGGTCTCCGGCGTGAGCGGACAGGTGAGCACGACGAAGTCCGATTGCGCGAGCAGATCGTCGAGCGCTGCGGGTTCGACGCCGGGCGGGAGCGCGTCCAGCCGCCGCTGGTTGCCGAGGACGCGCATCGAGAGGCCCCCGATGCACATCTTCGCCAGCCGCTTGCCGATATGGCCGACGCCGATGATTCCGAGCGTCTTGCCGGTCACTTCCCCGGCGTCTGCGGCGAGTGCGCGCGCCGTGTCCCAAGCGTCGCTGCGCAGCTTGCGGTCGATGCGGCGAAAGTCTCGCGCGAGCAGCAGGATCGACATGAGGCAGTACTCGGCCACCGACTGTGCGTTGCCGCCGGGGATGTTCGCGACCATCACGCCGTGCTCGCTCGCCGACTTGAGATTGACGAGGTCGGTGCCCGTGCCATGAATCGTCACTGCACGGATGCGCGGCGCGACGTCGAAAAGATCTTCGGGCAGGCGACTTCGGGTAATGACGGCGTCGACTTCGCGCCCCAGCGATCGCAGGGTGTCCGGATCGGTATTCGGCGGGCTCACGACTTCGGCCGAAGCGGCCAGCAGTGCGGTGCCGGCCGGGTCGATCAAGTCGGTGATGAGGATGCGGTCCATCCCTAGTCGAGCTTGATGTTGGCGGCGCGCACGATGCGGCCCCAGCGCTCGAGCTCCCTGCGGTTGAAGGCCGCGAACTCCTCGGCGCTGTAAGCCGAAGGTTCCGCGCCGAGCGCGGCAAGCCGCTCCCGGGTTTCAGGCAAGGACACGACCTTCACGATCTCCGCGTTCAGGCGGCTCACGAGGTCGCGCGGCATGTTGGCCGGCCCCCAGATGCCGTACCAGGTGCCGAGGTCGAAGTCCGGAATGCCGGCCTCGATCATCGTCGGCACGTTCGGGAGCGCCGCGACGCGCTTCGGGTTGGACACCGCGAGCACCTTGAGCTTGCCGCCGCGGATGAAGCCCATTGAGGAGGGCATCGAATCGAACATGAGCTGCACCTGGCCGCCGGCAAGGTCGGCCAGCGCAGGCGCGCTGCCTTTGTACGGCACGTGCTGCATGTCGATGCCGGCCACGCGCTTGAAGTGCTCGCCCGCGAGGTGCGGCGCCGAGGCCGCGCTCGAGGAGGCGAAATTCACCTTGCCCGGGTTGGCCTTGGCCCACGCGATGAATTCCTTCACGTCGCGCGCGGTTTGCGTCACCGGCACCACCATCACGAGCGGCACGATGCCGATCAGCGCTATGGGCGTGAATTCCTTGACCGCATCCACCAGCGGCTTGGAGTACACGTGCGGGTTGATCACGTGGATCGAGGCGTTGGTGAGCAGCGTGTAGCCGTCGGGCGCTGATTTGGCCACGTCCGCCGCGCCGATCTGCCCGCTTGCGCCCGGCTTGTTGTCGACCACCACCTGCTGGCCGAGCGCTTCGGGCAGCCTGGCCGCGACGATCCTCCCGAGCACATCCGTCGGACCGCCCGGCGGGTAAGGGATCACCATGCGGATCGACTTGGTGGGATACGACTGCGCCCAAACTGAAATCGGGGTCAGAGTCGATATAAGCAGTACGAGCAGCAGGCGCATTGACGGACCTTTCAACGGAGCTTGAGGGCGACCTTGCCCAGGGCGCGTCGCGACATCACCGCGTCCTGCGCATCGACATAGCGTTCCAGCGGGAATGTTTCGGCGAGGACCGGCGAAAGCCGCCCCTGCGAATACCAGCCAAATATTTTTTCGTACGCGGCGCGCACCATCGGCTCGTAGTGCTCGCGCCCGTCGCCCGGCGACCATCCGACATAGGTGCCGAAATTGAAGCCGAGCACCGAGATGTTCTTCACCAGCAGCAGGTTCGCCGGCACCTGCGGAATGCGGCCCGACGCAAAGCCGATGACCACGATGCGTCCTTCGGTGGCAAGCGTGCGCAGCGCGGTGTCGAAGTAATCGCCGCCGACCGGATCGAAGATGCAGTCGACGCCGCGTCCGCCCGTGGCGGCGCGCACCGCCTCGCGCAGATCTTCGCTCTTGTAGTCGATGGCGATCTCGGCGCCATGCGCTTTGGCCTGCGCGCACTTGGCCGGTCCGCCGGCGGCGCCGAGGACCCGCGCGCCCATGGCCTTGCCGAGCTCGACTGCCGCAAGACCGACCGCGCCCGAAGCCCCGAGCACGAGCAGCGTCTCGCCCGCGCGCAGCTTCGCGCGCCAGGCAAGGCCACCATAAGCCGTCCCGTACGAAATGCCCAGATGCAGCGCGCCGCCGAGGTCGATGCCTTGCGGGAGCTTGTAGACGGTGTATTCGGTGGCGCACACCTGCTCGGCGTACGCACCCCAGTCGAGGAGCGCCAGCACCTTGTCGCCGGGCTTGCACGCTGTCACCCCGGGCGCAACCTCCAGCACGGTGCCGGTCACCTCGGTGCCGGGCGTGAAAGGCAGCGGCGGGAGGCGCTGGTACTTGCCGGCGATCCACAGGCTCATCGCGAACGAAACCGCGGCGTATTCGACCGCGACGCGCACGCCTTTCGGCGGCAGCGCGGGCACTGCAACCTCTTCGACTTCGACGGCGGTGTGGTAATCGCCGAACTCGCGGCAGACGAGCGCGCGCATCCGTGTGTCCAACTAGGCCGCCTGCCTGATGACGCCCGAGGCGCCCAGCGCCGAACGTTCGGCTTCGCTGACGCCGAGCTCGGCGAGGATTTCAAAGGTGTGCTGCCCTGCGCGCGGCGTCGGATCCAGCGGCCAGTCGGCGTTTCCGCCCGGAACGCGCGGCAGCGGCAGCGGGCCATAGGGGTACTGGTCCACCTCACTGAACGTCTGCCCATGCACCGTCTGGGGCGCCGCGCGGAACCCCGCGTAGTCGAGGACCTCGGCGCAAAGAACGTCGCCGGCGGAAAATTTCTCCAGCCAGTGGCGCGAGTCTTCTTTCAGGAGGCACCGCGAGACCTCGAGGTTGAGGAAGGCCGCGTGCTGCTGCCGCCCGGGTTGTGTCGCGAAGCGGGGATCCCGCCCAAGCGCCTCCAGCTTCAGCACCCCGAGCAGCGAACCGAACATGGTTTCGTTCAGGCTCGTCACCGTGATGTAGCCGTCGCGGGTCTTGAAGATGCCCGCCGGGACGGTGATCGGCGCGGCGGGCCTGCCGTCGTTCAGGACCGCGTCGAGGATCGGCGCGGCTTGAAGTGCGGCACAGGCATCCATGAGCGAAATCTGCACGTGGCGACCTTGTCCCGTCCTTGCGCGCGCGAAGAGCGCCGCCCCGGCGGCCTGCGCCGCATACACGCCGGTGACCGTATCAGGCACCAGAAAGGGGATGCGCCGCGGCGTGCCATCGGCGTCGCGGTTGACCTGCGCCATGCCTGTGTAGGCCTGCAGCACCGAGTCCGTCGCGGCCTTGCGCGAATCGGGGCCGCTCGGGCCGAAGCCGGTGATCGAGACATAGACGAGGCCGGGGTTGTCTTCGATGAGCGTCTCGTACGCGAGGCCGAGGCGCTCGATCACGCCGGGGCGGAAGTTCTGCACGAACACGTCCGCGCTCCGCGCCATCTTCAGCAGGAGCGCCTTGCCCTCAGGTTTCGTCGCGTCGATGCAGGCCGAGCGCTTGCCCGGACTGCCCATGATCGCGAGCGAAGTCATGCCTTCGCGGCCGCCGCCCGCGTTGCGGATCCAGTCGCCGCCCGGCGGTTCGACCTTGATCACCGAAGCGCCCTGCATGCCGAGCAGCCCCGCGCAGTAAGGTCCGGCGAGGCCTTGGGACATGTCGAGCACGCGCAGCCCTTCGTAGGGCGGCGCAAGGGCCGCCGACGTCGCCTGACCGGTCACACGATCCCCGCGGCTTTGAGCTTCTGCATTTCCTCGGCGCTTTTTCCGAGCAGCCCCTGGTAGACCTCTTCGTTGTAGGCGCCAAGCAGGGGCGGGGCGATGCGGTATTCGACCGGCGTCTCGGAAAAGCGCATGGGGCTCGCCACCACCGGCGCCATGCCGCCGAGCGCATGCGGCATGTCGACATGCAGGCCGCGGTGCCGCACCTGCGGATCCTCGAAGACTTCCTGCATGTTGTTGATCGGGCCGCAGGGCACCGTGGCGGCTTCGAGCTGCTCGAGCCATTGCTTCTTGGTGCGCGTCTTCATCACCTCCGCGATCAGCGGGATCAGCGCCCTGCGGTTGATGATGCGCTGCGAGTTGGTCTTGAAGAGCGGATCCTCGGCCACCTCCGGGCGGCCGGCGACTTTCCAGAAGCGCGCATGCTGGCCGTCGTTGCCGACCGCCAGGATCAGGTGGCCATCCGAGGTTGCGAAGACTTCATAGGGCACGACCTGCGGATGGGCGTTGCCCCAGCGCTGCGGGATATTGCCCGACGCGAGATACGACACCACCTGGTTCGCGTTGAACGCCACGATGGTGTCGAGGAGCGCCATGTCGATGTACTGGCCCTGGCCTGTGCGCTCGACATGCGTGATCGCCGCGCTGATCGCGAGGCTCGCGTACATGCCGGTAAGCACATCGGTGATCGCAATGCCGACTTTCATCGGGCCGGCGCCGATCTCGCCGTCGCGCTCGCCGGTGATCGACATCAGCCCGCCCATGCCCTGGAAGATGAAGTCGTAGCCCGGGCGCGGCGCATACGGCCCGTCCTGCCCGAACCCGGTGACCGAGCAGTAGATCAGCTTTGGATTGAGCTTCCTGAGAGCGTCATAGCCAAGCCCATAGCGCTTGAGCGTGCCGAGCTTGTAGTTCTCGATCAGCACGTCGCACTTGGCGGAGAGTTCCCTCACGATGGCCTGTCCCTCGGGCTTGCCGATGTCGAGCGTCACCGACTTCTTGTTGCGGTTGACCGAAGCGTAGTACGCGGCCTCCGGCGTGTCCTTGCCGGCGGCGTCCTTGATGTAGGGCGGCCCCCAGCCGCGCGTGTCGTCACCGGATCCCGGGCGCTCCACCTTGATGACTTCGGCGCCGAGGTCGGCGAGGTTCTGCGCCGCCCACGGCCCGGCCAGCACGCGGGAAAGATCGAGCACACGGATATGCGAAAGGGGACCAGGCATCTTTAATTGGGGTCAGAGTCGAATTATCGGGAGAGGCGGAATTCGGCGAGCAGTCGGTCGGCATCGGCCGACCTGACGGGTGTTTCGGGAAGGAGAGCTTCGGCGAGGGCCCCTTCGAAGGCGCCGCGCGCCGGCTTGAGCGGATCGCGTGGGCGCAGACGATGCTCGTTGACCAGCGCCGCGAGCAGCACGCGCCGCGCGTCGCCCTGTTTGGAAAGACGCGTGCCCTCCGAAGCCAGGATGGCGGCGCCCGCTGCGTAATAGAGCCCGCTGGCGGCCTGGCGCGCATGGGCGGTGTCGCCGCCTTTCGCGCCCGAGGCTGCAAACTCGCAGGCGCGGGCGATCGACGCGGACAGTGCATCGCGCAGCGCTGGATTCCCGAGCGTAGAAATCATCTCGTCCAAAGCCGGCCGCAATGCCTCGAGCGCGCCTTCGCGCTTGATCGCGCGCTGCACGTCCTGCGCGACGATGTTGCTCGTGCCTTCCCAGATCGAGCCCAGGTGCGAATCGCGGACCAGCCGCGCATCGCTCCATTCCTCGATGTACCCGGCGCCGCCGCGCACTTCCATCGCGTCTCCGGTCACTCGCCGCGCATCGCGGCAGCCGCGAAACTTGAACAGCGGCGTAAGGATGCGCACGCGCTTGCGCGCCTCTTCGTCGCC
>CAZZDV010000128.1:0-11263 GCA_964652785.1 uncultured Bordetella sp.
AATCGAAGCTTCAAGAGCGCTCGCTGCCCGAAATTCGCGCCGAAGTCGGGGACGCCCTCAGGCAAGCCGGCGGCACGCGCAATTTCATCCTTTCGCCAGGTTGCAATGTGGCTTCCGGGGTCGCGACCCGCGCCCTGCTCTGCATGCGCGACGCAGCGCGATCTTCTGAAACTAAATGACAACCCTGGATACGCCCGTCCTGGTCGCGGGCGGCGGCCCCGTCGGCCTGACACTCGCAATGGACCTCGCCTGGCGAGGCGTCCCGGTCATCGTCGCCGAATTGCGCAAACGAGGCGAGGCACCGAGCGTCAAGTGCAATCACACCTCGGCGCGTTCGATGGAGATTTTCCGTCGGCTCGGCGTGGCGCAAAAGCTGCGCAACTCGGGATTGCCGCCCGACTATCCCAACGACTGCTCGTATCGCACGACCACGACCGGCACCGAGCTCGCGCGCATCCCGATCCCCTGCCGCCAGGACCGCTACACGGCGCGTGACGGCCCGGACACTTGGTGGCCTACACCGGAACCGCCCCATCGCATCAACCAGATGTACCTCGAGCCGGTGCTCGGCGAGCATGCCGCGTCGATGCCCGGGCTGCAGGTCCTCAACCGCACCTCGATCGACGATTTCTCGCAGGACGAGAGCGGTGTGGTGGCTACCGCACGCAACCTAGACACCGGCGAGATCACGCGGATCGCGTGTCGGTACATGGTCGGCTGCGACGGCGGGCGCTCCGAAGTCCGCCGCAAGATCGGCGCAAGCTTGAGCGGCACCCCGGTCGTACAGCGCGTGCAGTCGAGCTATATCCGCGCCCCGAAGCTGCTCTCGATGCTGCCGGGCAAGCCCGCGTGGGTCATGTTCTCGCTCAACCCGCGCCGCAGCGGCAACGTCATGGCCATCGACGGCCGCGAGACGTGGCTTGTTCACAACTATCTGCTCGATGGCGAGGACGATTTCGAATCCATCGACCGCGACTGGGCGCTCCGCACGATCCTGGGTGTCGGCGCGGATTTCGAGTACGAGGTGCTTGCCAAGGAGGACTGGATCGGCCGGCGTCTCGTGGCCGACAAGTTCCGCGACCGCCGCGTGTTCATCTGCGGCGATGCCGCGCACCTGTGGGTGCCGTACGCGGGCTACGGCATGAATGCAGGCATCGCCGATGCGGCGAACCTCGCCTGGCTGCTGGCCGCGCGCATCAAGGGCTGGGGCGCAGAGGGCCTCCTCGAGGCGCACGAGAGGGAGCGCCTGCCGATCACCGAGCAGGTCTCTCACTTTGCGATGAGCCATTCCTTCCAGATGGCCAGGCAGCGCCAGACCGTGCCGGCCAACCTCGAAGACCCGGGTCCGGAAGGCGAGGCCGCGCGCGCGACTCTCGGCAAAGCGGCGTACGACCTCAACGTGCAGCAGTACTGCTGCGGCGGCCTCAACTTCGGCTACTTCTACAGCGACTCGCCGATCATCGCCTATGACGGCGAATCGCCGCCCGCGTACACGATGTACGACTTCACCCCCTCGACGGTGCCGGGCTGCCGCACGCCCCATGTGTGGCTGCGCGACGGGCGTTCGCTGTACGACGCGCTCGGCCCCGACTACACGCTGCTCAGGTTCGATCCTTCGATCGACGTCCGCGCATTCAGCGCCGCCGCGCTCGAGCGCAACGTGCCGCTCAGCGTGCTCGATGTGGATTCCGGGGAAGCCGCCGCGGTGTACGGCCACAAGCTCGTGCTTTCACGTCCCGACCAGCATGTCGCGTGGCGCGGCAATGCAGTGCCCTCCGATATCCCCGGCCTCATCGACCTCATCAGCGGCGCGCGTACCGGCGCCACAGCCATCTCGTAGGCCACGAGGGCGCTGTCCCGCATCGTCCCGCGGTGCTATAAGACCCATTCACGCAGGACCGACGATGACCACGATCTATCGCGCCAGGCGCATCCTCACCATGAATCCCGCGCGTCCGGAAGCAACGCACGTCGCTGTGCGTGACGGGCGCATTCTCGGAGCTGGAACGCCCGACGAACTCAAGGGCTGGGGCACGCACACACTGGACGACCGCTTCGCCGACAAGGTGCTCATGCCGGGCCTCGTCGAAGGCCACAGCCACACGACCGAAGGCACCTACTGGCGCTACACCTATGTGGGATTCTTCGAGCGCACCGACCCTGAAGGCCGAGTGTGGACCGGCGCGAACTCGATCGAAGCCGCCGTCGATCGCCTCAAGGCGGCCGGTGCCGCACTGAAGGATCCCGCGCAGCCGATCACCGGCTGGGGCCTCGACCCGATCTACTACGGCGAGCACCGCTGCACGCGGCAGGACCTCGACCGCGTTTCCGGCACGAGGCCGGTGGGCGTGCAGCATGCGAGCGGCCATATTCTCAACGTGAACACCAGGGCGCTCGAGCTTGCGGGCTTGCTGCGCAAAGGCATCGACCATCCCGGCATCCCGCTGGGCAAGGACGGTTTGCCCACGGGAGAGCTCAAAGGGCCGGAGGCCATGATGCCGGCCGCGCCGCATGTGGGCTTCGACCGCGACCTGCTTGCGTGCGACGAGCTGGGCTTGCGCTATTTCGCCAAGCTCTGCGTGCGCAAGGGCGTGACAACCGCGGCCGACATGGCCAGCCAGCTCCCGCCGGACGCGGTCGACATGATGCTGCGCGTGACCGGCGAGCCGGGCTTCCCGGCGCGCATCGTTTCCTTGCGACGTTTTTTGAGCATAGCGCCCGACGAGCTCATCGCGCGCGCGCTGGAGCTGCGCGCCGCGAGCACCAACCAGCTGCGCCTTGGCATCGTCAAGATCGTGGTCGACGGCTCGATCCAGGGTTTCTCGGCGCGGCTCAAGTGGCCGGGCTATTACAACGGCGCACCGAACGGCCTCTGGTACGTGGCGCCCGAGCAGCTCCGCGCCGCGCTGAAGGGGGCCCTCGAGCACGGAGTCCAAGTCCACGCACACACCAACGGCGACGAGGCGACCGACCTGCTGCTCGATTGCGTGGAGGAAGCATTGGCAAGGCATCCCTCCCGCGACCATCGATTCACCATCCAGCACGGGCAGCTCGCGAACGCGGAGCAGTTCCGCCGCATGAAGACGCTTGGAATGTGCGCGAACTTGTTCCCAAACCATCATTTCTACTGGGGCGACCAGCACTACTCGACCACTGTCGGCCCCGAGCGCGCCGAGCGCATGAATGCGTGCGCCACGGCGCTTGCCAATGGCGTGCCGCTCGCGATCCATTCCGATGCGCCGGTCACGCCGCTGGGTCCGCTTTTCACCGCATGGTGCGCCGTCAACCGGCTCACCGCGAGCGGGCGCACGCTGGGCGAAGCCGAAAAGATCGGCGTTGCGCAGGCGCTGCGCACGATCACGCTCGGCGCGGCCTACACGCTCAAGCTCGACGGCGAGATCGGCTCGATCGAATGCGGCAAGCGCGCCGACTTCGCGGTGCTCGAGGACGACCCGATGGAGATCGGGCCGCAGAAGCTGAAAGACGTCCGCATCTGGGGCACCGTGCAGGACGGCCGCGTGTTCGAATCGGCGCCCGCGCCTCGCGAAGCCGCGCCGGCGCCTTGAATCCACCCTCGGCGCGCATCCCCGTCACCGTCATCGGCGGCTACCTCGGCGCCGGCAAGACCACGCTGGTCAACCACCTGCTGCGCAATGCGGGCGCCCGGCGCCTGGCCATCCTCGTCAACGATTTTGGCGACCTGCCGATCGACGCCGACCTGATCGAGGCCCAGTCGGAAGACCTCATCAGCATCGCCGGAGGCTGCGTGTGCTGCTCGTTCGGCAGCGACCTCATGGGCGCGCTCATGAAGCTCGCGGCAAGAAGCCCGGCGCCGGATCACGTGCTGCTCGAAACCAGCGGCGTCGCGCTGCCCGGCAGCGTCGCGCGCTCGGTGGCGCTGATCGCGGGTTGCTCGATCGACGGCGTGGTGGTCCTGGCCGACGCCGAAACCGTGGCCGCCCGCGCGGCCGACCGCTACATGGGCGACACCATCACGCGGCAGCTGGCCGAAGCCGACCTCGTCCTCCTCAACAAGACCGACCTTGTCCCGGACGTACAGCTACTGGCGCTACGCAAGTGGATCGCCAGTACCGCGCCGCAAGCACGGCTCATCGAAGCCGTGCGTGGCGAAGTGCCCGCTGAAGTGATGTTTGGCTTCGGCTATTCGCGGGCCGCCATCGAGGGCACGGGACGCCTGGCCTCGGGCAAACTGAAACCGGTTGAAGACGCCTCGACGCGTTACGAAAGCGCGAGCTTCGCGGTCCCCCAGGCAGTCGATGCAGAAAGACTCGCGCGCGCTTTGGCCAGCCCGGACGCCGGTTTGGTCCGGGCCAAGGGCGTGCTGCGCGACATCGACGGATCGATGAAAGCGCTGCAGGTGGTCGGTGCGCGCTTCGAGGTGACGGCGTTTGCGGGACGAGCCGATCCGGGCATCGCCTGCATCGGCCTGCGCGGGCGGATGAACCGGGCTGCGATCGAGCGTGCGGCCGGGTTAGCCAATACTGCCAAAATCGTGTGAAACTCCAGGGCTGGCGCGGTCAATCCGGCGAAATGCTGCCATCGACCCGCGTCAGAGGGTGATCGTTCCCTCGGCCACCGGGCACACCGAACCGCCGATCCAGGGCGGCCCGTTGTCGATCCACTGGAGGTCACGCACCGCGGACGCTTCGAGTCGCAACCCGCGCAGGACCTGGGCGCGCAGCGTGGCGTCCACCGGCCCGCTCCTGCGCAAAGGCGGCGCGGCGAAAGTCAGCCGCTCGCCGTCGCGCCGGATGCGCACCAGCCCGATCGCGCACTGCTGGACGATTGCGTCGAGGCGCTTCGCCTTTCCGCGGGACCGAGGTGAATACGTCAACTTGGGAAAAGCGGCGCTGGATGCCCATGGTGGAGTCCTTCAGCCCTTGGGCTTGTTCTTCAGGAGGCCGCCCAGCGATGCGAGCGGGTTGTGGGTGGCCGTCGCCTTGGCGGCCTCGCGCGAGCTACCGCCCGCCTTCGAATCCGTCACCCGCGCGTGCTCGTTCTCATGGCAGTACAGGCACAACAGCTCCCAGTTCGACCCGTCGAGGGGATTGTTGTCGTGGTTGCCATCCTTGTGATGCACGGTGAGCTCGCGCAGGCGCGAGGCGGGGAACTCGCGCACGCATCGCGTGCACAACCAGGGAAAGAGCTTGAGCGCCCGCTCCCGGTAAGTTTTTTCGCTCGGGTGTGCCTGCATGGACGGAGTTTCTCAGCTATCGTCCCGCCTTTGCAAACAGGAGCCTTCCGATGAGCGACACTTTCCGCCGCGCAATCCTCATTACCGGCGCCGCCACGGGCATTGGCGCCGCCACGGCCAGGCGCTTCATCCAGGAAGGCTGGCAGGTAGCGATCAACTGTATCGATGCTTCGCAAGCCGAGGCAGCGGGGCACATCGCGGCGTCCGCGACCGCACCGGGTCAGAAATCCGTCGTGCTGGAGGGCGACGTCACGCGCGATGCGGATTGCGTCTCGCTGGTCGAGCGGACGGTGGCCGCCTTCGGCAGGCTCGACGCGCTGGTCAATGCGGCGGGCATCAGCAAGATGGTCCCGCAGCCGGACCTGCACGGGCTGTCGGCGGAAGACTTCCAGCGCATTTACGCGGTCAACACCATCGGCGTGTTCCAGATGATCCGCGCCGCGGCGCCGCACCTCAAGGCCACCGGCAAGGGCGCAGTGGTGAACATCACCTCGCGCGCGGGCGTCACCGGCGGCGGCTCATCGATCGCCTACGCCGCCTCCAAAGGCGCGTCGAACACGCTAACGCTTTCGCTGGCGCGCGTTCTCGCTCCGGAGATCCGCGTGAATGCCGTCTGCCCCGCGCTGACGGAGCACGGGTTTGTCGAGCGGCTGGCCCCTGATTCGTTTGCCGAACGCAAGGCGCGGCAAATTTCGATTTCACCCCTCAAGCAAATCGGCAAGCCCGAGGAGGTGGCCGAGGCGATTCATTGGCTGATTGCGAGCGGTTCGATGATGACCGGGTCGCTGGTGGACCTGGATTTCGGGATGCATTTGAATGCGACCTGAGAAATGAAGGCTCCGATGGTTATGATCCGAAGCATTCGACGAAAGGCTTGAAACGATGAGCAGCGGAGCAAAGCCCCGCGTCTACGACATCCTTGCCCGCGCCTTCTCACAGGAAGGCGTGAAAACCTGCTTCGCGCTCCTCGGGGATGCGAACATGAACTGGGCCGCGCAATTGGCCGCACAGGGATGCCGCATGGTCTATGTGAGGCACGAGCATTGCGCGCTTGCGGCGGCCATGGCGTACGCGCGAAAGAACGCCGACGTGGGCGTCGCCACCGTCACGTGCGGGCCGGGCGTGACGCAACTGATCACCGCGCTCCCCGCGGCCGTGCGCGCCCACCTGCCGCTGGTGGTGTTCGCGGGTGAAGCGCCGCTGAAGAGCGGCTGGTACAACCAGGAGCTCGATCAGGCGCCGATCATTACAGCGACGGGTGCCGCCTATCACAGGTTGCACCTGCCCGAGCGCATGCCGGTCGCGGTACGCGACGCTTTCCTGCAGGCGCGGCGCGAACGACGGCCGGTTGTGATCGGCATTCCGTTCGATCTGCAGAACCGTCCCTGGGAGGGCCCCGCGACTTTGCCCAGGCCCTCGCGCGAACTGTTGCCCCGCCCCTCGCCAATACCGCCGCATCCAGACGACGTGGCCGGCGCCGCCAAACTTTTTTCAGGCGCCGAGCGGGTGGTCGTGCTCGCCGGCCTGGGTGCGGTCGAAGCCGGAGCGGGCGCCGCATGCGCCGAGTTGGCCGCAAGGACCGGGGGACTGCTGTCGACGACGCTTCCCGCGCGGGGGCTGTTCCATGACGATCCCTTCTGCATCGGCATCTCGGGCAGCTTCACGCCCGAGGCCGGCCTGGAGTACCTGGCGCAGGCCGACCTCGTCATCGCGGTCGGCTGCTCGCTCGCCTACCACGCGGGCGGCGGCGGCCAGCTCTGGCCGAAGGCGAAGATGCTGCAAGTCGACATCGACCCGGTCGGAGTGAGTCAGGGCCAGGAAGTGGCGCGTCATCACTTGCGGGCCGACGCTCGCCTCGGGGTCGAGGCGTTGATCGCGGCATTGCCGGCCCACGATCGAAGCCGGCGCAGCTGGCGAAGCGATGCGATGGCCGCGAGGATCCGCGATTCGAAGCCCGACAGCCACGCCTTCGAGATCGAGCCGGGGATGCTCGATCCGCGCCTGGTGGTCGAGGCGCTCGAAAAGGCGTTGCCGCAGGATTGGGAGATGGTGAACTCGGGAGGCCACTGCTCGTGGTTCTTCGCGCAGATGCCTTCGCGCGCGCAGGAGCAGTTCCTCACCATCCGTGAGTTCGGCGCGATCGGCAACGGCATCTCGTTCGCCATGGGAGTGGCCGCCGCACGCCCGGATCGAACCGTCGTGCTGTTCGACGGCGACGGCAGCCTGATGATGCATGTGCAGGAGCTCGAAACCATCAAGCGCCACGGGCTGAACATCCTGATCGTGGTGATGAACGACGGCGCGTACGGCTCCGAGCTGCACAAGCTGCGCTCGGAGGGGATGCCCGAGGACGGGTCGGTCTTCGGCTACAGCGATTTCGCCGCCATCGCGCGTGGATTCGGGCTTGAGGGGAAAAGAGTCGAGAACCTGGAGGACCTGCCGAAGCTGGTGGCGGAATTCGCCGCAAGCGGCGGCGCCGCGGTGTGGGACTTTCACGTCTCGGACAAGGTCGTGTCGCCGAGCATCCGCCGCGCCCATCCCCAGCCCGCGAGGAATTAGGCGTTACCGCTGCGCCCTCTTCAGCACCACATTCGCCAGCACATTCACCCCCGGCACCGTGCGCTCGAGCGTCGCGTGCTCGTTGTTGTTGTGCGTGATGCCATCCGTGCAGGGCGTGAAGATCATCGCGGTGGGCGCGACGCGGGCGACATAGTAGGCGTCGTGCCCGGCCTGCGAGGGCAGGTCGAGTGATGCGATGCCCAGGCTGCGCGCGGTGTCGCGCACGAGGCCGATGCACTCCTTGCTGAAGTTGTCGGCATTCCAGGTCCAGCTCTCCAGGACTTTCATCGTGGTGTTCGAGCGCTTCGCCGCCTCGGCCATCGCGGCATTGAACTCTTCGAGCATTTGCGCCGCGACTTTCGGGTCTTCGTGGCGCACGTCGCCGGTGAATTGCGCCCAGTCCGAGAGGATGCCGCCCTTGTTGGGCCACGCGACGAGGCGTGCGGCCGTACCCTTGCCCTCGGTTGCATGGTGCTTCCACCCTACGTCGTTCACCGCCACCGCGAGCATCGACGCGCCGACGAGCGCATTCCTGCGCTTGTCCATCGGCCACGGGCCGGAATGCGCGGTCTCGCCCCGCACCTCGATGATGAAACCGTGCGCGGTGTAGCCGTGCGTCACCACGCCGACGTCGACGCCCTTTGCGTCGAGGATCGGACCCTGCTCGATGTGCAGCTCGAAATAGGAATCGAGCGCCCGGCCGCCGACCGGCGCCGGGCCTGCGTAGCCGATGCGGGTCAATTCGTCGCCGAAGCGCCGGCCGTCGTCGTCCTTCCGGTCGTGCACCCATTGCGGCGTGAACACCCCGGCGAACGCGCCCGAAGCGATCATCGGCGGGGAGAATCGCGCGCCCTCTTCATTGGTCCAGGACACGACTTCGATCGGCCGCCGGGTCGAGATGCCATGGTCGTTCAGCGTGCGCACCACTTCGAGCCCCGCCAACACGCCGACGACGCCGTCGTAGCGCCCGCCGTTGACCTGTGTGTCGAGGTGGCTGCCGATCACCACCGGGGGCAGGGAGTCGTCCGTCCCGGGGCGGCGCGCGAAGATGTTGCCCACGCCATCGACCGTCACCGAGCACCCGGCCTCCTTGCACCAGGCGACGAATTCGTCGCGCATGTCCCTGTCGGCGTCGCTCAGGGCGACGCGGGCCAGGCCGCCCGGGCGCCCGAGGCCGATCTGGGCGGAGCGCTCGACGGATTGCCAGTAGCGGCGTGCGTCGACGCAAAGTGCGGGAGTCTGCGGAGCGTTCATGCGGTTTCCTCATCGAGGCGCGGGTGAGCCAAAACTATACTTTATGATCGGCGCATGACCATCAAAGCCATCCTCTTCGACCACGACGGCACGCTCGTCGATTCCGAACCCACCCACTGGCGCCTCTGGCGGGAGGCGCTTCGTCCCCACGGCGTGACGCTCTCCGAGCAGGAGTACAAAGAGCGGCATGCAGGCATGCCCACTCCCGCAAACGCCGCCGCCCTGGCGCAGCGCCATGCGCTCGACCTGGGCTCCGATGCGCTGGCCGAGGCCAAGTTCGCCGTCACGCGCGAATTCCTCGCGAAGGACGCTTTCCCGCTGATGCCGGGTGTGCGCGAGGCGCTGGCCCTTTGCCGCGCCGCCGGACTGCGTCTCGGGATCGTCACCGGCGCGGGCAGGGACGGCGTCGAGGCCACGCTGCGTGCGCACGCGCTCCATGGCGTATTCGACACCATCGTGACCAGCGACGACGTGAAGCGCAGCAAGCCCGCGCCCGAGTGCTACCTGCTCGCCGCCGGGCGCCTCGGCCTGCCCCCGGCCGAATGCGTGGCCATCGAGGACACCGAACACGGCGTGAGCGCGGCGGCAGCGGCAGGCATCGCCTGCCTCGCGGTGCCCAACGAGATGTCGCGGGACCACGATTTTTCGAAGGCGACCGCTGTCTTCAGCGACCTCGCGGCAGCGGTCGCCTGGATCCACAGCAACACGCGAGAGCGATGAAACCGGCAACGCATCCCACCGCCCTGCGCATCCGGCAACTGCTCGCCGAAGCGGGCCTCGTCACCACCGTCGTCGAGTTCGAGCAACCGACCCGCACCAGCGCGGAAGCTGCCGCGGCCATCGGCTGCACCGTGGCGGAGATCGCGAAGTCGGTGGTCTTCCGCGCACGCGAAAGCAACCAGGCCGTGATCGTGGTGGCCAGCGGCGACAACCGCGTCAGCGAGGACAAGGTCGCCAGGCTGGTGGGCGAAAAGATCGGCCGGGCCAATGCGGACTTCGTGCGCGAGGCAACGGGCTTCGTCATTGGCGGGGTCTCGCCGCTTGGCCACGCAAATCCGGTGAAGCTTTTCCTGGATACCGACCTGCAGCGTTTCAAGACATTGTGGGCCGCGGCCGGCACGCCTTTCTCGGTGTTTCCGCTGGCACCCGCCGACCTGTCGAGGATCACCGGCGCGGCCTGGTCCGACGTCCGGGTGGATGATTGAGCCGCCCCGATAATGCTGCCAAATTCAAGTCAAGCCCCAGTCCCAGAGCGGCTTCCCAGCCAAATTGTTGCCACTACACTGCGGCGCGCGATTCGTCGCCGACGCGGCCGTCCGGCTGGAACGGCGTCGGCGCGATGACGTACACGCCCTTGGCGCCGACCAGCGCCGGCATCACGCATCCGCACCAAGGCCGCGCTGCCGTATTTCTGCCCTCTAACGTCCCGGTTCTGCCGCGAGGCACGAAGCGCGCAGCGCGCAGCGCTGAGTGGTGTAGTGCTCATACAACAGGACACGGACATTTCGAGCGGAGGCCGAATAGCGTTGACCGATTTCGGGAAAACTGGTGAGGACTAGGCAACAATCCTTACCCCAACACTTGCGGATTGAGTTGCCACACAGAAAAGTTGAGTGCGGCGGCAAAGCTGACCCATAGCAAGTAGGGAATAAGGAGAGCGCCTGCAAGAGGCCGTACGCGCCAGAAGGACACCAGGGTGGCAACGATGAGCAACCAAAGCAACACGATATCGGCAAATGCAAAAGCACCGCGGTGCCAGGCAAAGAACAGCCAGCTCCATAGCGCGTTCACCGCGAGCTGCACCAGGAACAAGGTAAGCGCTGAACGGTTGGCGCGAAAGCCACCGGCCCGCCATACCAACCATGCGGCGATGCCCATGAATGCGTACAAGGTCGTCCAGACTGGCCCAAAGACCGAGGGCGGCGGCGCCCAATTTGGCTGAACAAGTTGACCGTAGAAAGAAGCGGCACTTATTGACGCAATCACTCCGATGCCAGATGCAACAAAACTAATTGCGAGCCAACCGACCAACCCAATGATCTGCTTCGACTTTGACAGTGGTGTCATACGAATCTGCGTTTGTCGCCTAACGCCATGTTCAGCGGGCGCGCAGTTTGCGCGTCCGCTGCAACTTCAGGTTTCCTCATGCCACGCGAAGTACCAAGCGCTTACCGCACGCTTTGACATACTTGCGCACAGTCGCGATGGAAGGCGAGTGCTTGCCGGTTGCGAGTG
>CAZZDV010000129.1:0-11226 GCA_964652785.1 uncultured Bordetella sp.
GGCTTGGCGGCGTGGATGCGCGCGGCGTCCTCTTCCTCGAACATCTCTGCAAGCTTGAAGCTCAGCTTGGCCATGCTGCCGGCCTTGCCCGGATCGGGCACCTTGGAGATCAGCTGCACGTAGATTTCCGCGGCGAGGTCGCGCACGGGGCGGCCGACCGAATGGGTTTCGAGACCCGGCGCCGGCGCTGCTTTGGCTGGGGCTGCATGTCCGCTCATGGGATTCCGTTCATAAGAAGTGTTCGCTGCGGACTTCGATGATAAGCCAGAAGCGCCGCCTGATGATGACTCACGCCGCCTTCGAGGCGGGGGCCTCGGCGGGCACGCCATACCCCGCCATCAAATCCTCGACCACCTTGTGATAGTGCTCCCACGGCGCTTCGCGGAAGTTGTGGTTGCGGATGATGAACGAGGCGCCGGCGTAGAACTTCTCGTACTGCGCGTGCCGCCCCGCGAACTCCGACCCGACGAGGTCCCACGCAAGCTTGAAGAGCTTCATGCGCTCGATCGCCGGCAACTGCGGGGTCTGCCAGTACGTTTCGAAATCCTTGCGCATCGCCGGGTCGTTCATGACCGAAATATCCGCGGGCATCTGGAAGACGCTGCCACCGCACAACTCCCTCAGTACGTCGATGATCGCCGAGTGCCCCTCGGTGCACCAGTTGAGCGCCGCGTACATGTAGCGCCGGTTGAAGGTCTTGTACCCGGTGGGCCAGTCTTCCGCATCCTGGATCTGGCCGGCGATCATCCCGCCGAGCGTCGCCTCCAGCGCGCTAAGGCGCCCAAGCGTCTCCCGCACGGCGGGAATCTGGTCGGCGCCTGAGGCCTGCGCAACCTTCGATGCCACGCCGACGACGAGCTGCATCTTGGCGTGGAAGCGCACGTTCGACTGGTGGTTGCCGTAGCAGTGCGCCGGCGTCTTGATATAGATCTCGCGTGCGAGCACCGCGTCGTTGTGGACGAACACTTTCTCCCACGGGACCTTGACCTCGTCGCACATGACCATGCTGTCGGTCTCGTCGAAGCGATGCGCCAGCGGGCTGTCGAACTCGACCGGAGCGTCGCGCTCGAAGGGCTTGCGCGACCAAAGCGTGAGGCCCTTGGCATTGACCGGCACTGCGCAGGTGATCGACTCGGCGAGCTGGCTCGGCGCGAGTGGGATCAGGTTGCCGACCCAGATCTCGTTGGAGAACACCGCGCCGGTGGCGAGCATTTTCATGCCCGAAATCACCACGCCGTCGTCGTCTTCCCTCACCACACGCAGCGTGGGAATCGGCAGGTTCTGCTTGACGTAGAACTCCGGATTGCGGGCGGCCTGGGGCGGGATCACCGCGTAGCACGCATAAATGTCGTTCTCGCGCATGTACGCGTAATAGCGCGTGAGGTTCTCGGCGTACTTGCCGAACACCGAAGGCTCTGTCGACATGCCGGTCACGAAGCTCGACACGTGGTCGGGCGAGCGGCCGAGATGTCCGTAGCTGAGGTTGGCGATTGCGCGATGAAGTGCGGTGCGCTTTTCGAGATCCGCTTTCGTTCGCGCCGGCAGGAAATAGGCGCTGAAGCGCTTGCCACCCTCCTCGAAGCTCATCGCGTCGCGGTTCTCGGGCGCGCATTTCAGGTCGTAGATCGAGGCGATCGAGCGCGCCGCGTTGCGAAACGCCGGATGCGCCGTGACATCGGTGACTTTCTCCGAGCCGATGTAGACGACGCGCCCGTCGCGCAGCTGCTCGAGGTGTTCCTTGCCGGTTTTAAGCATGGCGTGCTCCTTCTAACTTCTGCGCGCGTCTTTGCGCGCAGGTTGAACTGACCCTCCCCCTCCGGGGGGAGGGGTGGGAGGGGGTCTTGTTACCGTTTACCGGTGGTTTCGTAATAGTGGATTTCATACAGCAGGCAGCCGTTCTTCGAGGTGAACGGGCCGTGATGCGCGCCCGGCGGGCGGCACGCGTACGTGAACGCAAGCGACGACTCGCCGCCCTTGCCCTGGTCGTCGTTGCCGACGATGAGGTCGCCTTGCACGAGGAACACTTCTTCCCAGTGGTCGTGCACGAACGGGACGGTGGAGAACGCGCCGGGCTCGAGCTTGAGCAGTCGCGTGCGGCTGCCGCGCTTGGCCGTTTCGTCGAGGTCCGATGCGAGCACTTTCTGCGTGAAGCCGGGCGGGTAGCCGGGCGGCACTTCCCAGCCTTTGATCATGTCGACGCCGACGAATTCGAGGTGCTGCTTGGGGGGCATGGCCATGGTGTTCTCCGTGGTGAGATCTGCTGTGACTCAGGCGGCGCGGCTTTCCGCCGCCTCGGGATGGGTGGAAAGGTAGTCGATGAGCGCCGTGGCGCGATCGCCGCAGCCGACAAGCTCGGCGGCGAGCGTGCGAAGGCGGTCGAAGTTCTTGCGATCGAGGCAGGCGAACAGCACGTCGTTGACCTGCTGCTGCACCGGTGAGAGCGTTCTCGCCAGTGCCTCGCCGGATTTGCTCACTGTGAGCAGTACGCGGCGCCCGTCGGAGGGGTCGCTTTCCTTCGAGAGCAGTCCCTTGGCGACCAGCTTGTTGACCTCGAGCGTGATGAAGGCGCCCGAACGGTGCAGGCGCGCGGCCACCTGCCCCACGCTGATGCCGGCGACCGCCTCGGCGCCCGCCTGAGGTTGGAACCGCTTGACCGCCATGAAGATCTCGTACTGCACACCGGTAAGGCCGGCGATGGCACCGAAGCCGTCGCGGCAGGCCTCGATGTGGTGCGCGAACGCCATGAGGTCGTGCACCAGCGCGCGGAACTCGGTGTCGGAGCCTTCGACCAGCAGTTCCGGCTTGGAAACCGTGGCGGGCGGGCGTTTCTGTTTCGCTGCGGAAGGCTTGCGGCTGCTTGACATGGGCTTCTCCTCGCGAGAAAGTTAGACCCGCGAATTACCTTTGTCAACAAGCTTTCTTCAAAAGTCAAAATGCATACTCGCCTCCTCGCGCTGATCTTCTCCGCAGTTACCGCGTTGCCGGTCGCCGCCCAGGCGCCCTGGCCTTCCAAACCCGTGCGCATCGTCGTGCCCTATGCGCCCGGCGGCATCACCGACACCGTGACGCGCCTGTCCGCGCCGAAGATCCAGGACGCCATCGGCCAGCCGGTGGTGATCGAGAACAAGGTGGGCAACGGCGGCGCCCTGGGCACCGAATTCGTCGCCAGGAGCGCGCCGGACGGTTACACCTTCCTCATGGGCTCGGCTGCGCCGCAAACGCTCAACCAGTACATCCAGACGCTCGGCTACGACGGGCTCAAGGATTTCGCGCCGGTCACGCTGATCAACACCAACCCGCTGGTGCTCATGGTGCATCCCGCCCTGCCGGCGCAGAACGTGCGGGAGCTCGTCGCGCTGGCCAAGGCGCAGCCCGGCAAGCTCAACTTCGCCGGCGCCGGCGGCCTCACGCAGTTCAGCGGCGAGATCTTCAAGTACATGGCCGGTGTCGATATCGTCTACGTGCCGTACAAGGGCGGCGCACCCGCCACGGCAGCTGCGGTGGCCGGCGATGCCCAGGTCACTTTCGCGAATTACTCCGACGCCTTGCCGCAGATTCGCGCCGGCAGACTGCGCGCGCTGGGCATCACGAGCGCACGGCGTTTCCCGCAATCGCCGGAGGTACCGACTATCGCCGAGGCGGGGATTCCCGGTTATGCGGTCGACTCGTGGAACGGCCTGTTCGCACCGGCCGGCACTCCGCCCGAGATCGTCAACCGCGTTGCCATGGCAGTGCAGCAGGGCTTTCGCGACCCGGCATTAAGAAAACGCATGGAAGACATTGGCGCGACGCCCGTCGGCGATACCCCGGAACAGTTTCGCGCCTTCGTGGCCGCCGAGCAGCAGAAGTGGGGTAACTTCGTCCGCTCGACCGGCATCAAGGTCGAGAAGTAGCCCACACCCCCGAGGATCCGGCATGGATGCCAGCACGCGAGTCGTCATCGACACCAACTTCCGCGCCGCCCTGCGCCGCATGCAGCAGGCCGGACGCATCGATACCTACACGCCCGAGGCCGATCCGGAATTCCAGATCGCCGGCATGATGAAGAAACTCGACGGCGGTCCCAGCCTGCTCTTCCCGCGCGTCAAGGGCCACGCGATGCCGGTGCTCGGCAACATGCTCTCGTGCCGCGAGAACTGCGAGGCGGCCTTCGGCGTCGGTGTTCTGCACATCCGCCAGGTGGTCGGCCGCGCGCTCGGCAATCCGGTGCCGCCGGTGCTCGTCACCAAGGCGCCGGTCCACGAGAACGTGCACCGCGAATTCGACCTCGGCAAGCTTCTGCCGATCCTGCGCCACACCGACGGCGACAGCGGCCGCTTCATCACCGCCGGCATCGTCGTAGTCAAGGATCCGGAAACCGGCGTGTACAACGCTTCGTACCATCGCCTGCAGCTGATCGGCCCTCAGCGCACCGCGATCAAGCTCGATTTCGGCCGCCACCTGCGCGCCGCGTACGAGCGCGCACAGAAAGTCGGCCGCCCCCTGCCGATTGCGGTCTGCATCGGCACCGACCTCGCCGTCCACTACACTGCCGCCACGATGGGCGCGCAGATGCCGGAGTCGGCCGACGAGCTGGCGATTGCGGGTGGCCTGCGCGGCGAACCGATCGCGGTGGTCGAGGGATTGACGCAGGACCTCCACTACCCGGCCGAAACCGAGATCGTTCTGGAAGGCGTGCTGTTGCCGAACCAGACGGTGCGCGAAGGCCCGTTCGGCGAATTCGTCGGCTACCTCTCACCCGAGGGCGATGCGCCGATCTTCGAGGTGTCGGCGCTTGCCCACCGCGACAACCCCGTTTACTTCGCGATCAACGGCGTCGGCCGCGAGACGATCATGCTGCGCAAGTACGTGATGGAAGCGAGCCTGTTGAAGTCATTGCAGGCGGTGTCCCCCATCATCCAGGACGTCGAGGTCACCGCCGGCGGCCTGCATCGCTTCCATGCCGTCCTGCAGGTGAAGAAAACCAGCCCGCAGCAGGAAGGCATGCAGCGCAACCTCATCCTCGCCGCGTTCGGCACGCTCAAGGACCTCGACCTCATTATCGCGGTGGACGAGGACATCGACATCAAGGACCCGAACGACGTCGAGTACGCGCTTGCCATGCGCATGGAAGCGAGCAAGGACCTCTTCGTCATTCCCGGCGCGCGTACGCATGAATACGTGCGCAAGAGCAACAACGGCATCCGCGCCAAGGTCGGCATCGATGCGACGGTGCCGGTCGAGGAAAAATCGCGGTTTGCGCGCGCGCCATTCCGCACAGTCGAAGTCGACCCGAAGGAACTCATCAAGCAGGCCCCCACGTCGATAGGATGGCTCAAGTGAAAAGATTGCTCCGCCTTCTCATTGGGGGCCTCCTCGCGGCCGCCTGCACCCTGGTGTTTGCGCAAGTCGCGGCGCCCTATCCGTCCAAGCCGGTCCGTCTCGTCACCGGCTTCCCGGGCGGCGGGCCCACCGACCTGATGGCGCGCGTGCTCGGCGAAAAGCTCCAGGCGATCTGGAAGCAGCCGATCATCGTCGAGGCGCGCCCTGGCGCATCGGGTGCGCTCTCGATGGAGCAGCTCAAGAACGCGCCGCCCGACGGCTATTTCCTGCTCATGGCGCCGACCAACACGATGGCGGTCAACCCGCACCTGTTCCCCAAGCTCGCCTATGACCCGCTCAAGGATTTCACGCTCATCGCTCGCGCCGCCAACATCGACAACGTCCTCACGGTGAATCCTTCGGTGCCCGCAAAAAGCCTGCAGGAGCTGGCGGCCCTCGCGCGCGGCAAGCCCGGCGAACTCACGTTCGGCTCCCCCGCAAACGGGTCGCAGGCCCACCTCGCGGGCGAGTTCCTGAACCAGCATTTCGGGATCAAGATGGTCCATGTGCCCTACAAGGGCGTGGGGCCCGCCATGAACGACCTCATCGGCGGCCAGATCTCGATGATGTTCGTCCCGGTTGCCAACGCGCTGCCGCATATCCGCTCCGGCAAGCTGTTGCCGATAGCGATCCCCACGCGCGAGCGCAATGCCTCGATCCCGGACGTGGCGACCTTCGCCCAGCAGGGCATTCCGGGATTCGAAGCGGTCACCTGGTTCATGCTGATCGCCCCGGCGGGCCTGCCCGCGGAAGTGACGGCGAAAATCCGCGCCGACACCGCGACGGTGCTGCGCGACCCCGACTTGCGCGAAAGGCTGCGTGCGTTCGGCGCGGATCCGGGTGCCGTCGGCGAGGACCTGGCCGCGTTCCTGCGCGCCGACCTCGCGCGTTGGGGACAAGTGGTGCGCGCCGCCGGCATCAAAGCGGACTGACCTTCCGCAATGCGGTCCTTACGCGGCGCGGCAGCGATCGTCGGTGCCGGCCTCGCCGGGATGGGCGAGGCACCCGGCTTCTCGCACCTCGAGCTTCTCGGCCAGGCAGCGCATGCCGCCCTCGCCGATGCGGGATTGCAGCTAAGCGCAGTCGACGGCCTGTTCACCGCCAATTCGGTCAACTTCCTGCCGGTGCTCTCCACGGCTGACTATCTCGGCATCCATCCGCGTCATGTGGTCGGTACGAACATCGGCGGATCCTCCTTCCTCGAGTTCGCGCTTTCGGCAACCCTTGCGCTTGAAGCCGGGTTGTGCGATGTCGCGCTGATCTGCTATGGATCGAACCAGCGCAGCGGAAAGCATTCGCCGAACTTTTCCGATCCGCCCCCTTACGAATCCATCTACAAGCCCAGCTACATGGTCGGCCCGTTCGCGCTGGCTGCTGCGCGCCACATGCACGAGTTCGGCACGACGCCGGAACAGCTCGCCGAAGTCGCCGTCGCGGCGCGCGGCTGGGCACAGCTCAATCCGCAGGCCTTCATGCGCGACCCGCTCACCGTGGCGCAGGTTCGCGCCTCGCGAATGCTCTGCGATCCGCTCACCGTGCGCGACTGCTGCCTGGTGACCGACGGCGCCGGCGCGATCGTCATGGTCGCCGCTGACCGCGCCAGTGAGTTCCCCAAAGCCCCGGTGTATTTCCTCGGCGGTTCGGCAGCGGTCTCCCACCGCCAGATTTCTTCGATGCCCGACCTCACTGTGACTGCCGCGGCCGAATCCGGCCCGCGTGCGCTTGCCATGGCCGGCGTGTCGATCGGTGACGTGGACGTGGCGGAAATCTATGACGCCTTCACGATCAATACGATCCTCGCGCTCGAGGACCTCGGTTTCTGCGCCAAGGGCGAAGGCGGCGCCTTCGTCGGCGACGGCCGCATCGCGCCCGGCGGGAGCCTGCCGGTCAACACCAACGGCGGCGGGCTTTCGTGCGTGCATCCCGGCATGTACGGCATCTTCCTGCTTGCCGAAGCGGTGGCGCAGCTGCGCGGCGAGGCCGGCGAGCGGCAGGTGGTCGCACCCGAAATCGCGCTGTGCCACGGCAACGGCGGCACGCTCTCATCGCAGGTCACGGTGCTGCTCGGCACCGCAGCCACGTTGTAACCCCTGAACCCCGAAGGACCGACATGCCCGTCAAGTACCCGAAGCAGCCGCGCACCGACTACGAATGCATTGCGGTGGAGACCGACCGCGAAGGCATCACCTGGATGACGTTCAACCGTCCCGAGAAGCGCAACGCGATGAACCCGACCCTGCACGCCGAGATGGCGCAGGCGATGCTCGAGCACGAGACGCACCCGGACACCAAGGTGATCGTGCTGACCGGCGCGGGCAATTCGTGGAGCGCGGGCATGGACCTCAAGGAATACTTCCGCGAGACCGACGGCGACGCGCAGGCCCAGTTCCGCTCGTACACCGACAATCGGCGGTGGTCGTGGGATTCCCTCGTGCGCGGGAGGAAGCCGGTGATCGCGATGGTCAACGGCTACTGCTTCGGCGGTGCCTTCATCCCGCTTTGCAACTGCGACCTCGCCATCGCCGCGGATGACGCGGTGTTCGGCCTGTCTGAAATCAACTGGGGCATCGTGCCCGGCGGCGTCGTCAGCAAGGTGCTGGTGGACACGCTTCGCATCCGGGATGCGATGTACTACGCGGTCACCGGCCGCACCTTCAACGGGAAGAAAGCCGCCGAGATGGGCCTTGTGAATTTCTCGGTGCCGGCGAAGAAGTTGCGCGCCGAGACAGTCGCCCTCGCCCGCGAGCTGATGTCGAAGAGCCCGATGGTGCTCGCCTACACCAAGCAGGCCATCCGCCAGGTGCGCACCATGGACATGGAGCAGGCCTACGACTACCTGATCGCCAAGATCACCGCGCTGGAGGCGAAAGACCCCGAGCGCACGCGCGAGCGCGGCATGCGCGAGTTCCTCGACAAGAAGAGCTTCAAGCCCGGGCTGGGCGCCGTGGCGCGGCCGGAGAAAGCACGCGAGACCAGGGCGCCGCGCAAGCCGGCGGCCAAGTCGAAGGCGAAAACCGGGCGCAAGTAGCCCGCGGCACGCCGCTCAGGCGCGCGTGTTCTCGCGGTCCTGCACTTCGCGCCAGAGGATCTTCCCGACCGGCGACTTGGGCAGGGCATCGACCACCTCGACGATCCGCGGCACCTTGTAGGCCGCCATGCGCTCTCGCGCCCACGAGGGGAAGGCCTCGGGATCGAAGCTTGCGCGCGCCGCTTCGCGCAGGACCAGCAGTGCCTTGACGTTCTCCCCGCGGTAGGCGTCGCGCACGCTCACCACGCACACCTCGAGCACGTCGGGATGCGCGTACAGCACGGACTCGACCTCCGCCGGCCAGACCTTGAAGCCCGAGGCATTGATCATGCGCTTGAGCCGGTCGGTCATGAAGAAGTACCCCTCCTCGTCGACATAGCCGATGTCGCCGGAGCGGTACCACTCGCGCCCTTCGATCGTCACCCACGCCGCCGCGGTGTCCTCGGGTCGGTTCCAGTAGCCCTTGAACATCTGCGGCCCGCGCATCACGATCTCGCCGCGTTCGCCGACCGCGCGCGGCGCGAACGTTTCGGGGTCGATGACGCAGGATTCGCTGTCGAACCACGTGATGCCGAGGCACTGCCGCTTGGGCCGGTCGCCGGGGTTGTTGTGGGTCGTCGCCGCGGCTTCGGTCATTCCATAGGCCTCGATGTAGGGGATGCCCATGCGCTCGTTGAGGCGCTTCCAGACCTCGTCAGGCATCGAGGAGCCGCCGGAGCCGATGCGGCGCAGGCTCGAGAGGTCGCGTTTCCCGAGATCAGGGTCATCCAGCAGGTCGATGACCGCGGTCGGCGCCATGCTCGCGTGTACGACACGGTAGTGCTCGATGAGCTCCGCGGCCAGCTTGCGCTCCCAGCGCGGCACCAGCACGATGCAGGCGCCGGCATAGACCGGCACATGGATGCTGTGGGTCAGGCCGGACACGTGGTACATCGGCGCCACGCCCAGGCACGGATCCCCGGCCGTGATGCCGTGCCAGAGCGCCAGCCCCGCCACGTTGTGCATGAAAGTCGCGCTGGTGTGCATGCAGCCCTTGGGCAGTCCCGTGGATCCCGAGGTGTAGGGCAGCAGGCACAGGTCCTCCGGTGTCGCCTGCGGCGCGCGGGGCGCATGGCCCGCGCCGAGCACCTCCTGCCAGGCAATGCAGCCTTTCACGTCCTCGCGCCGCGCGCGCAGCCAGTCGGGCAGCGTGAAAGGCGAGTCCGCCGGCACATAGTCCGAGTAGGTGACCGCCACGACATGCTCGAGCGCCGTGCCGGCCGACGCGCCGAGCAGTGCCGGTGCAAGTTCCTGAGCGCAAACTGCGACGCGCGCGCCGGAGTCCAGCAGATAGTGGCGCAGTTCCTCGGTGCGGTTCATCGGGCTGACGGGTACGACCACCGCATCGGCACGCATCGCACCGAACGACGCGATCAGCCACTGCGCGCAATTCTGCAGGTAGATGAGCACGCGGTCGCCGCGGGTGATGCCCGCGTGCTGCAGCCAGCCCGCGAACGCGTCGGCCGCTGCGTCGAACTCGCGCCACGAAAGCGTGCGGCCGAGGCTGTGGATCGCCGGCGCATCGCCGTAGCGCAAGGCGGCCACGGCAAGGTTGGCCGCGAGTGTGGTGCGCGGCGCGGTGAGGCTGCGGCGAAAGCGCTTCGGCCAATACCCCGACAGCCCGAGGCTGGAAATCGTGCCCTGATCGTTGCCCAACGCCAATGCCTTTCCTCTGCGGTTGATCTGGCGCGGCGTCCTGCGGTGCGAACTTCGCTTGCCGCGCTGCCGCAGTCATTCTATCGTTGGGGCTCCTCCGGCTGGCCTGCGTTTCGCGGCCGGACAAGAACAACCAGCAAGCAGGAGACCACATGCTCAAGATCTACGGACAACCCCGCTCCCGCGCGTTCCGCGTCCTGTGGCTGGCGAAGGAAGCCAGTATCCCTTACGAGCACATCCCGGTCAGCATCACGGCCGACAAGCCCGAGTGCAAGGAGCCGTGGTACGTCGAGATCAACCCGAACGCGCGCATCCCGACCATCGACGACGACGGCTTCGTGATGTGGGAGTCTGCGGCGATCAACCTGTACCTCGCGGAGAAGTACAAGTCGCCCCTCTTCCCGTCGACGCCGCAGGGCCGCGGTCGCATGCTGCAGTGGGCGTTCTACATCGCCAACGACGTCGAGCAGCCAATCGTCACCATGTTCCAGCACCGGATGCTGTTCCCGGCGGAGAAACGGAATCCGGCGCTGGCCGATGCCGCCGAGGAGACGCTGCTCGGCAAGCTCAAGTTGCTCGAAGACCACCTCGCGAAGAACAAGTATTTCGGCGGCGAGCAATGGGACATGGCCGACTTCATGGTGGCCAGCGTCGCGTACACCCTGACGGCGATCAAGTACGACCTCGCCAAGTATCCGAACTTCCAGAAGTGGCTCATGGCGAGCATCGAGCGCCCGGCGGCGAAAGAGGCGCGCAAGCTGCGCGAGTAGCGTCCGAACAGACCCATGGCCGGCGCGAAACCTCTCTTCGACACCCTCGCGATGCTCAAGGCGCGCGACTGGCAGGGCGCGCACGAAATCGCGCAGGACAGTAAAGACCCCCTCGCCGCGTGGGCGCACGGCATCGTGCACTTGATCGAGGACGACGAATCGAACGCGCGGTACTGGTACAAGCAAGCTCAGCGTGCGTTTCCGGGCATGGACGCGATCGACGCCGAGATCCGCGAGCTGGAGTCGGCGCTGACCAAAATCGGCGGCGTCCCGACCTGAATTGCGTTGATGAAGTCCACGAACCGACGGGCAGGGAGTTCGATTTCCGCAATGGCTTGCCCGCGGCCAATCCGCTAGGCTGTCGCCCATTCC
>CAZZDV010000130.1:0-11113 GCA_964652785.1 uncultured Bordetella sp.
CGCGAGGAAGACGGCATCGTGCTGATCGACCAGGACAAGTGCCGCGGCTGGCGCATGTGTGTCAGCGGTTGCCCGTACAAGAAGATCTACTACAACTGGAAGAGCGGCAAGGCCGAGAAGTGCATTTTCTGCTATCCGCGCATCGAGGCCGGCGAGCCCACCGTCTGTTCGGAGACCTGCGTCGGCCGCATCCGCTACCTCGGCGTGCTGCTGTACGACGCCGACCGGATTCAAGAGGCTGCAAGTGTCGAGCACGATCGCGACCTTTACCAAGCGCAGCTCAATATCTTCCTCGACCCGGACGACCCCGAAGTCATCGCCCAGGCCGCGCGCGACGGCATCCCGGACAAGTGGATGGAAGCCGCACGCATTAGCCCGGTCTACAAGATGGCGGTGAAATGGAAGGTCGCCCTGCCCCTGCATCCCGAGTACCGCACGCTGCCGATGGTCTGGTATGTGCCGCCGCTCTCGCCGATCAGCGCGGCGGCCAACGCCGGCCATGTCGGCGCCAACGGCGAGATCCCCGACGTCAACCAGTTGAGGATCCCGGTCAAGTACCTGGCGAACCTGCTGACGGCCGGCGACACGGTGCCGGTGGTCCGGGCGCTCGAGCGCATGCTGGCGATGCGCGCGTACCAGCGCGAGAAACATGTCGACCAGCGCATCAACACCAAGGTCCTCGAGCAGGTCGGCATCACGCAGGCCGAAGTGGAGGACATGTACCAGACCATGGCGATCGCCAACTACGAGGACCGCTTCGTGATCCCGAGCACGCACCGTGAATACGCCGAGAACACCTTCAACGTGCGCGGCAGTTGCGGCTTCTCGTTCGGCAACGGATGCTCGGAGGGCACCGGCGAGACGAGCCTGTTCGGCAGCGAGAAGCGGCGCACCATTCCCATCAAGGCGGAGGTTTGAACATGTTCGCATTCAACCCATCGCGACCGATGGCAAAGACCCTGCGCGTGCTGTCGGCATTGCTCGGCTACCCGGATGCGCCCCTGCGCGGGCACCTGGCCGAGATGCGCAGCCTGGCCCACGCTGAAGGCGCCCTGCCGCAGGCGCGCCTGGCCGAGCTCGATGCGTTGATCGATGCGCTCCAGCGCGCCGAGCCCCTCGAAGCCGAGGCCGACTATGTCGAATTGTTCGACCGGGGTCGCGGCACTTCGCTGCACCTCTTCGAGCATGTGCATGGCGATTCGCGCGAGCGCGGCCCGGCCATGATCGACCTGGGACAGACCTACGAGAAGGCCGGGCTGGTCCTCGCGGAGGGCGAACTGCCCGACTACCTGCCGGCCGTGCTCGAGTTCGTCTCGACCCAGCCGCCACGCGAGGCCCGGGGGTTCCTTTCCGAAATGGCGCATATCTTCAATGCGATCTTCAACGCCCTCCAGGATCGCGGCAGCCCGTATGCAGCGGTGCTCGGCGCGTTGCTCGAGCTGGCCGGTGAAACGGCGCAACCGGTCAAGCGCCCCCCTGAGGAGCCTCTGGACGAAAGCTGGGCCGAGCCGGTGGTCTTCGACGGCTGTTCTTCGAAAGGCCAGGCCAGGCCCGACCAGCCACAACCCATCCATATCGTCCGCGGATCCGCGGCTGCGAAAGGAGCGGCACTATGAGCGCGATACATGGCTTTCTTTTCCAGGTCTACCCGTACGTCTGCCTGACGGTGTTCCTGCTCGGCAGCCTGATCCGGTTCGACCAGAACCAGTACACCTGGAAGAGCGATTCATCCCAATTGCTGCGCACGGGGACTTTGCGCTGGGGCAGCAATCTGTTTCATTTCGGCATCCTGTTCCTGTTCTTCGGCCATCTTGTCGGGCTCTTCACGCCGCATTCGCTGTATGGCGTGTTCATGAGTGCGGCGACCAAACAATTGCTGGCCGTCGTGGCCGGTGGCCTTGCGGGCCTGGTGTGCTTTGTCGGCCTGACCTTGCTGCTGTATCGGCGCGTGTTCGATCCCCGCATCCGCTTGACCAGCCATCGTACCGATATCGCGATCCTGATGATCCTGTGGGTGCAGCTGACCCTGGGCCTGGTCACGCTGCCGTTTTCGCTTCAGCATACCGATGGCAGCGTGATGTTGATCCTGGCCGACTGGGCCCAGCGCATCATGACGCTGAGGCCGGTCGATGCGACCCTGCTGTCCGTGCTGCCCTGGCCCTACCTGGCGCACATCGTGCTGGGCATGACGATCTTCCTCTTGTTCCCGTTCAGCCGCCTGGTGCATGTATGGAGCGGGTTTGCAACGGTGTATTACCTCTTCCGTCCCAGCCAGGTCGTGCGCAGCCGCAGGCTCAATGTGCCGGCCGGCCACAACCAGCCGCGCACCGGCGCTTGAAAAAATCCAGAGGGAGAAGACATGCCGATTGCCGCCATTCCCGTAGTTAGCATGGCCCGCATCAACGGCGTCGCGCTGCACGCGCCGGATGAAACCCTGCCCATGGAGACGCTTCGCCAGCGGGCCTGCACCGAACTGTTGCGTCAGGCGGCCCAGGCCGCCGGGTTGCTCGAGGCCAAGGATGCGCCCAGTGTCGATGGCGTGGTCAGCGAAGCCGCGTCCGAGGCGATCGAGGTGCTGCTCGATCGCAACCTCAACCTGCCCGATCCCGGGGAAGAAGCCTGCCGCCGGCACCACGCCGCGCACCAGGCGACTTACCGGACCGGCGAGCGTGCAAGGGTGCGCCACATCCTCTTCGCCGTGACGCCGGGTGTCGATGTTGTCGCGTTACGCAAGCGCGCCGAGCCGATCTTTCTCGATGTGCGCTGCCACGACGGCCAGGCGTCCGGGCGCTTCGCGGAGGCCGCGCGCAAGTGGTCCAACTGCCCGAGCGGCGCCGAGGGCGGCGACCTGGGGTGGCTCGGCACCGAGGACTGTGCACCGGAGTTCGCTCGTGAGCTGTTCGGCCGCTCGGAAGTCGGTGTGCTGGCGCGCCTCGTACACAGCCGATTCGGCCTGCACATCGTCGAAGTGCTGGAGCGCGAGCCGGGTGTGGCGCAGCCGTTCGAGGCGGTGCGCGGCGCGATGGCGATGTCGCTTCGCCAGCAGGCATTCGTCACGGCGCTGCGCCAGTACCTGAGCCTGCTTGCGGGCGCGGCGAAGGTGGAAGGCGTGGAACTCGACGCGGCCGACACGCCCCTCGTGCAGTGACCCGGAGGACTGTGCGTGCCCGACGAGTTGCTGCAGCGCCTGCGCCGATTCCACGACCACACGTTTCCGGGTGTCCAGGAGCAGTTCCAGGCACTGGTCAAGGATGGGCAGCATCCCTCGATCCTGTTCATCGGTTGTTCCGACTCGCGGCTGGTGCCTTATCTCCTCACGGGTACGGGTCCCGGGGAATTGTTCATTGTGCGCAACGTCGGCGCGTTCGTTCCGCCCTACGACGGTCGCGCCGGATACCACGGGACTTCGGCGGCCATCGAGTTTGCAGTGCTGAATCTCGAGGTCACCCGCATCGTCGTATGCGGCCACAGCCACTGCGGCGCGATTCGCGCGGCCTACGAAGGCGTCTCCGATCAGGCGGTCAATCTCAAGGCCTGGCTTGAGCTTGCGAGCGAAGCCCTGCTGCCGGTCCGGCCCGGTCCCGAAGTCTTCCGCCGCACGGAGCAGCGCGCAGTCGTGCTGCAACTCGAGCGCCTGATGGACTATCCCATGGTCCGGCGCGCTGTCGAAGAGAACCGGCTGACGCTGCACGGTTGGCACTACGTCATCGAAGACGGGGAGATCCACGTCTTCGACGTAAAGCAGGGCGGGTTCATTCCCGCCTCAGCCGCCTCGCACAGCGGCACAGGCCCATACCATCCCTACGTGGAGCATGATGGACAAGTCCTTTCCGACTGAGCAGGCCCGTTGCGATGGCGCCGACGGCCCTGTGCCGCCGCGATCATGATGATCGCCACCTTCGAGGACTTGCTGCGTGCCGCGCATTCGCAGCCTGAGCCGCAGCGGCTCCTGTTCGTCTTCGCCGGGGCACAGTTGCCCGAAGACAGCACCACTGACCAGCGCCTCCGATTCGAGGCCGGGCAGGGCGGTGCATTGGTGCCGTTGATGTCCGTGGACAAGAGTCCCGACGAACTAGCCGATTTCGAGGCGCTGGTAGAGGAGTCGCTCGAATTTTCGGCCGACTGGGCCGTCGTGTTCGTCGCGGGCCTCTCCGGAGGCGACGGACGGCCGCCGAGCGGCGACGAAGTCGGTCAGGCGCTCGAGCGGATGATCGAGTCGGTCAAGAGCGGTCGTTTCGGCGCGTTCATGCCGTTCGACCGGAGGGGCGTGCCGGTGTTGTTCGACTGAACTCGGATCGCCGCGGCGCCGGCGGGTTAAAATCCACCCATGAGAAAGCACTTCCTGCCGTATGTCGTATGCCTCGCGATCGGCCTGTTTGCAGTTGGTGCGATTGCACAATCAAAGGGCAATCTGGAGATCGAAAAGCCCTGGGCCCGTGCCACGCCGCCCGGTGCAGCGGTGGGCGGCGGTTACATGACCGTCCGCAACAAGGGAGTCGCGGGCGACCGCCTGGTCGGCGTGACGAGCCCGGCGTCGGCGCGCGTCGAGATGCACGAGATGGCGATGGACAAGGACGTCATGCGCATGCGCGAAATCAAAGGCGTCGATGTGCCCGCCAAGGGGGCAGTCGAATTCAAGCCGGGCGGCTTTCACCTGATGTTCATCGAACTCAAGGCGCCGCTCAAACAGGGTGAGAAAGTGCCGGTGACGTTGCGCTTCGAAAAATCCGGCGAGGTCAAGGCGGACTTTGCCATCGAAGCCGCTGGCGCCGGCAGCGCACATTCGGCCAAGCACGGCGCGATGAAACACTGATCCCAAGGATGGCGGAGTCCTCCCGGCTCCGCCGTCCTCGGGATTGACTGCTGCTTTCTAGCGCGGAGCGCGCGGTTCCGTGCCCGGGCCGTGGCCGCGGTGTCCGCTGTCGCCGCCTCGCCCGCCGTGCTCACCACGGCTGGCATGATGGCCGCCGGATCCGCGATGCCCACCGCGCTGCGCCATCTCGTCGAACACCTTGCGCTGCTCGGGCGCCAGCACAGCCTGCAGCTTCGCAGTTGCGTCGCTGATCACGGCCGCGTTGCGCGCCCTCACTGCAGCGAACTCCGCGCGGGCGCGGGCGATCGTTGCCGCATCGGCATCACGCGCCGGACGCGCCGGGCGGTTCGCCATCACCGACTCGCGTGCCTTGACGTAGTCCGCCCAGGCCGCTTGCTGGGAAGCCTTGATTTCGAGGCGCGAAGCCATCGTGGCGATGCGCTCTTTCATTTTCATCTGCATCTGCTCCATGCGGTGCTTCTGGTGCATGGCGCTACGCTCGGCCGGCGCAGGGGTCTGCGCCGAGACGCCGCTCATCCAGCCGGCCGACAAGGCCGTCACAATCAAGGCGGCAATGCTGGCGGCTTGCACGCTGACGGGTTTTGCAATCCTGGACTTCATCGTGTTCTCCATCCTGCTGTGTTGTGGGAGCCGTCATTGAGCGCCTTCGATGTAAACGATGTTCGCAGCGCGGGCGGCTTTTTGTAAACGGCATGTGCGCGATTGTGTGATCCGGCTAACACATCCCCGCCGGACGCCCCGGCGGCGGTATCCTTTGCCCATGACGAACAAGACCTTGCTGGTGGTTGACGACGACGCGCAGCTGCGGCAGTTGGTGCGCGAGTATCTTGGCGAGCACGGCTACTCGGTGCTGGTGGCCGGCGACGGGGTCGAAATGTGGGCCGAGATCGCAAAGACGCACGTCGACATGGTGATCCTCGACCTCATGCTGCCTGGCGAGGACGGGCTCGCGTTATGCCGCGCGCTGCGCGCGCGCTCGGCGATGCCGATCCTCATGCTCACGGCGCGGGGTGAGGAAACCGATCGGATCGTGGGCCTGGAAATGGGTGCCGACGACTACCTGCCCAAGCCGTTCAGCCCGCGCGAGCTGCTCGCCCGCATCAAGAGCATCCTGCGCCGCTCGCATGACACCGGCAGCGCGGTTGCGCCGGCGCGCGAGTTCAAGTTCGCCCGCTGGACCCTCGACATCGGCGCGCACCACCTGGTCGGCGACGACGGGGTGGTGGTGCCGCTTTCGACCGGCGAGTTCCGGCTGCTCAAGACGCTTGTCGAGAACGGCAACCGCGTGATGTCGCGCGACCGGCTCATGGAAAGCCTTGCGGGGCGCGAGGCCGGGCCGTTCGACCGCACGATCGACGTCATGATCAGCCGCCTGCGCCGGCGCCTCGGGGATGACGCGCGCGAGCCCGCGCTCATCAAGACAGTGCGCAATGAAGGCTACCTGCTCGCAACGAAAGTGGAGCGCGTGGCGTAACGCAAGCGCGAATGAAATACCTGCCCGGCCGATTCCTTCCAAAGACGCTTTTCGGCCGCATCCTGCTCGCGATGTTCTGCGGGCTGCTCGCGGTGCAGGCCGTGGGCGTGTGGCTGATGCTCGAGGACCGCGCGCGGTTCGGGGAGCGGCTGCTCGGGGAGTACGTCGCGCAAAGGATCGCCGGCATCCTCGGGATCCTCGACGATGCGCAGCCTGCCGAGCGCGTTCGCCTGGTGCGCGCGCTGAGCACCGCGCCGATCCGGCTTTCGCTCGACGAGACGTGGAACGCAGGGGCCCTCGAGGATTCGGAGGATGCCAAGGCCTTCATGAGCCGCCTGGGCCGGGAGCTCGAGCGTCCGCTGCGATTGCAAGTGCTGTCGATCCGCAGCGTCGACCGGCGCGGCGAGAGGCCGTTGCGGGACGACCCAGGCCAGCCCTCGCGGCGGGAGTTCGCCGAGAGCGGTCCGCCAAAACGGGAATCCGGCGAGGGCGGTCCGCACAAGCGTGAGTTTGCCGAGGGCGGCCCGCACCGGCGCGAATTCGGCGAAGGCGGCCCGCCCGACCGGCTGGAGCGACCGGGCCGCGGCGGACGCGGTCCTTTCCTCGTCGTCACCGGACAGGCGCTGCTGACCGACGCGACGGTGGTCACGTTCCGCCGCGCACTGCCGCAGCCCAGCCTCGAATGGCCGATCCGCGCGCTGGTGCTGCTGGCGGTGCTCGGCCTCTTCGTGGCGTTCGTGGCGGGATGGGCGTTGCGCAAGGTGACGCGGCCGCTGGCTTCGCTTGCCGACGCGGCATCAGGCCTTGCGCGTGACCTCAACCGTCCGCCGTTGCCGGAAACCGGTCCGCAGGAAGTGGCGCGCGCCGCGCAGGCGTTCAATGCAATGCAGAAGGACCTTCGCCGCTACCTCGAGACGCGCGCGCATGCGCTGGCCGGCGTGTCGCACGACCTGCGCTTGCCATTGACGCGCCTTCGCCTGCGGCTCGAACGGCTGCCCGAAGGCGAGCTGCGCACGAAGATCGAGGAGGACATCGCCGAGATGGATGCCATGATCCGCAGCACGCTCGAGTACCTGAGCGCCGGCTCGGCGGCCGAGAAGCCGGTGAGGCTCAACCTCAACGCGCTGCTCGAGGGCGTGGTCGAGGACATGGAGCCCCTGGGCGCGCGCATCACAATGCACGGCGAGGCCACCGCGCCGATCCTTGCTCAGCCGCAGGCGATCCGGCGGTGCCTGGCGAACCTGCTCGAAAACGCCCGCCGCTATGGCAGCGAGGAGATCGACTTGCGGGTCGTGGATTCGGCCGATGCGGTCGAGATTCGCGTCGAGGATCGCGGGCCGGGCATTCCCGAAGACGACCGGGACCGCGTCTTCGAGCCTTATGTCCGCCTGGAAGCCTCGCGGGCAAGGCATACCGGCGGGACGGGCCTGGGCCTTGCAATCGCGCGCGCGATCGCGCGCGCCAGCGGCGGCGACATTGCGCTGGAGACCCGCCCGGGCGGGGGACTTTCGGCCGTGCTGCGCCTCCCGCGGCGTGCCGAGGAAAAGGTCCCGACACCAGAGACTGTACTGGTACCGATACACAAACTTCCCTGAGAGCGGCTCCCAGCCTGGCCTCGGTCAGATAAAAGTTCAGAATTCGTATTTCAGCCGCGGGGATTTTCGGTTGTGGCGGGCGTGCCTGATGCCGGGAAAAACAGGTTCACTCGTTCGCTGACCTCAGGCAATCGCGGTGCTATATTTCACACCGCAATCCTCAGGAGGGGTGCATGGCAATGCAAGGGCTTACGTTCGAACCGCTGCATCCATTGTTCGCGGCGCAAGCGCGAGGCGTGGACCTCAGCCGGCCGCTGGAGACGGAATCGATCGACGCGATCGACCAGGCGATGGACCGGTATGCGGTGCTCGTGTTTCGCGGCCAGCCGCTCGACCAGGGCCAGCAGGTCGCTTTGGCAAGGCAGTTCGGCCCGCTCGATTCGGGGCTGCGCAAGGCCACCGGCGCCGCCACACGGTTCCAGTACGAAGAACTCATCGACATCGGCAACGTCGCACTCGACGGTTCGGTGGCCGGGCGCGAGAACACCAAACTGATCGGCGTCCTCGCCAACCAGCTCTGGCATGCCGACAGCACTTTCCAGCAGGTGCCGGTCAAGTACTCGATGCTCTCCGCCGTGGTCGTAACGCAGGAGGGCGGCGAGACGCAGTGGACCGACCTGCGTGCCGCGTGGGATGCGCTGCCGGAGAAAACGCAGCGTCTTGTGGAAGGGCGCACCGGACGGCATAGCGCGTTCCATTCGCGCATCGGCCTTGGCGACGACCACTACAACGAGGAACAGCTCAAGCGCTTTGCGCCGGTCGAACGGCCGCTCGTCCATGTCCATCCGGGATCAGGCCGCAAGGTGCTCTATCCCAGCGTGCATATCGACCGCGTGAGCGGCATGACGGTGCCGGAAGGGCGCTTGCTGGTGGCGGAGCTGCTGGAACACGCCACCCAGCCGCAATTCGTCTACACGCACACCTGGCAGGCCGGCGACTATGTCATGTGGGACAACCGCGCGACCCTGCATCGCGGCAAGCGCTACGACCTCGCGGCGCGACGCGACCTGCGACGCACGACAACGCTCGAGCGGCATGCGGCGCAGGCCGCAGCCTGACCGGTTTTCAGTTCGGTATCCAAAACCATAAAGAGGGAATGATCCAATGAAGCGATTTTTCGCCAGAGCCTGCGCCTTGATACTTGCAGGATTCCTGTTCCCAGCGGTTTCCCAGGCGCAGGCCCAGAATTACCCGAATCGCGTAGTCAAAGTGGTCGTACCGTTCGGGACCGGGGCCACGTCCGACATCGTTGCCCGCCTGATCTCAGACCGCCTCACGGTGGCGATGGGGCAGCCTTTCATCGTCGAGAACCGCGTCGGCGCCGGGGGCACGATCGGGACGGAGTTCGTCGCCAAGGCGCCGCCGGACGGCTATACGCTCGTCCTTTCGACCGCGGCCACGCCGATCACCGCTTCGGCTTTCCGCAACCTCAACTACGACACGTCGAAGTTCGCTTCGGTGATCGTGCTGACGCATTCGCCGCTCGGGTTTGCGGCGAACCCGGGTTTCGCGCCGAAGACGGTGCGCGAATTCATCGACTACGCCAAGGCCAATCCCGGCAAGGTCAACTTCGGCTCGCTGGGTGTCGGCACCTCGCACCATCTCACCGGCGAAAAGTTCAAGATCGACGCCGGCATCGACATGGTCCACGTGCCGTACAAGGGCTCGGGTGCGGCGCATGCCGACCTCATGGGCGGGCAGATCCAGGTGATGTTCGACAACATCGTCGCGCTGATGCCGCACTTCAAGTCCGGCAAGCTGCGCCCGCTCGCGGTTTCAAGCGCGAAGCGGCATGTCCTGCTGCCGGACGTGCCGTCGATCTCCGAAGCGGGCGTGAAGGATTTCGAGGCCGTGGCGTGGTTCGGATTCCTTGCGCCCAACGGGACGCCCAAGGACATCGTCGCGAAACTGAACGCGGAAATCGTGAAGGTGCTGGCGATCCCCGAGATCCGCCAGCGCCTGGTCGACGGCGGCTCCGAGGTGATCGGCAATTCGCCCGAGGCCGCCGACCGGTTCCTGCAAAGCGAGATCGCGCGCTGGGGCGCGGTCGTCAAGGCCGCGAACGTCCGCGCCGACTGATTTGGCGCCAGATCAGGTCATGCAAACGTCATAAGAGAGGAGTATCTTCAATGCACGCCATCGCCCCGCGGTCCCCCTCCGGCCCAAGCCAGTCGCTTCCCTGGAGGCCCGGCCGCAGGGGTCGAGGCGTCACCCCTTCCCTGCGGATCGCGCGCCTTGCGAGTGCGATCCTCGCTCTCGGTTTCGCTTCCCTCGGATTTGCGCAATCCTGGCCGGAAAAACCGGTTCGCCTCGTAGCGCCTTACCCGCCCGGCGGGCAAACGGATGTCGTGTCGCGGTTCCTGGCCGACCGCCTTGCGCCAGCGCTTGGCCAGCCCGTGATAGTGGAGAACAAGGTCGGCGCCCAGGGCATTGTCGGGCTCGAGGCGGTGAAGGTGGCGTCACCCGATGGCTACACCTTCGTCTACGCGAACGTGTCCAACATCTCGATCAACCCGCATGTCCACGTGAAGCTGCCTTACGATGGCCTGCGCGACTTCGCGCCGGTCACGCAGATCGGTCTCTCGGTGCTTGCGATGGTCGTGCCGGCGGCGCTCGGACCGAAGACGCTTGGCGAGTTCATTGCGTATACCAAGGCCAACCCGGGCAAGGTGAGCTTCGCCTCTTTTGGCGCGGGCTCCACTTCGCATATCTACGGCGAAATGCTCAAGGGCTCCGCCGGGATCCAGATGACGCATGTGCCCTACAAGGGCGCCGGCCCCGCGGTCCAGGACGTCGTCGCCGGCCATGCGCAGATGGCCATCCAGGACCTGGCTTCAGTCGGCGCCTTCGTGAAATCCGGCCGCCTGATCGCGCTTGCAGTGACCGGCCCGCGACGGTGGCCCGCCTTTCCCGACCTCAAGACCTTTGCCGAGCAGGGCCAGCCGCTCGACATCGCCGGCTGGAACGGCATCATGGCGCCGGCCAACACGCCGCGGATGATCCTCGAGCGCATGAGCGCCGAGATCAACAAGATCATCCAGTCACCGGACGGGCGCGAGCGGATGCTCCAGATGGGCCTGCTTGCGACCGGCACGACCCCCGAGGAATTCGCCGACGTGATCCGCCGCGACACCCCGCGCTGGGGCGAGGTGATCCGCAAGGCGGGGATCAAGCCGGAGTGACCGGCCTCAGGCCGGTGTGCTCGGCCTT
>CAZZDV010000131.1:0-11059 GCA_964652785.1 uncultured Bordetella sp.
GCGATGCTCGCCAAGGGCGGCGGCTCGATCATCAACATGTCCTCGATCGCCTCCAGTGTCAAAGGCCTGCCGAACCGGGTGGTCTATGGCGCGTCGAAAGCCGCGGTGATCGGCCTGACCAAGGCCATCGCCGCCGACTACGTGAAACAGGGCGTGCGCTGCAACGCAATCGGCCCCGGCACGGTCGATACCCCGTCGCTACACGACCGCATCAACGCGTTCGCCGATCCCGTACAGGCCCGCAAGGACTTCATCGCCCGCCAGCCGATGGGCCGGCTGGGCGGCGTGGACGACATCACCGGCATCGTCGTGTTCCTTGCATCCGACGAATCCAAATTTGCCACCGGCAACATGTATTCCGTCGACGGCGGCATGACGATCTGAATTACTGGGAGAACTGAATGAAATTGTGTCGCTATGGCAAGGACGGCTTCGAGAAGCCGGGCATGATCGACGCGGACGGCAAGCTGCGGGATCTCTCGAAAGTCGTGAGCAACATCGGGCCGAACGAGATTTCGCCGCGCGGCCTCAAGAACCTGGCCCGCATCAAGGCCGAAAGCCTGCCGATCGTCTCCGGCAGCCCGCGCATGGGCGTGCCCTATGTGGGCATCGGCAAGTTCGTGGCCATCGGCCTCAACTATTCCGACCATGCCAAGGAAGCCGGCATGGCCATCCCCACGGAACCGATCATCTTCGGCAAGGCCACCACCTGCATCAGCGGCCCGGATGACGACGTCGTCCAGCCGCCGGCCTCGACCAAGCTCGACTGGGAGTGCGAGCTCGGCATCGTGATCGGCACCAAGGCGCAGCACGTCACCAAGGAGGCCGCGCTCGGCCACGTGGCCGGCTACTGCGTCGTCAACGACGTGTCCGAGCGGGCATTCCAGCTCCAGTCCTCGCAGTGGGACAAGGGCAAGGGGTACGACACGTTCGGCCCCATCGGCCCCTGGCTGGTGACGACGGACGAGATCCCGGATCCGCAGGTGCTCGACATGTTCCTCGACGTGAACGGCCGTCGCATGCAGGGCGGCAACACGCGCACCATGATCTTCGACTGCGCGCATCTGGTTTCGTATGTCAGCCAGTACATGACCCTCTTGCCGGGCGACATCATCACGACCGGCACGCCGCCGGGCGTCGGCATGGGCGTCAAGCCGAACCCGGTCTTCCTTAAGGTGGGGGATGTGATGACCCTGGGCATCCAGGGCCTGGGCCAGCAGCAGCAGAAGGTCGTGGCTTACTCGCGCTGAGCGAGCCATTGCATGAAAACAAAAAGCCCGGTTCGCCGGGCTTTTTTGCGTCTGCGACCAGCTGTCAGCCCGCGGGCTTCGCCTCTTCGGGCACGGCCGGCGGCCCCTCGGCGCCCTCGGGAGCGTCCGCAGCTTTAGCGGCGAGCTTCTTCAGCCGTTTTTCCTCCTGCTTTTTTTTCTTGGCGAGTTCTTTCTGGCGCTTTTCGTACTGGAAATTTGGCTTGGCCAATTCGACGTACTCCTCAAGGGTGGGTCGAAGATCGCAGGATTGCAGGCGCAAGAATAGCCCAAAGTCGGCAGCGGTGCGCCCGACCGGTGCCGTCAGTAACTCATGCTCGCCGCGTTGAGAAGGCCGGCGCCCGCCGACAACGCGCCGAGAAAAACGCCCGAGGCCACCTTGCCGGCCGGGATATCGCGGCCGATGTCCGGCAGGACCACCCGCGTCGCCAGATAAACGAGCAGCTGTACGGCGAGCGCAATCGTGGCCCAGATCGTCAGGTCATACGGGTTTACGCTGTGCTCCACCGCCGCGGCCAGCGGGAGCACGAAACCGATCAGCGTGCCGGACAGGCTTGCCGCCGCGGCGCTGTTGCCCTGGCGGATGAGCGTGATCTCGCGGTAGGGCGTGATGTGCACGTAGATGAACAGGAACAGCACGACAAAGCCGATGCACATGCTGAAATAGACGAGGAACTCGTCCAGCCCCTGCAGGGAGAGCTTCAGGAATTCCATGCTGGCTTTCTCCTCATTCGAAATAGTGCGGTACGAAGCGGCTCGTGTTGCGCGTGATGGGTGAATCGTCTTCCCGGATGCCCATGCCGGCGGCCGCGTCCCCGACGATCCATGAACCGATGACCGGATAGCGTTTTTCCGCACCCGACGGCGAATCCGGACCGGATGCAATCGCGTAGCCCGGCAGCGGCGCATACCCCTGGTAGACCCAGCCTTCCGCGCCGTAGCCGCCGGGTTCGCGGACCACCCCCAGGCGCCGGTTGATCGTCACGTTTGCGCCTTCCCGCGAGAGCAGCGGTTTCTTGACGTATTCGCCGGCAAAGCGCGAAGGCGTGAAATAGGCGGGCAGCAGGTTCGGATGCCCGTAGTTCAGTTCCCAGAGAACGGCGAGCAGCGCCTTGTTCGACAGCAGCATCTTCCAGGCCGGCTCGATCCAGTGTGCGGTTTGCAGGAGCAAGTGCGGCGCAAAGGCTTCACGCACCATCCACTCCCAGGGGTAAAGCTTGAAGATGCGCTCGGCGGCGGCGTCATCGAGATCGACGAAACGTTTGGCGGAATCGTCCCAGCCAAGGTCTTCGATCCAAAGCGCCCGCGCATCCCAGCCTGCCTGCAGCGCCGTGTCGCGGAGGTACTCGGTGTTGCCGAAATCCTCGGCATTGTCTTTTACGCATGCGAACCACAGCGGCGCCGCTGCCGCTCCTTTCAGCTCGCGCCATCGCTCGATGAGCTTCTCGTGCAGCGAATTGAACTGGTCGGCCTGCGGGCGGACATCCTCGAGCCAGTGCCACTGGACGACGCTCGCCTCGAGCAGCGCTGTGGGGGTGTCGGCGTTGTATTCGAGCATTTTCGGCTCGCCTTCGCCGTCCCAGCTGAGGTCGAACCGACCGAACAAAGCAGGATCGCCACGCTGCCATGAATCGGCGACCATCGGGTGGAAAGGCTCCGGAATCGCGAATTGCGCCATGCGCTTTTCCTTCACTACGACTTCGACTGCCACCATGCACAGCCGGTGAAGTTCTTCGGTCACGGCTTCGAGCCGGTCGACCTGGCCGGCGCTGAAGGCGTAGCACGCCGATTCGTCCCAGTAGACCCCATCCATCGAGTGATAGCCGAAGCCGGCGGCTTCGCAGCGCTCCTTCCAGTTCGGGCGCGGCACCGAAGCTTCGCGCCGCACCTCAGCCGCCCGAAGACATCGAGTGGCCGCTGGAGCCGAAGCCGCTGCGGCTCACGGAACTGCCTGCCGACGAGGCACTGCGGTCAGGGGAGAAGCTGCTGCGGGAGCCCGAGCTTGCCATGTGGGTGGCGCCGCCGCGGCCTGCGTAGGAGGCTTCGAGCGCATTGGCGCTCGGCCGCGGCCGGCCGCTCGGAAAGCTCGTGCCGTAGTAGCGCGGACCGTAGAAGTAGGACGAGGAATGCCGTCCATCCTTGACGGGTTCGCACTGGGCAGGGTTGCCCCAGTCCTTCTTGCAATCGTCGAGCCCGGTATAGACGTCGCGTTGGGCCTGCGGGTCGCTGCAGCCGGAAAGTACGGCGCTGCCGGCCAGGACCAGGGTGATGGCTGCACTGCGCTTGCGCGTCGCTTCCATGCTTTGCCTCTCCCCTGGATCACTCGCGCGATATTTCACGCCCGTTGCTCCGCTAAGATACCGGAAGTGCACACCGGAGGCGATCATGACAAATCCAAAAGCAGAAAAGGCATGACCCCGACGGCCACCGCAACCCGGCCGCGCCGCCTTTTCGCGACGCGGAGCCTCCCATGAGTGTGCGCACCAGCACCATCAAGCGACGGGTGCTTGCCGGCGACACCGTCCGCGGCGCGATGGTGTTCGAGTTTTTCGTGCCCGGCATCCCGCAGATCCTGAAGTCGGCGGATTGCGAGTTCGCGCTGTTCGACATGGAGCACGCCGGGCTGGGGTTCGAGACGCTGAAGATGCTGGCCGCCGCATGCCGCGGCGCCGGCATCGAGCCGCTGGTGCGCGTGCCGCGCAGCGAGTATCACTTTCTCGCGCGCGCCCTCGACGTCGGCGTGCATGGCGTAATGGTTCCGATGGTCGAGAGTGCCGCCGAAGCGCGCCGCATCGCCGAGGCGACGCACTACCCGCCGCAGGGCAGGCGCGGCGCGGCGTTCGGTATCGCGCACGACGACTATGCGGGCGGTGACGTCGAGGCCAAGCTCGCGGCGCTCGACGCGCGCACGCTCGTCATCGCGCAGATCGAGTCCGAACGCGGGCTTGCGGAACTCGAGGGGATCGCCGCAACGCCCGGCATCGACGTGCTGTGGCTCGGGCACTTCGACCTCACCAACTTCCTTGGCATTCCGGGTCAGTTCGACCACCCGAGGTATCTCGATGCGGTGCGCGCCATTGTCGATACCGGGCGCAGGCACGGCAAGGGCCTGGGCTTCATGGCGGCCGATGCCGGCTGGGCGAAGCGCTACCGGGACTTCGGCTTCAACATGATCGCCGCCGGCCTGGACTCTTCGCTGCTGCAGTCGGCGATCCGCGCAACGCTTGCACCGCTGAAGGCGGAGTGCTGAAGGAGCCTCTCATGCCCCCGATTTCATCACGCTTCAAGCTCGGCATCGTGCGCGACGTCCTCAACGCCGCGGGCGAGCCGTCGTTCGGGACGCGCGCGCTCGAGGTCCTGAAGGACAACCCGGAACTGGAATGGGAGTACACGCCGGAACTTGAAAATGAGATCACCCCCGAGCTTGCCGCGCGCTACGACGCGCTGTACGTGAACTCCTCCCGGGTCACCGCGAGAACCGTGGCGCGCGACGACCGCCGCCTGCGGATCGTCGCGCGCCACGGCGTGGGCTACGACTCGGTCGATGTGCCCGCGCTCACCGCGAAGGGGATTGCGCTCACCAATACGCCGCTCGCGATCCGGCGGCCGGTGGCGGTCGCGACGCTCACGCTGATGTTCGCGCTTGCGGGGCGCCTGTTCGCCAAGGACCGCATCACGCGCAGCGCTCGCTGGTCCGAGCGCAACGACCTGATGGGCATGGGGCTGGTCGGCCGCACGCTAGGCATCGTCGGCGGTGGCGGCATTGGCCAGGAGCTACTGCGCGTCTCGGCGCCCTTCGGCCTGCGTCGCCTGGTCGCCGATCCCTACGCCAAGGACGAGGCGCTCCGGGCGCTCGACGCCCGCCGTGTGCCGCTCGAGCAACTGATGCGCGAGGCGGATTTCATCGTCGTCGCATGCCTGCTGAACGAGGAGACCCACCATCTGATCGGCGCTGCGCAGCTTGCGCTCATGAAGCCGACCGCCTACTTCATCAATGTCGCCCGCGGTCCGATCGTCGACGAGGCGGCGCTCATCGACGCGTTGCGAGCCGGACGCATCGCCGGCGCCGGACTGGACGTGTTCGAGCAGGAACCGGCCGATCCCGCCAATCCGCTGCTGCGCATGGAAAATGTGATCGTGACACCGCATGCCCTCGCCTGGACCGACGAATGCTTCCACGCCATCGCCTCGAGCGGCCTGCAGGGGGTTGCGGACTTCTCCCTGGGCCGCCGCCCGGCGCACTTGGTCAACCCGGAAACCTGGCGCGACCGCTGACACAGCAGTGCTGCAACGCAACTCCAGTGTTGCATGGCAACAAGCGGGGATCGTCAGAGATAGCAATTGACATTGCAATGCGCCATAGGCAGATTGCGTCGGTGCGGCCGTACCGGCCGGCGAAAATTCTCGGGGAGGGGATATGAAACGCAGAACTTTTCTGAAGACGGTCGGCGCGGGTGTCGCGGCGACCGGGATCGAGGGCATCCTCAGCGCGCAGCGTGCGCCGGTGTTCGCGCAGGCGAATACGGTGCACATTCTGCGCTGGAACGATTTTGTCCCGGCGGCGGACAAAGTGCTGCGCGAAGTCTATGTGCCTGAAGTCCAAAAGGCGCTCGGCATCAAGCTCAACGTCGAGACCGTGAACGCCAACGACATCCCGGCGCGGGCGACCGCGGGGATCCAGTCGGGCAGCGGGCCAGACATCATCATGCTGCTCAACAACTATCCGCAGCTCTATGCCTCGAGCGGTGTCGACGTGAGCGACATCGCCGCGGAAGTCGGCAAGGCGCAGGGTGGCATCTACGGCCTGCCGGAGGCGATGTGCACGGTCAACAAGAAGTGGGTGGCGATGCCGTGGGCCACGGTCCCGGCGATGATCGCGTACCGCAAGTCCTGGTTCGACGAAATCGGGGTCAAGGAATTCCCCAAAACCTGGGCGGCCTACCACGAGGCCGGCAAGAAGCTCAAGGCCATGAAACGCCCGATCGGCCAGACGCTTGGCCACACCTTCGGCGATGCGCCGTCGTTCGCCTATCCGCTGATGTGGTCCTTCGGCGGCCAGGAGGTCGACGCCAAGGGCAAGGTGGTGCTCGACTCCAAGGAAACCCTTGAATCGGTGCGCTTCATGACCCAGTTCTGGAAGGACGCGCACGACGAAGGCGGGCTTGCCTGGGACGACAGCAATAACAACCGGGCGTTCCTGTCCGGTGACATCTGCGCGACCCTCAACGGCGCCTCGATCTACGTGGCAGCGCTGAACGGCGCGGACAAGTTCAAGACCGAGAAAGGCGCGCCACTGCACACCGACATCCTGCACGCCCCGCTGCCGGCCGGGCCCAAGGGGCAGAACCCTTACCACACCGCGTTCACGCATATGGTGATGAAGTATTCGAAGAACACAAAAGGGGCCAAGGAGTTCCTGCGCTGGGCGCACACCCCGGCGAATTACGAAAAATGGGTGGTCGTGCAGAAAGGCTTCGCCATCGGGCCGACGCGCCAATGGGAAAACCATCCCATGTGGAACGTGGATCCGGTGATGCTGCCGTTCAAGACGGCGTCGCAGCAGGGGCGCCCCATGGGCTTTGCCGGCACGCCGGGCGCGAAGGCCGCCGAGGCATGGAACAAGTACATTATTGTTGACATGTACGCGCAGGCGGCGAACGGCAAGATGAAGCCCGAGGAGTCGGTCAAGTGGGCCGCAGGCGAGCTGTCGAAGATATACACTTGATCGTCAGGTCTTGAAGGACCCCGTGGTGATGGGCGCGGGGAGTGCCGCGGGCGGGGCGCTCCCTGGCGAGCGCGTCCAGGTTTCGCGCCTGGTCCGGATGCTCGAGAGCGAAAAGCTGCTCGCGGCGGTTCTGCTCGCGCCGGGTGTGCTCATCCTGGTTGTGTTCATCGCCTACCCGTTCGTGATGGCGATCTGGTTCTCGCTCACCAGCATCCGGGTGGGCAACCCGGGTGAATTCGTCGGCCTTGCCAACTTCATCAAAGCCTGGAACGACACCATCTTCCAGAACGCGTTCAGGAACACCGTCTTCTACACGTTCTGGGCGACGATCTTCAAGTTCGCGCTGGGGATGTGGCTGGCGCTGCTCTTGAACCGGAACTTCCGTTTCAAGCGGCTGGTCCGCGCTTCGATGCTGTTGCCCTTCATCATCCCTACCGTGCTCTCGGCGTTCGCCTGGCGCTGGATGTTCGATCCCACGTTCAGCGTGATGAACTGGGTGCTGTTCCACAGTGGCGTGATCACCGACCGGTTGCCGTTCCTGTCCGACGGCGACTGGGCGATGTGGTGCGCGGTGCTGGTCAACACCTGGCGCGGCATGCCGTTCTTCGCCATCACGCTGCTCGCCGGACTGCAGACCATCAGCCCGGACCTGCACGAGGCGGCGGCGCTCGACGGCGCCAATGGCTGGTACCGCTTCTGGCATGTCACCTGGCCGCTATTGATGCCGGTGACGCTGGTGGTGGTGGTGTTTTCGGTGATCCAGACGTTTTCCGATTTCCAGCTGATCTACGTGCTCACCGGCGGGGGCCCGGCGAACTCCACCCACCTGATCGCGACGTACGCCTACCAGGTGGGCGTCGCCTCGGGGTTGCTCGGCGAAGGCGCCGCGTTGTCGCTGTTCATGTTTCCGGTGCTGTTTGCGGTGGTCTGGATCCAGCTTCGGTTCATGAAGCGCATGGAAGGGGCCTAGAAGCGATGCTGATCGAGCGCAAATGGAAGAAATGGGTGTTCTTTTACATACCGATGCTGCTGTTCATCGTGTTCACCCTGTTTCCGTTCTACTGGATGGCGGTGACCGCAGTCCGTCCCGACAGCGAGCTCTACCGCACCTGGCGGCAGGCCAGCGCGACGCCGTTCTGGACCCTCGAGCCGACCCTGGAGCACTTCAAGGACCTGCTGCGGACCACTGCGTTCCCGCATTGGTTGTGGAACACGATGCTGATCGCGATCGCCTCGACCGTGATTTCGCTCATCTGCGGCATGTTCGCGGGCTACGCGCTTTCGCGCCTGAAGTTCCGCGGCTCGGAGTTCCTCGGCACCGCAATCTTCGTCACCTACCTTGTTCCGCAGACCCTCCTGTTCATCCCGCTCGCCGACATCATCCGCGACATGCATTTGGGCAACACGCCATGGGCGCTGATCCTCACCTACCCCACATTCCTGATCCCGTTCTGCACCTGGCTCCTGATGGGCTACTTCAAGACCATCCCGAAGGAGCTCGAGGAGTGCGCGCGCATCGATGGCGCGACGCGCTTCGGCGCCATGGTGCGGATAGTCTTCCCGGTGGCGGTGCCGGGGATCCTCTCGGCCGGCATCTTCGCCTTCACGCTGTCCTGGAACGAGTTCATCTACGCGCTGATCTTCATGTCCTCGGCGGAGCTGAAGACCGTGCCCGTCGGCGTGGTGTCGGAACTCATCCGTGGGGATATCTTTTTCTGGGGCCAGTTGATGGCGGGGGCACTGCTCGGTTCGATACCCGTCGCGCTGGTGTATTCGTTCTTCGTCGAGTACTACGTCACCGGCCTTTCCGGCTCGGTCAAGGGATAGGGAGCCGGGCAGAGATGGCTACAGTCACGATACGGGACCTGGAGAAGAAATACGAGAACGGCTTTCACGCGGTGAAAGGCGTCAGTCTCGAAATCCGCGACAAGGAATTCATGGTGCTGGTGGGCCCCTCGGGCTGCGGCAAGACCACCACCCTGCGCATGGTCGCGGGACTGGAGGAGGTCACCGCGGGCACGATCCTGATCGGCGACCAGGTTGTGAACGACCTGCCGCCCAAGGACCGCAATATCGCAATGGTGTTCCAGAATTACGCGCTCTATCCGCACAAGACGGTTTTCGGCAACATGGCCTTCGGCCTGCAGATGCGCGGCTACGCTAGCGGCGAGATCGACAAGCGCGTGAAAGAAGCGGCCGGGATCCTGGGTATCGAGGCGCTCCTCGAACGCAAACCCCGCCAGCTCTCGGGCGGCCAGCGCCAGAGAGTCGCCGTCGGCCGCGCCATCGTCCGCCACCCGCAGGTGTTCCTGTTCGACGAGCCGCTCTCCAACCTCGACGCCAAGCTGCGTGTGCAGATGCGGGTCGAACTCAAGCGCCTGCACGAACAGCTGGAGACGACCGCGGTCTACGTGACGCACGACCAGGTCGAGGCGATGACCCTTGGTGACCGCGTGGTGGTCATGAAGGACGGCTGGGTGCAGCAGGTGGGCGAGCCGCTCGAGCTCTACGGCCATCCGGCCAACAAATTCGTCGCAGGCTTCATGGGCTCGCCGGGGATGAATTTCGTCGACGTCTCGGTGAGCGAGTCGGACGGAGCGCTCTGGGCGGAGGCCAAAGGCCTGCGCGTCAAAGTCCCGCCCGAGGCCGCCGGGCGGATCCGCAAGCACGGCGGCACGCGGCTCACGCTCGGCGTGCGGCCAGAGGGGATGCGCCTTGCCGACGCGGCCGATTCCAGTGCCAGCCTCGCCGATTACAGCTTCAATCTGGAAGCCGACGTGGTCGAGCCGCTGGGCAACGAGATCCTGCTCAATTTCCGCATCGGCGGCGTTCCCATGGTGGCCCGCTTGGATCCGGGGGCGCGGATCAAGATGCACGACCGGCTGAGCCTCGCGCTCGATTCGTCGCGTCTGCACTACTTTGACGCAGAGTCTGAGGCGGCCCTCTGAGCCCTCTGGCGCGCGGCACGCCCCGTCATTCATGATCCGGGTGGTCTAAATTTACGACTTTATGTTCCGAAGGCCCAGGACTGGCGCGGCTGTGCAGTGAATTTGTGTATCGGTAACGATACATTTTTCATTTGGCGATAATCCGCCCATGCTTTCAGGACCGGATGTTTCGGCATTTTCCAACCGCCTGCGCAAGAGCCTTACCCACTGGCAGAAGTGGGCGCGCCGGCGCGGCATCTCGTGCTTTCGGATCTACGACCGAGATGTGCCCCAGTTCCCGTTCGCGATCGACCGGTTCGACACCGTGTCGCCGCGTGCCGAAGTGCACCTGCACGTGCAGGAGATCGATACCGGCTGGAAGCGCGGCGACGAGGACTACACGGCGTGGCTGGTGGCGATCTGCGATTCGATCTGCGCCGCCTGCGCCATTCCCGCGGCCCAACTGCACCTGAAGCGCCGCGAGCGCCAGCGCGGCACGTCGCAGTACGAAAAGCTCGAGGGCGATGCCGAAACGTTGGTGGTCGAAGAGTCCGGTCATCGCTTCGAGGTCAATTTGGATTCCTACCTCGACACGGGACTCTTCCTCGACCACCGGCCGGCTCGCGCGCTCGTCGGCGCGAGCATCGCCGCGCGCACCGCAAAGCGCGAGACCGTCGATTTCCTCAACCTCTTCGCCTACACCGGCAGCTTTTCGGTCTACGCCGCGGTTGCCGGCGCAAGCGCCTCCCTCACGATCGATCTTTCCAATACCTACCAGGCCTGGACCGCGCGCAACTTCGCGCTCAACGGCATCGATCCCGGCCGGCATCGGCTCGTGCGCGCCGACGTCCTCGCGTGGCTCGAGGCCGCCTGCACGCGGCCGGAGCGCTTCGACCTGATCGTCCTCGATCCACCCTCGTTTTCCAATTCCAAGAAGATGCAGGGTGTCCTCGACGTGCAACGGGACCACGCCGCGATGGTGCGGCAATGCCATGCCCTCCTCGCCGATCAGGGAGAGCTGCTCTTCTCCACGAATCTGCGCTCCTTCGAACTCGAACCCGGGCTGCAGTCGCTTGGCCTGACCGAGATCACCCGCCAGAGCGTGCCCGAAGATTTCAGGCGGCCGGGGCGGGCTGCGC
>CAZZDV010000132.1:0-5817 GCA_964652785.1 uncultured Bordetella sp.
CGAATGCGGCTGGAGCCACCTCGAAGGCCGCTACGACTCCCCGCATGCGAGCGAATCGGACCGCGCCTATGCGCTGATCGGGCTGGCCGCGATCCTCGATGGCAACGCGGCGCGCGCTTCTTCCGCCGCCTCGCCCGCGGACGAGACGAAACCCGCCGTGTGGTCGAGGCAAGCGCGCGACGCGGGCTGCTCCGCACTGGGCTCGCCGCGCGAAGTCGTGACTGCGGCAGCCACCGTCATCTCCACGGCCCGCTCCAGCGCGAACAACGCGGGCAAGTCGGTTGCCGCGCAATCGCTGCTGGCCAATGTGCACTGGGTTTACGCCGCATGGGCAGCGGCGGGCCTGCTCCTCCTGCAGATCGGCCGCTCGGGCGTGCGGGGCTGGGTGTACGTGCCTTTCGCGATGTTCGTGTGGTCGGTGCTCGGCTGGTTCACGCAGGTCCACTTGCAGTGGATCAGCGACCGCGCCGCGCAGACGGCCGCGCTGCTGCGCCTGGGCATCAAGGGGCCGGAGGTCTTCCAGATGCTGGCGAGCGCCTGCGTCCTCCTGATGCTGCTCGGCGTGATGATCCGGCCGGCCGGCAAGACGACGCCGCGGCAGCGGCAGACGCCCTCCTCCCGCATGGGCTACGCGGGCTTCGTGCTGTTCACCGGCATGGGCTGGTGGCTGCTGCTCGACCTTTCGGCGACCGGCCACTACGTCAACCGCTTCCACGCTCTCTACCAGCAGGTCTATGTGTTCGCGGCATTCGTGCTGTTGACGATGATCGCGCCGATGCGCATGGCGCTCGCCGACCGGCTCGGTCGCTGGTTCGGCGCCTTCCTGCTGATCACGCGTCCGCGCGGCGCGGGCCTGCGGCGCTACCTGCCGTGGCTTGCGTACATCGCGGGTGCGGCGGTCGTGCTCGGCGCGGCAAGCGTGACCAGGCAAAGCCAGACCCAGCTCACCTCGGAGATCTTCCGGCTCTGGCTGGTGTTAGGCGCGTCGTGGTTCTTCCTCGTGCGCGGCGAGTCGGCGCTGGCGCTGACCGGCGGCGGGGGCGCGGGCCGCATGCGCGGCATGGGCGTCATGAACGGCCTCGTCTTCCTCGCGCCGCTCGCGTTCGTGCTGGCGGTGCCGGTGATCGGGCTCGTGCTGACCGACGATTTCGGGCCGCTCTTCGTCATGCTCTACAGCGCATCGATCTTCCTCGGCACCGCGTTCGCCTTCGCTTTCTTCGACCTCGCGGGCTTCAAGCGCTGGCTGGGCGCAACCGTGGGCGTGCTGGTCGCCGGAGCGTGGGTGTACGGCATCACCTATGCGCTCTACTCGCTGCCCGCGCCGCTCGCGCGCATCGCCGAGCGTCTGGCCACGGTGAGGAACCCGTTCACCGCGACCAACGACCAGCTCGCGATCATCACGTGGTTCCAGGAATCCGCGCCGGCCGAAGGCTACGGCCTGGGCTCGGTGCCCTGGTGCGGCGAGAACGCCGGTGCCGGCTGCGCGTTGCCGCGCCAGGTGCAGAGCGACTACATCTTTACCGCCTTCGCCGGCGTGTACGGCAAGGTGGCGGCGCTCCTGCTCGTCGCGCTGCTCGCCATGTGGCTGGTCCGGCTGGTGGTGCATCACAGCCGCGCAACGCGAGGCATCGTCACGCTGTCTTCGCCTGAGGCAACGCAGCAGGCGTGGCTGTCGTGGATCTCGGTGTGCTGGGTCGGCCTCACGCTGGCGCAGCTCATGATCACGGTGGCCGGCAACCTCGGCTGGCTGCCGCTCACCGGCATCACCTTCCCCTTCGCGAGCTTCGGCGCGTGGTCGCTGCTGGCGAACACGTTCTTCCTCGGCCTCGCGATCAGCCTGCCGCGCAGGTACGCATGAAAGCGCAAGAGCAACGCGCGTCGTTGCTGCAGCGCGCGCTCGCGGTGTTCATCCTGATCGCGGCATCTTTGGGCGTATTCCTCTGGGCCGGCAAGTCGCTGATCGAGCGCCCGATGCAGGGCGTGTACCTCGATTCGCAGCGGCTGAAAGCCCTTCGCACCTTCGAGCACGCGATCGTGCCGCTCGGCTCGGTGAGCAATTACGAAAGCCCCTCCGCCGATACGGTCCGCAGCCAGTTCGCATTCTGCGAGGACTCGCTCAAGCCGCGCGGGAGGGCGGCCACCGCAAGGCGCGGCAACAACCCATGCGCCGGTGCGACGCCCGCGGAAGAACTGGCCTGCTACCTGCGCACGATCAACACGCGCCTCGAGGAGATGGCCGGCGACAAGCAGAAGACCCACGAGGGCGCCAGGGATGGTGTACTAAGCGCGCGCTACGTGGTGGATGTCGAGCGCTGGACCGAAGGCATCCGCAGTGGGTCCGTTACGTGCAAGGACGCGCTCGGCGCGGCGCGCCAGGTCGCCGCGCGAGACGGGCGGCTGCTCGGCCTTTTTGCCTGGCGCGAGCTGACCCCAAGGAAGGTGGCTGCCGCGAACTTCGCGCCCGGGCAGTCGATCAAGGTCCCCGCGCGCGTGCTGGAGCAGCGCAATCCCTGGTCCGGCGTGCCGGGCTGCATCTACTACGGCGGCACCGGCGGCTCGCCGCTGCTCTACGTGACCGACAAGCGGCAAAGCAACCGCCTGTCGTGCCTCGCCATGCGCCCGCGCGAAATCACCGAGAAGAACGTGAGCGGCGTGCTCATGCGCACGGCCTTCGATGCGAACTCGATCCCCGCGAAACGCGGCGCGGCGGACCGCATTTCATCCTTCGCCCCGCCGGATTCTCTGGACGTGATCCTCGAGGATCTGAACAACATCCGCCTGCCGTGGAAGGACCTCTTCCGCGCCTACACGGAGCTGCCAGTCGATGCCAGCGAGCTCAAGACGATTCCGGGCCTGGCGAACAAGCCGGTTGCCGCTTCGCACGGCCCGAACCAGCTCGAGCGCTTGAAGCACCGGGTGGATGCGGGCTTCAACGTGCATCTCACCATCGATCCCGCGACGCAGCAGGTCGTGCAGGACACGAGCGCCTGCTACTCGGGCGATGTGGCTGCCTGCCAGAGGCTCGGGCTCGACAAGGACAAAGTGTTCGGCGAGCTCACCAAGCTCATGTACGAGAAGGCCGCGGTGCGCATGGCGGCCGTTGCGCTCATCGACATCCCGAGCGGCAGGATCGAGGCGCTCGGAAGCGCGCACTCTGACTGCTACCGGCAGGAGTACGACGGCCCGGGCCGCAACGCGCGCGACTGCCCGCAGCTGCCGACCGTGCCGCACTACGAGCCCGACCGGCTGCTGAACCACGCGCTCTATACCGATGCGCTGCCGGGCTCGATCATCAAGCCGATCATGGCCGCGGGGTTCCTGCGCGACGCGAAGTACCGGACCAAGGTGACAAGTGAAAAACTCTCCAGCGCCGGGTTCGTGCGCCTGCAGGACGAGCTGAAGAGCTCCGATTCGATCGCCTTCCTGAACCGCATGTTCTGCGCCGACAAGGGCTTTACCAACTGCGAGCGCCCGGCCCAGATCCAGAAGGCCGCGGTGCAGTTCGGCTGGGATCAGGGCTGCGACGAAGCGTCCTTTCGCTGCGGGCGGCTGAACGTATTGTTCGGTCATGCCGACAGCGGGCGCGTGCGCACGGATTCCATGCGCCCTCCGCTGGGTGCTTCCGTCCTCTACGGGCGCCTGCTCGTCGAGCCGGCCTCGGACAAGCGCCTCGCCGACATGCAGATGATCAGCGACTTTCGTTTCGATCCGGCGGTGGCCGCAGCCTGCGCGCGCGGCGACTTCTACAAAGGCACCGCGGAGAAGAAAGGCTGGAGGAAGTGCCACAACCGCCGCATCGTGTACCTCGAATCGGAAGGCTGGGGCCAGGGCAACGCGCGCACGACGCCCGTGGGCGCCGCGGGCATGCTCGCGCGCCTTGGCGCCGCTGCGAACGGCCAGGAAGCGGTGCGCCTGCCTTACCTGGTCGATCGCATTTCGAATGCGCAGGCGAAAACCTTCGAGCTTGCGGCGCACCAGTTCCATCTCACCGATCCGGTGAAGATCGAGCTTCCGCAGGCCGACGCGGCGCTCATCGTGCAGGGACTCGTGTCGCACAAGGGTTACGGAATGCCCGCGGGGTCCCGCGGCGGCACGGCGCATAGCGCATGCCTGCGCGTGTTCGACGCGGCCGCCTGCAACCAGATCGACTGGATCGCGGGCAAGACCGGCACGCCGCCCTATGGCAACGACGACCTCACGCTCAAGGAGATCCGCGAGAAGTGCGCGGTGCTCCCGGCCGGCAGCACGCGCAGCGAGCGTGCCGACACAGTCGCTTCGTGCAACCACGAGCTGCCCTACAAGTGGTACGTCGCGATGTTCCGCACCGACGATTCGAAACCCGGCTACAACAAGGCGATCGCGGTGCTCACCGAGCGCAACTGGTACCGCAGCGGCCCCAAGGCCGGCAAGGTTCAGTCGCCCGGCGACAAGGAAGCCAATATCAGCGCGGAGATGGCCATCCGCATCATGGCCCGCCTGCGCCTGCCCAACCCCGTCCCTGCTCCCGCCTCTATTCCTCCCTCGGGCAAGACATGAACGCCGAAGTCGAAAGCTTTTCCGCGCCCTGGCCGGGCGTGCTGGTCGAGATGAAAGATTTCGTCGACTTGTGGTTCCTCGCCAGGCGGCGCGAGCCGGCGACGGTGCGCATTTTCATCTCGCGCACGCTGGTGCCGCAGGCGCGCCTGCAGCCGCATGTGCGCGAGTTCAAGGCCGCCGTCTCGGGCATCCCCGGCTGCGTCATCGAATTCAAGGGCACCGACTCGCCGTCGCACAAGATCGAAATCGAATACAGGAGGCCAGCATGAGTGGACTATGGAGCCGCATCAGCACCGCTTTCGAGCGCACCGACATCGGCGCCGCGGGCGACGGAACGCACGGCGCGCAAGAGCCGGTGCGCTCGACCAGTACGCGCTACGCGCCGATCCGCAACGCAGTCGAGCGCCGCGTCAATGCCTTCCTGCGCGACGACCTCGTCTCGCACCTTGAGATCGGGCCGAACGAGGTGTTCGTCTTGCACTACATCGAGATCGCGCCCGACCAGCAGGGCGAGGCCGAGCTCGACCAGTTCATGCACGAGTTCTCGCCCGAGTCGCGCGTGTACTGGGTGAAGAAGCTCCTCGGCGGCGCAGTCGGCCGGCATGTCAGCGTCGACCAGTTCCTCGGGCTGGACCGGGAGTTCGCGGCCGCGCAACTGGCCGAGACCGATCCCTACGATGAAGCCCTCAACCAGTCGGTGATCCCGCCCTATCGCGTGATCCTGCACGGCCGCTGGGAAGCGCGGAAGGAAAAGCCGGTCGTCGTCGCCGCCGCTTCGGCCCCGGCCAACGACGCGACCGAAACGCCCGACACGCGCACGGAAGAAATCCGCGCGCCCGGCCCCTCGCTCAAGCTTTCGGTGCAGGACAACAAGGCGCCCGATGCGGGCAGCTGGGCCGGCACGCGCGTCATCGAAGTCGACTCTTACCCGGCGGTGCTCGGGACTTCGGCCGAAGCCGACGTCGAGATCAGCGGCTACTACGTCTCGGCGCGCCACTGCACGCTGCACTGGGAAGCCCGCCAGCTCTGGCTGGTGGACCACTCGACCAACGGCACGTGGGTCGACGGGGAGAAGCTTCGCCACGGTGCGCGCGTTGCGCTGGCCAATGGCGCGGTGATCAGCTTCGGCCGCGATCGCGGCGAAGCGGACTACGACCGCTATCCGTCGATCCGCGCGCAGATCATGCGCAAGACCGCGGCCCCGGGCGGCGTCGCGCCCACGCCGATCGCGCCTTCGCGCGCCACGCCGGTGGTGCCGCTGGTCGTGTCGTCGGGCGCCGC
>CAZZDV010000132.1:5917-7719 GCA_964652785.1 uncultured Bordetella sp.
GCTCGCGCCTGCCAAGAAGCCGCCGCTCGCGGTGATCTCGATCGTCGATGCAAGCGGCAGCCCGCGTCGCGACGTGCTCACCGTGCCCTACACGATCGGCCGCGGCTCGGCGCAGGACTATGTCGTGCCCGATGCCAACCAGGGCGTGTCACGCGAGCACCTCGTCATCGAAGCTCTCGACGCGACCGGCGCGCTGACGCTGAACCGCGCCGTCTCTAAGAACGGCACCACCTCCGGCCACGAGAGCCTGCCCGAGCGCTTCACTTGGCGCTTCGGCCAGGAAATCATCCTCGGCGAAAAGTGGGCGAGCTCCCCGCCCGTGCGCCTCACGCTGCGCCCAGTGGAGGAAGAGAGTTGAACACCGAAACGCCCGTTTTCAGGCCGGACACCGCGGCCTCCACGCCCGCCTCTGCTCCCTCCGCCCGGGCGCCGCTGCCTGAAACCGACCGGCGATGGCAGGGCGGCCTGACGGCGGCGTACGCCTCGGTCACCGGCAGTTCGCATTCGCGCAACGAGGATTGCTGCATCCACGTGCCCTCGGCCAACCGCCCCGATTTCTGCGGCGTGGCCGATGGCGTCGGCGGCGGCGCGCATGGCGAGATCGCCAGCAGCGTGCTCCTCAGCCACTGCGCCAAGGCGCCGAAGGAAACATGGGCGCAGCCTTCGCGCCTCGTCGAATGGCTCTCTCGCGCGGATGCCGAAGTGCGCGAGGCCATCGCGCGACGCACCGACCAGGCGGGCGCGGCGACACTCGCCGCCGCGTGGTTCCCGTCGCAGAGCACCGCGTACGTGCTCAACGTGGGCGATTGCCGGGTCTACCAGCTCAAGCCCGGCCGCATGATGTATTCGATCCAACAGCTCACGGTCGACCAGACCTACGCGAGCCTCTCGCAGCAGCCCCCGCCCAACGGCAAGCCGGACGATCCCGCCCGCATGGTCGGCGCCGGTGCAGTCGGCACCCCCCCGGTCATCAAGGCGCAGATCCGCAAACGCGACCTGCTCCTCTTTTGTTCGGATGGGGTGCACAAGTACGTGCCGGATGAGCAGATCACCCAGATCGTCTCGAGCGGCCTTGCGCGCCGCCAGTCGCTCGAAGGAATCTGCGATGCGCTGGTGCGCACCGCCCAAACCAACGGCAGCCAGGACGATGCAAGCGCGCTGCTCGTCATGCGCCAGCCTTGGCTGTTCTCACGCTGGATCTATGGCTGCGCAGTAGTTGCGCTGCTGTTGGTGAGCCTGCTGGCGGGGGCGCAGATCGCCTTCGCGGAAACGCGCTCGATCATCGACCCGACCGAGGCCCCCGCGCCGCCGCCCGCACCCAAGGCGAAGCAGGCGCCGCAACCGGAGGGCGCAAACGCCAAGCCCGAACGCCAGCGACCGGAGGCGCTCGAGCGCGCCCGGGCGGATGACGACCAGCGCAAGCGCGCACGCGCAGCCGCCCGTGCCGCCGAGCGCGCGCGCCAGGATGCAGCGACGCGTGAAACCGCGGCGCGCGAGGCGAAAGTCGCAGCCGCGAGGGAAGCTACTGCGCGGGCGGCCGAGCGCGCGCGTCAGGAAGCCGCAGCGCAGGAAGCCGCGAAACAGGCGATCCGCAAGGCCGCGGCCGCAAGGCAGGCAGCGGTCCGCGCCGCGGCGGCCAAGGCGACCAACGAGCGCATCGCAACCGAGCGCGAAGCCATCGCGCGCGAGCTGGCCCTACGCGAAGACGCTGCGCGCGAGCTTGCCGCGCACCAGCAAGCGCGCGAGGCCGCGGCCAGGCAAGCCACTGCCCGCGAGAATGCGGCACGCGAAGCCGCGCTCAG
>CAZZDV010000132.1:7819-10718 GCA_964652785.1 uncultured Bordetella sp.
GAAGCCGCGCTCAGGGAAGCCGCCGCCCGCGAAGCCGCGGTGAAGGAAGCCGCCGCGAGGGACGCAGCACGAGAAGCGGAGAACCGCGAAGCCGCGGCGCGCGACTCGGCTCGCAGGGCCGCCGCCCGGCAGGCCGCCACGGACCTTGCGGCCAACAAGCTCCTCGCCTCGCGCGACGGCCGCCCGCGCCCGTCGTTACGCGTCGGTGTGGTGTTCCGCGACTGCGCCGAATGTCCCGAGCTCGTGTGGCTGCCGCAGGGCGAATCGATGATGGGCGAGGCCACCGGCCAACGCCCGGTCGCTACGATCGACTACCCGCTCGCCGTCGGCCGCTTCGAGGTCACGTTCGCCGAGTGGGATGCGTGCGTTGCGGTCGGCGCGTGCCGCCGCAATCCGCGCGATTCGGGCTGGGGCCGAGGCCGCCAGCCGGTGATCGACGTCGCGTGGCACGAAGCCCGCGAATACGCGGCGTGGCTTTCGCGCAAGACCGGCAAGAGCTATCGGCTGCTCACCGAGGCCGAATGGGAATACGGGGCCCGCGCGGGCACGGACGCGCGCTACTGGTGGGGCAACGACACGCGCCCGGGCGCGGCGAACTGCAACGACTGCGGCTCGCGCTGGGACGGCCGCCGCCCGGCGCCGGTGGGCAGCTTCACGCCGAACCCGTTTGGCCTGTTCGACATGCACGGCAACGTCTGGGAGTGGGTCGAGGATTGTTCGTATGACTGCACGTCGCGCGAAGGCCCGATCGTGCGTGGCGGCGCGTGGCAGGGCACGGCGCACTCGATCCGTTCCGCCGCGCGCTCTTCAGTGAACGGCAACTACCGCGACCAGCGCATCGGCTTTCGCGTCGCAAGGATCGACTGACATGTCCATTCTCTCCCTCAAGCGCAAGGTTCCCGCCGTCGACGAAGCGCCGGGCCGCTGGATCGAGCCCAGGCTCGCGCCCGCGCCCGCGCTGGCGAAGAGCGAGGTGTTCGACACCGGCGCGAAGACGATCGTCGACTGCGCCCACGTCCGGGTCGAGCGCCTGGACACGCAGCCGGTGATGTTCTCCAAGGTGTTCAAGGAATTCCAGGACCGCCGCGGCCACAAGTACGACTACCGCTACTGGGCCGAGCGCGAGAACTACTTCCTGCGCGAGTTCCTCAAGAAGCAAAGCCAGTTCACCCACGTGGTGCAGGCGCGCCACCTGATCTCGGAGAACGACGCGGCCAAGCAGGTGCTCACCTGCGACGCGGGCATCACGATCGCCAACTGGCTGCGCGTGAAGGCGCGCTATCCTGATACGGCCACGCTGAGCCATCCCTTCCAGCGCGCGGATGTTTTTCTGCGCCTCGTGCGCGGCTGCCTCGTGGCGCTCAAGGAGATTCACGAGCACCGCATCGTCCATTGCGACATCAAGGAAGACAATATCTGCATCGCTTACTCGCCCAATCCTCTCCCCGGCGAGGGAGCGCAGGTGCATCTCGATTTCGACCGGCTCAAGCTCATCGACTTCGCGTTCTCGATCGCGCACTCGATCCCGTTGACGCAGGTGCTCGTGATCGACCCGGCCGAGCGGCTGCCGTACCAGTCGGAGCTGTTGATCTCGGCGCTGCATGCCGACCGCAAGAGCGGCTCGCCGAACGCCGTGCAGCAGCTCGACTATCGCGTCGACCTCTTCAGCCTCGGTTACATTGCCGAGAAGATCGCGGCCGCGGGCCTGGAGTGCCCGTCGCGGCGAGACAACGGGGAGCTCATCGGCGACATCCTCGCGCTGGTGCAGAAGCTCAAGGCCTACGATTCGCCCGTGGCCGCGTCCCCGATGCCGCATGACGTGCTGATCGAGCGCGTCGACCAGCTGCTGGGGTTGACCGGCGCCGCGGCCGATCCGCAGTTCATCGTCGACGGCGAGTGGACCGGCGACGAAATGGCGCATGGGCACATCTCTGGCCGCCAGACGCCGCTCACGCCGGTGGCCTTGCCGCTGCCGACGCCGGTGGCGCGGCCGGTCACGCCGGCACCGGCGCCGCTGGGCAAGCGCTCGCGCGTCGGGCTCGGGCTGGTGACGGGCGCCGCGGTTGCGCTCGCGATCGCATTTGCGACCGCAGGCGCATGGATGGTGCGCAAGCAATCGCAGAAACCCGTGGACGAGCCGGCGGCGCAAGCAGCGGTTGCCGCGCCCGCGAAGCCGGCGGTCGGCGCACCGCGCGAGCTGCCTTCGGATGCCGGGCAACTCGCGGCCGCGAACGATGATGCGCTGGCCTCGGCCGACCTCCCCGAGCGCTCGCGCGCCCTCAGCCGGCTCATGGATCTCGCCAGGGCGGGCAACCAGCCCGCAGCCAAGCGCATCGATGTCTTTGAGAACCGCTACGACGAGGTCAAGCAGACGGTGGCCAAGTCGACGTGGTGGAGCAAGGGCCAGGGCGACCAGCCGCAGGAGGCCGCGCGCTGGATCGACGACGGCCAGATCCTGGCGCTGCACGGCGACCGGCCCGCGATGCTCGATGTCGCGTTCGCGATCGGCTACGGACGCGCGCTGCCGCAGGATCGCGCGGCAGCGGTCGGCGCCTATCTCAGGGTAATCGACCGCTCGGGCGGCGAGGACGAGACTTCGATGCGCCTGCGCTCCACGGCCGGGCGCGGGCTGTCGGCGATGCTCAATTCGATCGTCGAGCAGCAGGACGCGCCTGCCGCCTCCAAACTGCGCGCGACCCTCGAGGCCAGGGCCGCAACAGGGGCGGCCGACATCCAGTATTACCTCGGGCTCATGGCCGAGTGCGTGGCGACGCCACCGGACCTCAACGTCGCGATGCAGTGGTACAGGTTCGCGGCGGCCGATCCGGCATGGAAGGCCACCGCGGAGCGCAAGGCCGAGCTGCTCGGGCAGTGGTGCCCGCGGCGGCCCGGCTAGGCG
>CAZZDV010000133.1:0-10612 GCA_964652785.1 uncultured Bordetella sp.
ATGATGGTCATGCTGCTGGCGCTGCTGACCAGCGGGTTCCTGGCCTGGAACTAAGGCGCGACAACGACTCAGCCGTTATCGACCATTGGCAGCATTTCCCCCTGAAACCCGCTATCCACGCGGAGGTCACCCCGAAAATGGCAGTATTTCCGCTTCGCTCAATGGGGCCCGATCAGGCGCCATTCGTTGCCGCATTTGCGGCAGCGAACGTGCGACGGCGAGATCAGCTGGAACCGGGCATAGGCGCCGCACGCGCGGCAGGTCGCGTGCTCGCCGAGGGTTTCCGCCTCCGCAAGGATCTCGTGATAGCGGACCATGCCGTAAATCCCGATGGCGCCCGCAGACAGGGCGACGACGACATACGCCAGCAGCCGGAGCGCCGAGCCGCGGAAGCTGAGTTCCTCCACGCAGGCCGCGATGGCGACCATGCAGATGAATCCGGAAACGAACCAGGCATGGCCTTCGATCAGGCGGCGCTCGTACCAGCGCGCAAAACCGAGACGACGGATGCTGTCTGAGGGTTCCATGCCCGATGATGGGGGAGGCCGCCGCAAACCTCAATGCGGTAGATTACAATCCGGCTTCAACGGCGGGCCCCCCCGCATTGCGGCGTGGTGAACCTGGTCAGGTCCGGAAGGAAGCAGCCACAGCTACATACCGCAAGTGCCGGGGACAAGGCTCGCCACCAACGAGAAGCGAAGAGGGAGGGTCGAAACGACCCTCCCTCTTCGGCCCCCTCCCCGCAGACTGTAGAATTCGCGCATGACTTATCTCGTTCTGGCGCGCAAATACCGGCCTAGGAGTTTTGCCACGCTGGTCGGGCAGGAGCATGTCGTCAAGGCATTGCGCCACGCGCTCGAGAAGCAGCGCCTGCATCACGCTTACCTGTTCACCGGCACCCGCGGCGTGGGCAAGACCACCATTGCGCGCATTCTCGCCAAATGCCTCAACTGCGAGACCGGCATCACCCCGGAGCCTTGCGGTAAATGCAGTGCGTGCCTGGAGATCGACGGCGGCCGTTTCGTCGACTTGCTCGAAGTGGACGCGGCGACGAACACCAAGGTCGACGAAATGAGGCAGCTGCTGGAGACCGCGCAATATGCGCCGTCCCGCGGGCGGTTCAAGGTTTACGTGATCGACGAAGTGCACATGCTCTCGACCTCGGCGTTCAACGCGATGCTGAAGACTCTGGAAGAGCCGCCGGAGCACCTCAAGTTCATCCTCGCGACGACCGATCCGCAGAAGATCCCGGTCACGGTGCTTAGCCGGTGCCTGCAGTTCAACCTCAAGCAGATGCCGCAAGGCGCGATTACCGAGCACCTCGCCCGCCTGCTCGAGGCCGAGAAGGTCGAATTCGAGCGCGAGGCGCTGCCCCCGTTGGCCCGGGCGGCATCGGGCAGCATGCGCGATGGGTTGTCGTTGCTGGACCAGGCCATTGCGCATGGCGCAGGCAAGGTCACTGCGGTGAATGTGCGCGAGATGCTTGGCGCAGTGGACGAAACCTACCTGTTGCGCGCGCTGGACGCGCTAGCGGCCGGGGACGGCCCGGCGCTGATGGCTCTCGCCGATGAAATGCTGTCGCGCAGCCTGTCGTTCGACGCGGCGCTCGCCGACCTGGCCAGCCTGCTCCTGCGCATCGCGGTGGCCAGCGCCATGCCCGAAGCGCTCGACGAGGATTTGCCTGAGCGCGAAAGGGTGGTGGGTTTTGCGCAGCGCTTTGCGCCGGACGAGATCCAGCTCTATTACCAGATCGCCGTGCAGGGCCGCCAGGATCTCCCGCTGGCGCCCGACGAGCACTCAGGCTTTCTAATGACGCTGTTGCGCATGCTCGCGTTCAGGCCCGAAGGCGCTGCGCTGTCGCCCGCAGGCTCGCTGTCATTGCCGGAAAAGCGCCCGGCGCGGCCTGTTGCGGAACCGAAAGCTGCACCGGGCACCGCGTCGAAGCCTGATGTGCAACCGCAGATGAAATCGAGCGTGCCGTTCGAGGGTGACTGGGTTGGCCTGGTGCGCGACCTCAAGCTTGGCGGCGCTGCAAAGCTGCTGGCCGACAATTCGGAACTGAAGCGCCACGATTCGGGCCAGTTCGAACTGGCGATCCCCAAGGCGATGGCCTACCTCGCCGACAAGAGCTATGTCGACAAGCTCAAGGCCGTGCTCGCGGAGCGTTTTGGCGGAACGATCACGCTGAAGGTCGCGGTGGGCGAGGTGCAGGGTGCATCGGTCTCCGCGCTGGAGCAGGGCGAGCGTTCGGCGCGCCAGGCAAAGGCGGTCGATGCGGTGAAAGGCGACCCGTTCGTGCGCGACCTGGTCGACATTTTCGATGCGACCGTGATCGACAACAGCATTCACGCCACCCCCAAGGGATCACCGTAACAGGCGACCCGCAAGGGTCTCAGGAGGCAGTCATGAGAGGCAATATCGGCCAGCTGATGAAGCAGGCGCAGGCCATGCAGGAAAACATGCAGAAGATGCAGGACCAGCTCTCCCAGCTCGAAGTCGAAGGGCAGTCCGGCGCGGGGATGGTCAAGGTCCAGATGACGTGCAAGTACGACGTGAAGCGCGTGGCGATCGATCCCTCCCTGGTCGGCGACGACAAGGAAATGCTGGAGGACCTCGTCGCGGCGGCGTTCAACGATGCGGCACGCCGGGTCGAGGCGAAGATTGCCGAGAAGATGAGCAGCGTCACCGCCGGCATGGGGCTGCCGGCCGGCATGAAGCTGCCGTTCTGAGACCCCCAGCGTGCGCAGGGACCCCGTCCCAACCTCCGAGGGCCTCGAGCGCCTGGTAGAAGCGCTTCGGGTGCTGCCGGGCGTCGGGCCCAAGTCGGCCCAGCGCATGGCGTACCAGTTGCTGCAACGCGATCGCGCGGGCGCCGACCAGCTCGCAGTGTCGTTGAAGCACGCGCTGGCAACCGTGCGCCATTGCGCAAGGTGCAACAATTTCACCGAAGGCGAGACCTGCTCGCTGTGCGCCTCGGCGCGCCGTGACGCGACCGTCCTTTGCGTGGTCGAAACGCCGGCCGACCTGGCGATGGTCGAGCAAACGTCCTCGTTCTCCGGCATGTATTTCGTGCTCATGGGACGGCTTTCGCCGCTCGACGGGGTGGGTCCGCGCGACATCGGCCTCGACAGGCTGCTCGCGCGCGCAACCGACGGCACCGTGCAGGAGGTCATCCTCGCCACCAATTTCACGAACGAAGGCGAAGCGACCGCGCACTACATTGCCGAGATGCTGCGCACCCGCGGCGTGCGCGTGAGCCGCATCGCGCGGGGCGTACCGCTGGGAGGGGAGCTCGAATATGTCGACGCCGGCACGCTCTCGCAGGCATTGATGGAAAGGCGCCCGCTGTAGAATGGCGCCATAAAACGGAGGGCACAAATAATGAAGTCGGTCTTTGGCTCGATCCTTGCGGCCGCGGCACTCGTGCTGTCGTCGAATTCATCCGCGCAGTTGGAAAAGCCGGACGTCCACATTGCCATCGGCGGCAAGTCCGCGCTCTATTACCTGCCGCTCACGCTTGCCGAGCGGCTCGGATATTTCAAGGACGAAGGTCTCACCCTGCGGATCAGCGATTTCCCGGGCGGCGCCCGCTCGCTGCAGGCTGTCGTCGGGGGCAGCGCAGACGTGGTTTCAGGCGCCTACGAGCACACGATCAACATGCAGTCCAACGGGCAGCATTTCACTGCGTTCGTGCTCTCGGGTTCGGCGCCGCAGATCTCCGTGGGCATCGTTACGTCGAAGGCGGCGTCCTACAAGTCGCCCAAGGACCTCAAGGGCCTCAAGGTCGGCGTAAGCGCGCCGGGCTCCAGCACCAACATGGTGGCGAACTTCCTCCTCGCCAAGGGCGGACTCAAGCCCTCCGACGTTTCGATCATCGGGATTGGGGCGGGATCGACCGTGATTGCCGCGGTCGACCAAGGCCGGGTCGACGTCGTGTCGCAAACGGATCCGGCGATGACCATCCTCGAGAAGGAAGGCAAGATCAAGATCATCGCCGAGACGCGCACGCCGGAAGGCACCGAAAAGCTGTTCGGCGGACCGATGCCGGCCGCAAGCCTGTATGCGCCGGTCGATTTCGTGAAAAAGAATCCCAGGACCGTCCAGGCGATGACCAACGCGATGGTGCGCGCGTTGCTCTGGCTGCAGGACGCCTCGCCGCAGCAGGTGCTCGCGACCGTGCCTGAGGACTACCTCCTTGGAAACAAGGCCATGTACCTCTTCGCGTTCAACAACGTCAAAACCGCGTACTCCAGGGACGGGCTGTTCAGCGAGGCCGGCGCGAAAACCACGTTGAAGGCGCTGGCCTCCTTCAACCCGAAGATCGACCCCTCCAAGATCAAGCTGGGCGAGACCTACACGAACGAGTTCGCGAAGAAGGCGCTCGCGAAGTACGCAAAGAAGAAGTAGGGGGGGCGCATGGCCTCGGTGGGAGCGCCGGCGCTCGCGCTGGAGAACATCACGGTCACGTTCGTCGCGCGTGACTCGAACGACACCCGTTACACGGCCGTCAAGGACGCGACGCTGGTCGTCGCGCCCGGCGAGTTCGTGTCCGTCGTTGGCCCGACCGGGTGCGGCAAGTCGACGCTGCTGAACGTTGCGGTCGGTCTCCTGGAACCGTCTGCGGGCACCGTGAAAGTCTTTGGCGAGCCGCTGGAGGGCCTCAACCGGCAGGCCGGATACCTCTTCCAGACCGAAGCGCTGATGCCATGGCGCACGGGCCTGGACAATGTCACCGCGGGTCTCGAGTTCCGCGGCGTGCCGCGTGAAGAGGCTGTGCGCCGCGCGCAAGACTGGCTGGCCCGCGTCGGCCTCGCCGGGCACGGGCATCGCTACCCGCACCAGCTTTCCGGCGGGATGCGCAGGCGCGTAGCGCTTGCGCAGACGCTGATCCTGGATCCGCAGATCATCCTCATGGACGAGCCTTTTTCGGCGCTGGACATCCAGACGCGCCAGCTCATGGAGAACGAACTGCTCGAGCTCTGGTCGGCCGACCGCAAGTCGGTGGTCTTCATCACACATGACATCGAAGAGGCGATTTCGCTGTCGGACAGGGTCGTCGTGCTGTCCGCGGGGCCTGAAACCCACCCGATCGGCGAGTTCACGATCGACCTTCCGCGGCCCCGCGACGTGGCCGAGATCCGACTGACGCCGCGCTTCATCGAGCTGCACACGAAAATCTGGCATGCAATGAAGGACGAAGTGCTCAAAGGCTATGCGCGAACCCGCATCCAGTAGCGGGCTTTGGGCGCGGGCGCGCCCCCAGCACGGGAACCTGTACATCTGGCAGATCCTGATGCTCGTTGCATTTTTCGTGATGTGGCACGTGCTCACGGTGCCGGGCATCCTTCCGCCGTTTTACTTCGAGGATGCGAGCAAGGCCGCCTTCTTTTTCGGCGAGCCGCTCAAGGTTTTTGCGCGCATCTGGGAGTGGTTCTCCACCGGGGACATCTATCCCCACCTCTGGGTCACCTTGTGGGAGACGATCCTTGCGTTCGTGATCGGGACCGTGTCGGGACTGGTGATCGGGCTGTGGCTTGCACTCAATCCGATTGCGTCGGCGTTGTGCGACCCGTATATCAAGGCGCTCAACGCCATGCCTCGCGTGATCCTCGCGCCGATTTTCAGCGTGTGGTTCGGGCTCGACATCGCATCCAAGGTGGCATTGGGCGTGACGCTCGTGTTCTTCATTGTCTTCTTCAACGTTTACCAGGGCGTGCGCGAGGTGAGCCCGACGGTGCTGGCGAACGCGCGAATCCTTGGCGCGAGCCGCAACCAACTGCTTCGGCATGTCTATGTGCCGAGCGCAATGAGCTGGGTCTTCGCCAGCCTGCACAATTCCGTCGGCCTGGCTTTCGTCGGCGCAGTGGTGGGGGAATACCTGGGTTCGTCGCGCGGCGTGGGCTACCTCATCCTGCAGGCGGAAGGCACGTTCGATATCAACACGGTATTCGCGGGAATCCTCGTGCTCACCGCTTTTGCGCTGGTACTCGATTTCATGGTCACCCTCACCGAGAAGCGCCTGATGGTCTGGCAGCCGCGCCAGGGCGAGACCGAACGTCTCTGAGCCAATGGCATCGTCCTCCTAACCCACTACTTGTTGAATCGCCGATGATCCGCGTCGAACGCGCCGTTTCGAACGCTGAGCCCGATGCACAGGAGACGTTGATCAAGTCTCTGGATGAGCGACTGGGTGCATGGATGGGCTGCGATGTGGAGGCCGAAGGGCTCTATCGACGGGAATCGATGGGTTGCGTCGATCCCTCGCTCGGCTTTTTCCTCGAGGGCAACCGCCTGCGCGTCCTTGCGTTTACGCCCATTGGTCACGCGCTGCTGGAACAAGTACGCGGACTCTGGGCGTTCGAATCCTGTCCCGGCGGATTGTCCGCGAGGTTCGGGGCGCAGGCCCCGGGACCGCATCCGGTCATCGGTATCCTGCGTTCATTTCTGCGTATGTTCGGTCCTGCATCGCCGGAACTCGCGCTCTTCGGTGTCTTCAGTTTCGACTACTACCGGCTCGCAGCCGCAGGCAGGCTGCCCGATGACGGGAAGCGTCGCGTGGTGCTTTATTTCGTTCAGCGGGTGCTGGTGGCAAAGGCGACCGGCCTGCAATGGGTCGAGTTTCGCTACCCGGACCTGGTGCCCGCACCAAATGCCGAACCCGCGACACTGGACCGCGTGCGCCTGGACAAAGAGACGGATGACCTGCCACCCGGGGGCCATGCAAAGGCCGTTTCGAAAGGCATTGGCAGACTGAAGAACGGCGAATTGTTCTCGCTCGTCCTCAGCCAGACTTTTCGGCGCCGGGCTTCGGTCCCGGCGAGCACCGCGTTCAAGGCGCTGCGTGCGTTGAATCCATACCCTGCGATGTTTTCCCTCAACCTCGGCGGTGGGGAAAGGCTCTTCGGCGCGTCCCCCGACCTCCAGGTGCGCGCAGACGGGGAATGGGTGGAAAGCGCGCCGGTGTGCGGCACCTGCAGGCGAGGCGGCGATGCGGTGGCCGACGCCGACCAGGCCCTGGCGTTGCTCAACTCGGACAAGGAAGATGCGTCGCTGGCGGCTTGCGCCGATTCGGACAGGAACGACAAGGCCACGGTGTGCGAGGCGGGATCGCTCGAAGTCGTATCGCGCCGCCGCGTGCATTTCTTCAGCACGATCATCCATACGATCGACCACATCCGGGGCCGCCGCCGCAAGGATGCGGACGCCTTCGACATCCTTCTTGCGCATGCAACGCCGGCGACCGTAACCGGCCTGCCCAAGCCGGTCGCCATCCCCGCGATCGGAGAACTCGAAGCCGGCTGGCGAGGGTGGTACGCCGGTGCCGTGGTCCGGCTGGCCTCGGACGGGAGCATGGAGGCCTTGACCGTACTGCGCGCGGCTCGCGTCGTCGGGGCCATTGCCGAGGTCCGCACAGGCGGCAATCTTCTGGTCGATTCCGACCCGATCAAGGAGGAAGAGGAAACCCGGCTCAAGGCCGAAACGCTTTTCCGCGTGCTGGCGGGGCAGTCCCCGCGGGCTCAAAAGGCGAGCGGGGCCTCCGAGACTCGCTTCAAAGTCGAGTTTGTCGAATGCGGCGATCCGATGGGGGCGCTTCTTGCCGAATGCCTTGTTAATGCAGGGTGCGATCTCTGCGCCGACGGCGACGGGTCGATCGTCGTTTTAGGGGGCGGAAAGGAATGGCCCTCTGCTGCTGACGGAGATCGCCCGCTGTTGGCGATCGGAGCGAGCGGGGAGGCGCTGCTTCAAGGACAAGATGGCACTGCGCTGCCGCTGTCGGAGCCAAAGTACGCGCGACGAATTACCGCCGTCCCAGTCGGCGGAGGGATCCTGTCTAAGGGTGCCAAGATGGACGTGGGACTGTATTCTTCACAAGTCTTTGAAACAAAAGGGCTCCCGGCCACCTGGAGAGCGGAGCTCGTATCCAAAGAAGGTTGGGTAATGGTAGCGTCTTCGACCGAGAAACAGCAGGTCGCCATCCTCTGTCGGCCCGACTCGGTGCAATCGCTCAAGGAAGACGCCGGCCGCGTTCTCGTTCGCGCCGCACTAACCTGGCTCGCGAGGGGCAAGGAGCCGTCTTAACGTGTTAACCTTTTGTTCTAAATAGAAAACTTACACCCGTGGAGGGTATCTTGCGTCGAAATATCCAGTTTCTAGCCTGCTTTGTGGCGGTGGCGTTGGCTACCGGACAGGCCTTTGCACAGCCGTTTCCCAATCGAGCAGTGAAGATCGTCGTGTCGTTTCCCCCGGGGACGACGCCGGACACGGTTGCCAGGGTGGTCGCGCCCAGGCTTCAGGACGCGTTGGGGCAACCGGTCATCGTCGAAAACCGGGCTGGTGCCGGCGGTAACGTTGCTGTCGACGCGGTCGCCAAGTCTCCAGCGGATGGCTACACGCTGGTGGTCAGCACCAACGCCGCGCTGGCGACCAACAAGATCCTGTACGACAATCTTCCTTACGACCCGGAAAGGGACCTGTCGGCCATTTCTTTGCTCGCCTCGGCGCCCCAGATTCTCGTGGTGCACCCCAATGTGCCGGCCAGCAATTTCAAGGAATTCCTCGCATACCTGAAGTCCAACCCGGCGAAGCTTTCGTACGGGACGACAGGCAGTGGGAGTGCGGCGCACCTCACCATGGAATTGTTGAAGGCCGACGCAAAGGTTTTCGTGGTGCACATCCCCTACAGGGGCTTCCCACAGGCCGTCACTGACATGATGGGCGGCAATATCCATACGATGTTTGCCATCGCGCCGGGCGTGCTGGCGCATATCAGGGCCGGCCGCATGAAAGGCCTCGCGGTCACCGCGCTGAAGCGCAGCGACCAGGCCCCGGACATCCCGAGCGTCGCCGAACTCGGCTATCCGCAACTGGAGTCGCTCGCCTGGATCGGGATGCTGGCCCCGTCAAAGACACCGCAAGACGTCGTCGACCGTCTTGCGACGGAAACCCAAAGAATTCTGCGCGACCCGGAAACGAGGAAGACGCTTTCCAACCTCGGCTTCGACGTAGTGGGGAGCACTCCTGCGGAGTTCAGGAAATTCCAGCATGCTGAAATTGAAAAATGGGGCAAGGTCATTCGCGCGACTGGCGCGAAGCCCGACTGAGGCGCGCATGGACCAGGGCGGCAGCAAAATTCAGGAGTGCGCGAACCTCGACGAGGTCCGTAGCAATATCGATCGACTGGATCGAGAGATCGTGAGGCTCCTCGCGGAGCGCGGCAAGTATGTGCTGCAGGCCGCGCGATTCAAGAAGACCAAGGCCGATGTCCATGCGCCTGCGCGCGTGGAACAGGTGGTCGCGAATGTGCGGAAGTACGCTGTCGAATACGGGGCACCTGCCGACGTGGTGGAGAGAGGCTATAGGGTGCTCATAGAGGGATTCACAGAGAAGGAACTCGACGCGCACGGGCGCTAAATACCGATGAATCCTTGACTCATCTTCCCGGATATCGCTATAATCTCTTTCTTACCCGGACGCGGGGTGGAGCAGTCTGGCAGCTCGTCGGGCTCATAACCCGAAGGTCGTAGGTTCAAATCCTGCCCCCGCAACCACTTCCAGCAATACCCCTCCAGTAATTATAGAAAGCCTCTGCGGACCAGCTCCGCGAAGGCTCCACCCGGCTCCCGGGTGATGTGCACTCACCAACGATCTTGGATTCCCGGCGATGTGTCGCGCCATTGCTGTGCGACGGCTGTGCGACGAATCTTGCCGGATTTGGAAACTTGCGCGCATCGAGATGAGGCGTGGGCCGGGGAAGGCAGAATGAATTTGTTTCCTGATGTAAAAAGGGGTGGCGGGACGCCCCATTTGGAGCATAATCCGCTCCCCACTGATTCCAGCTTCATCCGGGATCAGTGTCGCCGGCGCCGCAATCTTGTGGGGTCGGCGGGGCAGAGGAGGGCTGGAAAAAGTGGAGAAAATTGTTTGACCACGCTTCCAAAAGCTGCGTATAATCTCTGTCTCGATTGATTGCGGACCATCAGGCAAGTTCGATGCGTCAACGGGCCCCGAAGCGGGTCCCCGCAACCAAAGCTCTTTAAAAATTTACAGCCGATAAGTGTGGGCGCTTGGGTCGAAGGCTACGGTGCAAAAGGATCCGCAAGGGTCACTTGGTATCGGGCTTGAAACTAAAGTGCTCGCACTCAAGTAACGAAGTTTTACTCCGTTTACTTTTGAGCGAGAAGCAATTAGTAATGTTGATGCGGCCCTTAAAAGCTGCATCGGCGACCCAGCAGAAATGTTGGAACCGGAATTAAACTGAAGAGTTTGATCCTGGCTCAGATTGAACGCTGGCGGCATGCCTTACACATGCAAGTCGAACGGCAGCACGGGGGCAACCCTGGTGGCGAGTGGCGAACGGGTGAGTAATACATCGGAACGTGTCCTATCGTGGGGGATAACCAGTCGAAAGACTGGCTAATACCGCATGAGATCGAGAGATGAAAGCAGGGGACCCGGGGGTAACCTCAGGCCTTGCGCGATTGGAGCGGCCGATGTCGGATTAGCTTGTTGGCGGGGTAAAAGCCCACCAAGGCGACGATCCGTAGCTGGTTTGAGAGAACGACCAGCCACACTGGGACTGAGACACGGCCCAGACTCCTACGGGAGGCAGCAG
>CAZZDV010000134.1:0-5759 GCA_964652785.1 uncultured Bordetella sp.
CCGGTCGACTGATCGTCGACGACGACAATCGTGTTCTTCATTACCGGAAGCGTGTGAACCTGGGCGACGCCCATGCGTACCCTCCTCTCGATCAAGATTACGCCCGGGTTTCAAGAATGTCTAGCAAGTGCTTGCCGATACAGGACTTTTCGCACTGTGCCGACCCGGGAAATGTGGCGATTCTGCGTTTCGATGCCAGGTGCGGTGCCGTTCGGAGCACCCTGCGGTCGGAGGCCCTGTATTCGATCCGGTGGGCACCTGGTGCCGGAAAAGGGACTCGAACCCTTACGATGATTAGTCGGCGGATTTTGAGTCCGCTGCGTCTACCAATTCCGCCATTCCGGCAATTGCGCAAGGCGCGGATTATCGCATGGGGCGACGGCAACGAATGCGCACGGCCCTTATAATCGCGGGCCATGCGCGTCACCGAATTCGATTATGCGCTTCCAGAAGAGCTGATCGCACAACACCCCGCCGCGCAGCGCCGCGCGAGCCGGCTGCTGCGCGTCGAGGGCGCCACCGGTGTATTGCAGGACCTCACTTTCGCAGACCTTCCGCGCGACATCGACTTCCGCGACGTGGTCGTCCTCAACGACACGCGCGTCATCAAGGCCCGTCTCGCTGCGAAGAAAAGCACCGGCGGGAAGCTCGAGGTGTTCGTCGAGCGCTTGCTCGGCACCCACGAAGCCTTCGTCCTCATGCGCGCAAGCCATCCGGTCGCGACCGGCGCCACGATCAGTATCGGCGAGACCGCCATCGCCACCGTGCTCGGCCGGGAAGCCGACCTGTACCACATCCGGCTTTCCGAGCCGGTCGAGGCGGTCCTCGAGCAGCATGGCTCGGTCCCGCTGCCGCCCTACATCACACACGCTCCGGGCCCGGAGGATGAGGAGCGCTACCAGACGGTCTATGCGGAAAGGCCGGGGGCGGTGGCGGCCCCGACCGCGGGATTGCATTTCGACATGCCGATGCTCAATGCGCTTGCCGGGCGCGGCGTGAAAATCGCGCGGATCACGCTGCACATCGGTCCCGGCACGTTCCAGCCGGTGCGTGTGGAGAATATTGCCGACCACAAGATGCACAGCGAGCGATACAACGTGCCCCAGTCCACCGTAGATGCGATCGTTGCCGCAAGGAAGGCGGGCGGACGGGTGCTCGCGGTCGGGACGACCGCACTGCGTGCGCTGGAGAGCGCGTCGCGCAGCGGCGAACTCAAGGCCGGCGGTGGCGAGACGGACCTGTACGTGACGCCGGGATTCCAGTTCCGCACGGTGGACCGGCTGCTGACGAACTTCCACCTGCCGAAATCGACCCTGCTGATGCTGGTCTGCGCATTCGGCGGCGTCGACACCATCCGCAAGGCTTATGCGCATGCGATCGCGAAGAAGTACCGGTTCTTCTCGTACGGCGACGCGATGCTGATCGAAAAGACCCCTTGAAAGGCAGGCCGTGAAGTTCAGCGTGCTCGCCGCCGATGGCGCCGCGCGTCGAGGCCGGCTCGAACTCGCGCACGGACCCGTGGAGACGCCAGTCTTCATGCCGGTGGGCACTTATGGCTCGGTCAAGGCGATGTCGCCGCTCGAACTGCACGAGATCGGCGCCCAGATCGTCCTGGGCAACACCTTCCATCTCTGGCTGCGCCCGGGCCTGGAGGTCGTCGAGAAGCACTCCGGCCTGCATCGCTTCATGGGCTGGGACGGCCCGATCCTGACCGACTCGGGCGGCTTCCAGGTCTTCAGCCTCGGGGCGATGCGCAAGATCTCCGAGGAAGGCGTGCGGTTCGCCTCGCCGATCAACGGTGACCGTCTCATGCTCACGCCCGAGGAATCGATGCGTATCCAGAGGGTGCTGAATTCCGATATCGTGATGATCTTCGACGAATGCATCGCCCATCCGTCGACGCTGCAGGAAACCGGCGACTCAATGCGCTTGAGCCTGCGCTGGGCCGACCGGTCGAAGAAGGCGCATGAAGCCAACCCGAACGCACTGTTCGGCATCGTGCAGGGCGGCATGTTCGAGGATTTGCGCAACGAGTCGCTTGCCGGGCTCGAAGCCATCGGCTTCGACGGGTATGCGATCGGCGGCCTGTCGGTGGGCGAGCCCAAGGAGGACATGCAGCGCATCCTCGAGCACACCGCGCCGCGGTTGCCCGCCGACAAGCCGCGCTACCTCATGGGCGTCGGCACGCCCGAGGACCTTATTTTCGGTGTCACTGCGGGCATCGACATGTTCGATTGCGTGCTGCCCACGCGCAATGCGCGCAACGGCTGGCTGTTCACGCGCTTCGGCGACATCAAGATTCGCAATGCGCGGCATCGCGGCGACACGCGCCCGCTGGATGAGACCTGCGCCTGCTACTGCTGCCGCAATTTCACCCGCGCTTACCTGCACCACCTGCAGCGCGCGAACGAGATCCTCGGCGCGCGGCTGGCGACGATCCACAACCTTTTCTACTACCAGAGCCTCATGCGCGAACTTCGCGCGGCCATCGAGGCCAAAGACCTTGCCGGCGCCTCGAAACGCATGCAGGCGGAACGCCGCCAATCGAGCCCGCCGGACGGCTGAAGCAACGCAAGCTGCTATAATTTCGCGCTTTTTCCGATTCTCAGGAGCCTCCAGTGTTGATCTCTTCCGCCTTCGCCCAGGCGACCCCCGCCGCAAGCAGCGACCCCGGCTACATGGGGCTGCTGCCGATCATCCTGATGTTCGTGCTGCTGTACTTCCTGATGATCCGTCCGCAGATGAAGCGCGCGAAGGAAGCGAGGGCCATGGTCGAAGCCTTGCAAAAGGGCGACGAAGTGATCACCGCAGGCGGCATCCTCGGCCGGATCAGCAAGATGACCGACGCTTACATTACGCTCGAGATCGCGCCGAACACCGAAATCAGCATCCAGAAGGCTGCGGTGCAGACCCTGCTCCCCAAGGGCACCCTCAAGACCCTGCAGTAACCGGAGGCTCGCGCCCCCGCTTCAAGGCAACGACGTGAATCGATATCCCGCATGGAAATACGCCCTCATTGCGCTCGCAGTGGTGCTGGGGTTCGTTTACACGCTGCCCAACTTCTTCGGCGAATCGCCCGCGGTGCAGGTTTCGAGCATAAAGACCGGCGTCAAGGTCGACGCCGCCCTGCTCGCGAAACTCGAAGATACTCTCAAGGCAGCGAAACTCCCGTACAGCACCGCGCTGCTCGAGCCGAACAGCGTGCGCGTGCGCTTTGCCGACACTGACATCCAGCTGAAAGCAAAGGACGTCATCGATCAGACCGTCAATCCCGACAGGTCGAACCCGGCTTACGTGGTTGCCCTCAACCTGGTCTCGTCGTCGCCCAACTGGCTCACCGCAATCAACGCGCTGCCCATGTATCTCGGCCTCGATCTGCGCGGCGGCGTGCACTTCCTGCTGCAGGTTGACATGAAGGCCGCGGTCGCCAAGCGCCTCGACAGCCTCGCCGGCGATATAAGAGGCCAACTGCGCGACAAGAACATCCGCCACGGCGGCATCGCACGCGAGCGCGAGACGGTACGCGTACGTTTCCGCGACGCCGCCGCGCGCGACAAGGCCCGCGAGCTACTCGGGTCGAGCATCCCGGACCTGATCTTGACCGAGCGCCAGAGCGGCGACGAACTGCTGCTCGTCGGCGCGCTCAAGCCCGTGGCGGAGAAGCGCCTCCAGGAGGAGTCGGTCAAACAGAACATCAGCACGCTGGGCAAGCGCGTCAATGAGCTCGGCGTCGCCGAGCCGATAATCCAGCAGCAGGGCGCCGATCGCATCGTCGTGCAGCTACCCGGGGTGCAGGACACCGCCAGGGCTAAGGACATCCTGGGCCGCACGGCGACCTTGGAGGTGCGGCTGGTCGACGAAGAGGCGATGCGCGGTGGCAGCACTCTCAACGTGGACGTGTTCCCAGAACGCAAGCGCGATGGCACCATCTCCAGCGTGTCAGTCAAGCGTCTGGTGATCGTCACCGGCGACCGGATCGGCGGCGCGAGGGCGACCTTCGACAACGAACAGCGCCCGGCCGTATCGATCGAGCTCGATCAGGCCGGCGGTCGCGTGATGCGTGAAACGACGCGAGAGAACATTAAGCGCCCGATGGCGATCATTCTGTTCGAAAAGGGTAAAGGCGAAGCCATCTCGGTGGCGACCATCCAGAGCGAGTTCGGCAGCCAGTTCCAGATCACCGGGATGTTCTCGGCCGAGGAGACGACCAACCTCGCGCTTCTAATCCGCGCAGGCTCCCTTGCGGCGCCCATGGAGATCATCGAAGAACGCACGGTTGGCCCGAGCCTGGGCAAGGACAATATCGAGAAGGGCTTCAACTCCACGAAATGGGGCTTCCTCGCCATCGTGGCCTTCATGACGATGTACTACATGCTGTTCGGCCTGGTGTCCTCGATCGCGCTGGGTGTCAACCTGCTCTTCCTGGTGGCCCTGCTTTCGCTGCTGCAGGCCACGCTGACCCTGCCCGGAATCGCGGCGATCGCGCTTACGCTTGGCATGGCCATCGACGCCAACGTGCTGATCAATGAAAGGATCCGCGAGGAAGTTCGCGGCGGAGCCTCGCCCCAGGCGGCCATCGCCGCGGGCTACGACCGCGCCTTCGGCACCATTATCGATTCGAACATCACCACCCTGATCGCGGGCCTTGCGCTGCTCATCTTCGGCTCGGGCGCGGTGCGCGGCTTCGCGGTCGTCCACTGCCTGGGCATCCTGACGTCGATCTTCTCGGCGGTGATGGTCTCACGCGCGATCGTCAACCTGATCTACGGTCACCGGCGGCGGGTGCATCACCTGTCGATCGGCGACACCAGCTGGAAGTAAGCGACCATGGAATTCTTCAAGATCCGCCGCACCATCCCGTTCATGCGGCATGCGCTTACGTTCAACATCATTTCGTTGATCACGTTCCTGCTCGCAGTCTTCTTCCTCGCGACCAAGGGACTGCACTTCTCGATCGAGTTCACCGGCGGCACGGTGATGGAGATCAGCTACAAGGACACCGCCAATGTCGATCGCATCCGCACCGCGCTCGACAAGGCCGGCTACAAGGACACGGCAGTGCAGAATTTCGGCTCGTCGCGCGACGTCCTGATCAGGATGCCGCTGGTCCAGGGGCAGTCGAGCACCGACCTTTCGCAGAAGGTGATGGCGACCTTGCAGGCCGACAGCAAGGATGTGGAATTGCGGCGTGTGGAATTCGTCGGACCCCAGGTCGGCAAGGAGCTGGCGGAGAACGGCGCGCTGGCGCTCCTTGTCGTGTGTATCGGGATCGTGCTGTACCTCGCGATGCGCTTCGAGTGGAAGTTCGGGCTGGCGGCGATCATCGCCAACCTTCACGACGTAATCATCATCCTCGGCTTTTTCGCGCTCTTCCAGTGGGAATTCTCGCTGCCGGTGCTCGCCGCGGTGCTGGCGGTGCTCGGCTATTCGGTCAACGAATCTGTCGTGGTGTTCGACCGGGTGCGGGAGAACTTCCGCAAGATGCGCAAGGCCTCCATTTCCGACGTGATCGACGCCGCGATCACCGGCACGATTTCGCGCACCATCATTACCCACGGCTCCACCCAGATCATGGTGACCACGATGCTGATCTTCGGCGGTCCGGCGCTGCATTATTTCGCGCTGGCGCTCACCATCGGCATCTGCTTCGGGATCTACTCGTCAGTGCTCGTCGCCAGCCCGCTGCTGATGTGGCTGAAGGTCGACCGGTCGCAGTTCGCCACGGCGAAGAAATCCCGCCGTGAGGAGAACGAAGGCGC
>CAZZDV010000134.1:5859-10532 GCA_964652785.1 uncultured Bordetella sp.
CAGGTTTACGCACAGTGCATGCGCAGCGATCGTCTGGAACCTCCCTACTTCAACACCTGCACCAGGTTGTTGTAGTCGTCAGTCCAGAGCCGCCAGTCGGGCTTCTCCTCAACCGGATCGGAGACTGCCTTGATCTCCGGCGCGGCGAGTGCCTTGGGATCGCGCGACACCAGCACCCAGTCGCTCTGCGTCTTGTCTTCCTCTGCTTTCTCGTACACGTTCACCGCGTGGGCGCCAAGCGACTTTGCGATATTCGCCACGACGGGGCCGAGATTGAGGAACCGGTTGGACACATGGAAAGCGACGATGCCGTCCGGCTTCATGTGCTTCAGGTAGACCTCCAGCGCCTCCTTCGTGATGAGGTGCACCGGGATCGCATCGCTCGAAAAGGCGTCCACCGCGAGGATGTCGAACTTCTCCGAAGCTTCGCGTTCGAGCGTTAAACGCGCATCGCCGAGGGCGATCTCGATTTTCGCCTCGCTGTCGCCGAGGTACCCGAAGTCGCGCTTCGCGATCTCGACTACGGCCGGATTGATGTCATAAAAACGATAGACGTCGCCCTTGCGGCCGTAACCGGCAAGCGTGCCGATACCCAACCCGATCACGCCCACCCGCAACGGCCCGGAGCCCTGCTTTGCCGCAATGGCTTTCCCGATGCCTGAGGTGACCTGGTAATAGCTGGTGAGGTTCTTGCGCGCCGTGCCCGTGAGGTACTGCTCCCCATGCATGATCGTTCCGTGCAGCAGTCGCCGCAGGTGGTCGTCCTCGCCCGCCTTGCTGTACTCCTTCACCCGGAGCACGCCATAGAAATTGCGCTCGGACAGGCGAACGTAATCCTGGAACTTGAAGCCGTCGTAGCAGACCGCGGCGGTCACGCCAACCAGCGTCGCCATGCTCGCCCCGAATGCCAAGCGGTTCAGGTTCCGATAGAGGACCGCGCCGAGGATTGCGCAGGCGACGAGACCGATCCCGAGCTCGTAATAGGCATTGAAGGCAAGGGGTGCGACGACCGCCACGAAAAAGCCGCCGAGCGCGCCGCCCACCGAGACCCAGAGGTAGAACGCCGTCAGGTGGCGGTTCGAGGGCCGGTGGCGATAGAGCTCGCCATGGCAGAACATGCAGGCGACGAACAGCCCCGACAGGAAAATGCCGAGTTGCAGGTAAAGGTCGAACTGGTGGTCCGGGTCGACGAGGAACCAGGCCATGGCCCCGATCCAGACCAGCACGAAAGTCCACCACCACCTGGGCCGATACAGCCCCTGCCCCTCGAAACAGAGGATGAAGGTCAGCAGGTACAGCGTCAGCGGCGCAAGCCAGAGCAACGGGATCGCGGCGACGTTCTGCGTGATGTGGTTGGTGACCGCAAGCAGCATCACCGATCCGGTCGCTGACAGCGCCAGCCAGAGCCCGATGGTCTGTCGGCCGGGAGCTTCCTCCGCGACCTCGGCTTCAGCCGGCGCGGGTGCGCGCGACTGCGCGTTCGAGGTGAGCCAGGCCAGCGACGCGCAGAGCAGCGCGAACGCAGCGAACATCCACGACCAGCCGTAGACCTGCTGCCCGTTGCTGAGGAACGGTTCGACCACGAGCGGATAGCCGATCAGCGCGAGCAGCGAGGCGAAATTGGAGACCGCGAACAGCCGGTAGGGATTGGCGCCGGGCCGCGCACGCGAGAACCACGCCTGCACCAGTGGGCTGGTGGACGAAAGGAGGAGATAAGGCAGGCCCACGGTCATGGTGAGCAGCAGCAGGATGCGTGAGATCGGCTCCTCCCCGCCTGCGGGTTTCCACGAGGGATCGGGCAGGATCGGCAGCGTCGCCACCGCCGCCGCAAGCAGGACCGTGTGCAGGATCGCCTGCGCGCGTGGAGACAGCTTGGCCGTGGTCCCATGCGCATAGGCGTAGCCGGCAAGCAGCACGCACTGGAAAAAGAGCATGCACGTCGTCCAGACCGCCGCGGTTCCGCCGAACCACGGCAGGATCAGGCGCGCGATCAGCGGCTGCACGAGGAACAGCAGGAACGAGGACATGAAGATCGTGAGGACGTAAAGCATGGGCGTGGGCGCGCGCGTCGCGCGTCAGGAGAGGACGGAACGGATCAGATGCGCCGGGCGAGTTCGGCGGCGAGGCCTGTGTAGCCGGCGGGCGTCAGCGCGAGCAGCTGCTTCCTGGCCTCGGCGGGAATCGGCAGGGAGCCGATGAAGGTCGCGAGCCGTTTCGCGTCTATGCCCTTGCCGCGCGTGAGCTCCTTGAGTTTTTCGTAGGCGTCCGGCACGCCATAGCGCCGCATCACCTGCTGCACCGGTTCCGCGAGCACCTCCCAGTTGGCGTCGAGGTCTTCCGCGAACCGGGCCGGGTTCACTTCGAGCTTCGCCAGGCCGCGCAGGCAGGCCACGTAGGCGAGCAGCGTATGGCCCAGCGCGTTGCCGCAGTTGCGCAGCGCGGTCGAGTCCGAAAGGTCACGCTGCCAGCGCGAGACCGGCAGCTTTTCGGAGAGGTGGCGCAAAAGCGCATTGGCCACCCCGATGTTGCCTTCCGAATTCTCGAAATCGATGGGGTTGACCTTGTGCGGCATGGTCGAGGAGCCGACCTCGCCTGCCTTGAGCCGCTGCTTGAAGTAGCCCAGCGAGATATAGCCCCAGATGTCGCGGTCGAAATCCAGGAGGACCGTGTTGGCGTGCGCCCAGGCATCGAACAGCTCGGCGAAAGTGTCGTGCGGCTCGATCTGCGTCGTATAGGGGTTGAACTCCAGCCCGAGGCTTTCGACGAACCCGCGGCCAAACGCCTCCCAGCCCAAGTCTGGATAAGCGGCGAAGTGGGCGTTGTAGTTGCCGACCGCGCCGTTGATCTTTCCCGTCACCGAGACTGCGGCAATCCGCGCGCGCGCACGGCGCAGGCGATGCACGAAATTGGCCATCTCCTTGCCCATGGTCGTCGGGCTCGCCGGCTGGCCGTGGGTGCGCGAAAGCATCGCCAGGCCGGCGTGCTTGTGCGCCAGGGCCCGCAAGCCCGCGATCAGCTCGTCCAGTTTCGGCAGCATGACCAGCTCGCGCGCCTCGGCGAGCATGAGCGAATACGACAGGTTGTTGATGTCCTCGGAGGTGCAGGCGAAATGGATGAACTCGAGGGACTGCTCCACCTCCTTGTTGCCTGCGAGCTTGCCCTTCAGCCAGTACTCGATCGCCTTGACGTCGTGGTTGGTCTCGGCCTCGATGTTCTTGATGTGCGCGGCGTCCTTCTCGGAGAACGCCGCGACCAGCTTGTCGAGCGCGGCCACAGTCTTCGCGCTGAAAGGCCTGAGCTCCCCGATCGCGGGCTCGGCCGCAAGCGCCTTGAGCCACTCGAGCTCGATGCGAAGGCGGTAGCGGATGAGCGCCGCTTCGCTGAAATGGGCGCGCAGCGCATCGACGGATTTCGCGTAACGCCCGTCAACGGGAGAGAGGGCATTGAGTTGCGTCATGTGCGGAAGGTCCGCCCCGGGTTGGAGGCCGCGAAAGCCGCGGACCGTGTTTTTGACTCGGCATTATAACTTTGGCGACGAAAGTGGCCGAAGGCCCGAATGTTATAATCGGTCTGCAACTTTCCCCCGGAAGATCCCCTCACATGAAACTCCTTGGCTCGGTACCGAGTCCCTTCACGCGCAAAGTCCGCATCGTCCTCGCCGAAAAGCGTGTCGAGTGCACTTTCGAGCTCGTCGACGTCATGGCCGCCGACAGCCCGGTGCCCGCCCATAACCCGCTCGGCAAGGTGCCCGTCCTCGTGCTCGATGATGGCGCCACCCTGTACGATTCGCGCGTCATCGCGGAGTTTCTCGATACGGTTTCCCCCAAGGGGCGGCTGATTCCCGAAGAGAACCGTGACCGGATCGCGGTGCGACGCTGGGAAGCCCTGGCCGACGGCACGATCGATGCCGGCATCCTCATCCGTTACGAGCAGGCGCGCGAAGCCAACCTGCAGAGCGCCGCGTGGATTGCCCGGCAGACCGGCAAGCTCGAGCGAGGGATTGCAGAAATGGCCGACGAACTCGGGGATAAACCGTGGTGCCTCGGCAATGGGTTTACATTGGCCGATATCGCGGTCGGCTGCACGCTCGGCTGGCTTGCGTTCCGTTTCCCACACATCGACTGGCGCGGCAGGTATCCCAATCTCGCCAGGCACTTCGACAAGCTTTCGGAGCGGCCCGCTTTCGCCGATACGGTTCCCAAGGCCTGAGCGCCTGAACGGCGCTGCCGCGTGAACGACGGGACACTGCTCTTCGTCAATTTCGCGGTGTACTCGTGGTTGCTCCTGCTCCCGATCGTCGCCGTGGAGGCGCGGGAACTCAAAGGCGCCCTCCCCCTGAAGACGGGCCGCGCCGCCGCGGTTTCCGGCGTGGCAAATGTCCTGTCCACCCTGCTCTGCACGAGCGCGGTTTTCGGCGCGGGCTGGGTGCTGGGCTTTCTCGATGTGATTGCGGAGCCGCAGGCGGGAGAAGGGGATATCGCGGTGCTGGTCGCGCTGGTCCCGTGCTATTTCCTTTCGGTCTGGGCCGAAACCGCGGTCGGCACTGCGATGCTCAAGACCGTTTCCGGCGACCGTGTCCGCGCGGCATTCTTCCGCGCCAACCAGCTCAGTTACGCGATGCTGGCCATCGTGCCGGTCGCTCGCTTCGTCAAGAGTGCGCTCGTCAACGGGCG
>CAZZDV010000135.1:0-10437 GCA_964652785.1 uncultured Bordetella sp.
AGCGCGTCGAAGACGTCCTTGTTGACCGCCTTCTGGCGCTCGGCAAACCCGGCGAGCATTTTTTCCGCGCCCTTGAGGGAGCCTTGCCTCTTGAGGTGCGCGAGGGCCTGCTGCATGCCGGCGAGCGCCGCCTGCAGCGCGGTGTTCGCATAGAGCACGCCGCTGAAGCCGAGCGTCTTCAACTCGTCCTGCTCGGGCATCGGGGTCTTGCCGCCGAACACGATGTTGAGGATGGCGAGGCCCGGCACGACCTTGGGGATCTTGCGGATTTCCTCCAGGCTCACCGGCGCTTCGAGGAAGGTCGCCTCCGCGCCGGCCTCGTGGTACTTCGCAAGCCGCTCGACGGCCGCCTCGAAGCCTTCGACCGCGCGTGAATCGGTGCGCGCGATGATGGTGAAGTTCGGGTCGGTGCGCGCATCCACCGCGGCCTTGATCTTCTGCACCATCTCGGCCGCGTCGATGACCGCCTTGCCAGAGAAATGGCCGCAGCGCTTGGGGAAGTCCTGGTCCTCGATCTGGATCGCGCTCGCGCCCGAGCGCTCGAGCACGCGGATCGTGCGCGCCATGTTGAGCGCGTTGCCAAAGCCCGTGTCGCCGTCGACAACCAGCGGGAGCTCGACCGCGTCGCGGATCGCCGCGACGTGCGAGGCCACTTCGGTCAGCGTGGTGAGGCCGATGTCGGGCATGCCGAGGAAGGTGTTGGCGATGCCTGCGCCGGTGATGTAGATCGCGTCGAAGCCGGCGTCCTCGATCGCGCGCGCGGCCAGCGCATTCGCGGCGCCCGGGAGCAGGGTGGCCTGGCGGGCTTCGAGCATCTTGCGGAACTTGAGGTTGAGCGTCGGATTCATGATGAGGGGAAGTTTTCTTATCCCTCCAGTGTAATAGGAGAAGGAGGGGACGGGTCCTCCGTTTCCTCTAAGGTGTCCTCCAAGCGTTAAAGCGAGGTCGTTGCGAAGGTGTCGCAGTCCCGCGGCTTGCCCGAATCCAGCCCGCGCTTGAACCAGCGCACGCGCTGCTCGGAAGTGCCATGGGTAAACGATTCCGGCACCACCCGCCCCTGCGTCTGCTTCTGCAGGCGGTCGTCGCCGATCGCTGTCGCAGCGGCCAGTGCTTCGGCCGCATCGTTCGCATCGAGCTGGTTCATCACACCCGCATGATGTCCCCAGACACCGGCATAGCAGTCGGCCTGCAATTCCATGCGCACCGCAACGCTGTCGACGCCCTTTCCGGGACCTCGCCTGGCGTCCATGCGATCGAACACGCCGGTGACCTTTTGAACGTGGTGCGCGACTTCGTGCGCGATTACGTAAGCCTGCGCGAAGTCACCGGGTGCCTTATGCCTTGCCTGCAGGTCGCGGAAAAAAGAGGTGTCGAGATAAAGCTTTTCGTCGTTCGGGCAGTAAAACGGACCCATCGCCGACTGCCCCATGCCGCAGGCCGACTTCACCTGGCCGTCATAGAGCACCAGCGTGGGCGGGCGGTACTGCGCGTTCGACTGCTTGAAGATCCCGGTCCACACGGTTTCGGTGCTGCCGAGCACCTTGGAGACGAACTGGCCCATCTCGTCGCCCGGCGCGCCTTTCTGCGCGGGCATGCTGGACTCCGAGCGGTTGGACACCTGCTGCCCGACGTTGATCGCGGTGCCGGGATCGAAGCCAAGGAAATAGGCGATGACTGCCACGACTACACCGCCCAACCCGAGGCCCCCGCCGACGCCCATACCCCGGCGGTCTTCTACGTTCCCGCTGGCTTGTTGTCCGCCAAGCTGCATTCGCGTTCCCTCAGCGCAGGCCGAAGAACGACAGGATTGCCACTACGATGACGATGAGACCGACGATGTAGACGATGCTGTTCATTTTATGTTGACTCTCTGTGGTTTGGTTTTGGGTAAAAATGGCGGCCCGCCGTTCAGCTGGCCGGTGCAGTGCCCGGCTAGTAGCGGTAAGGGTTGTTCGGGCGCGCATCCCAGCGATTCGGGACACCGTCACGGTCGCGGTCGCGGTAACCGCGCGATGACGAATACATGTTGTTGTCGAAGTGCGTCGGGCCCGTCCCGTAGGTCGAGTAGCCGATCGGCTCGACCGCCACGCAACCGGCGAGCAGGCCGCCAGCGGCGGCGAGTGCAGCAACGATCTTTTTCATGTTTTGGACTCCATTGGTGGGATTGCGATGGGGCCAGTGTCTGCGACGCAGAGCGCGGGGTCTGTGCGCGAAATAACGATTTTGCGGACGCAATGCCGCTGCAGTGTGTACGTGAATCAGAGATGCGTTGTCAGTGGCTCGCGAACCGCCGACCGCCCCGGGCAACCTGACGCCCAAGCGAGAAAGTGCGCTGGCGTACATACGCTGGGCCTGCCGCAGCCTAAGTTTGGGTGCGGCGGGCGCCTTCGCGCCCGCCTCCAGGCACACAACACAAGGAGGAAACAATGCATAAGACTCGATTCGTGAGGCAGGCGCTCGTTGCCGGCATGAGCATCGCGGCGCTGGCGTTCGCGGGCTGCGCGGAAATGAAATCCATGATGCACACGCATCACATGGTCAACGTCCAGTTGTCGGGCGGCGAAGAGGTGCCACCGGTGACCACCACGGCGCGTGGGGCGGGGACGATCAACGTGACCGCGGACAAGATGGTGAGCGGAAGCGTCACGACCACCAACCTGCCGACGGCGATGGCGGCCCACATCCACACCGGCGCGCGCGGCCAGAACGGCCCGATCGCGGTGGGCATGGTCAAGACATCGGACAACGTCTGGTCGCTCCCCGCGGGCTCGAGGTTCACCGACGCGCAGTACGAAGCCTTCAGGGCCGGCAACACTTACGTCAACGTGCACACGCCGGCGAACAAGGGCGGCGAGATCCGCGGCCAGCTCCACCCGTAAGGCAAAACGCCGGCCCGCTGGCGCGGTCCGGCGTGTAGTTATTTTCTTTAAACGGCAAATCGACTTCCCAGGAAGCCGCTCCCAGAGCGGCTTCCTGAAACATAAAGTACGACTTTCTAGCTGCGGTTCGGGTTGTTCGGGCGTCTGTCGTCCTTGTTCCGGACCCCGTCGCCGTCGGCATCCCCGCGGCGCCAGGCGCCACGGTTCATCTTCCAGCGGCCGTTGTCCTCGACCCAGGCAGGCTGCACATAGTTATAGCCGCGGCGAGCCTTGACCCAGTTGCCCTTCACCCAGACGTGCTTGTTGCCACGCCAATCCCAGTGCCCTGTGCGCCAGACATGGCCGGGGCGAGCGGCCGGGGCCACTTCTTCGCGCGCCGGGGGCGGCGCTTGCCTGACGATGACCACCGCGGAGTAGGCGGGAATGGCCGCGCCCAGTGCTGCGACCGCCAGAACGGCGGCCAGTGTCTTCTTGATCATGGGTGCGTCTCCTCGCATTCTGTTAAACGGAAAGATGCCTTGCAGGCTCGCACCTGCCACCGGAGATGGTGTTCGTTGCGGCACAGTGGGTCTGTGCTCGGGTTCACACAGAAGTCAGGCGACCTTCCTGCGCAGCGCACTGGCAAACTCGCGCACGCGCGTGGCGTTGATGCCGAGGTCGCTTCGACCCACGCGCGACTTCGATCGCACATCCACTTTGGTGGTGCCGTCAGTGCCGGGCACGATGCGCAGGACCACGTCGTCCTCGAAGCCGAAGAGCAGCGACCGGTCGGTGGCCTCGATGCGGCCCTGGATCGGCTCGGCGTCGATGATCTCCAGGCCCATGGACTTCAGCACCACCTTGGAGGCTTCGAACACCTTGTCGGGGGGCGCCTTGAGCAGGATCGGCCCGATTTCGGGATAGCCTTTCTTCTGCTGCGCGGCCACTTCCGGGCCGGCGTAAGTGACGGGATGGTCGGTCTTCTTGCGCATCGTCCCGATGCGCACGTACTGCGGTGGATTGTCCACATCGGTGGTGATGTCATGGATCGGCGGCACCGTGCGCGCGACCTGGCGCAGGCTCCATGGGATGTAGGCGGTGATGCCCGCGATGAGGAAAGCGACGGTCCCGAGCACCATCGCGCCCCGGCGGCCGAGCGCGAGGCCCGCGATGAACGAGAGCACCGCAATGACCACGGTCGCGACCGCCACCCAGAAGACGTACGGCAATGCGCCGATGCCGTTGCGGTAGTCCCACAGGTCGAGCCGGTAGCCGATGCCCGCGAACAGGCCCGCGATCGCGTCTGCGATCGCAAGGATCAGCGCGAGCACCGCGGCCGACCACGCGAGGTTCGACTGCGGCGTGTGGTGCACGGAACTGAGTTCGTCGTCTTCGGTCAGGATGTTCATCGGATGCTCAAGGTGGGGCTTTCGGGCGAGTTCGGAAGATAAGTGTCGCGCAGTTCGCGCTTGAGGATCTTGCCGATTGCGCTGCGGGGAAGGTGCTCGATCAGTTCCACCGCGGCGAGGCGCTGGATCTTGTTGACGCGCGCATTGGTCCACTCGCGCAGGGCTTCGGAGGTGACCTGCCCTTCGTCCTTCGGCACCACGAAAGCCACCGGCGTCTCGCCCCACTGCTCGGAGGGCACGCCGACCACGGCGCAGTCCGAGACCTGCGGATGCCCGCGCAGCACCTCTTCCAGATCGCTGGGGTAGATGTTGAAGCCGCCGGAGATGATCATGTCCTTCTTGCGGTCCATGAGGACGAGGAAGCCGTCCTCGTCGAAGCGGCCCACGTCGCCGGTGCGGATGAAGCGCTTGCCCTCCGGCGAGTACCACTCGGCTTCGGCGGTCTTCTCGGGCTTGTCGTGATAGCCGCTCATCATTCCCGCGGAATGGCCGACCACCTCGCCCGTCGCGCCCTTCTGGCCGTGCGGGACTTCGACTCCGTTTTCGTCGATGAGGCGGATGTCATGGCCTTCGGCCGGCGGGCCGACGGTGTGGAGCTTGGACGGGTGCTCGTGCGCGCTGAGGATGCAAGTGCCGCCGCCCTCGGTCATGCCGTAGAACTCGACCAGGCCCCCGGGCCAGCGCTCGAGCACGTCGGCCTTGAGCGCGGACTGAAAAGGCGCGCTGGTCGAGAACTTCATGCGGAACGAGGCCAGGTCGAAGGAATCGAATGCCGGCAGGGCCATGAGCCGGTGGTACTGGACCGGCACCAGCATGGTGTGGGTCGCGCGGTGCTTGGCCGCCAGCGCGAGATAGTTTGCGGCGTCGAACTTGCCCATGAGCACCACGGTGCCGCCGTGCCCCAGGGTCGGGAAGAAGGACACCAGCGTGGTATTCGAATACAGCGGCGTGGCCAGCAGCGTCACGCTCTGCGAATCGTAGCCGTAGGCCGCGGCGCGCTGGATATGGCTCCATCGCATGGCATGCGACTGCACGATGCCTTTGGGCGTCCCGGTGGTGCCGGACGAATAGATGATGTTGAAGGCCCAGCCCGGTTCGACTTCCACCGGGACGGGCGTTGCGCCCGCGGGCGCCAGCCAAGCCTTGAATGAAGCGCCTGCGGCTGACTCGTCCAATGCGAGGCGCCGGGCGGAGATCCCGTCGGCCACGGGCTCGAGGGCCTTCGCCACTGCCGCATCCAGGAAAATGAGCTTTGCGCCCGAATCGGCCGCCATGCCGGCCAGTTCCTGCGCCGTGCAGGAGGGGGCCAGCGGCGCAACCACCACGCCGGCGCGCAGGGCGCCCAGGAACAAGGCCGCGTATTCAATGGAGGTGCCGGCGCAAACGGTGATCGAGTCGCGCGCCCGCAGGCCGTCCCGGTGTAATGCGGCAGCGACCCGGTCCATGAGGGCATCCAGGCCCGCATAGGAGAGGGACCCGTCCTCCTGGACCAGCGCCGGCCGGTCGGGTTGCCGCCGGGCATGGGCGCGGACCAGGTCGGAGAGGGTGCCGAACCCGATTTCGGGCGGCGGGGGCGTCGGTTGGGGCTGCGCGGTCATGCGCGGCATTTTACGGGAGAGAGCGGCTCCCGCTTGGAGTCCCGCGCTCAAGCCGCCGTGCTCGCGGCCGTCCGGAACCTGAACGGACGAGTCGAGCGCTGCAGCATCAGCAGCGCGATCGCGACGTTGAGCACGTTCCATCCGATGCCGTGCAGGAACGCGGCCTGGTAGGAGCCCGTCCAGTCGAAGATCACGCCGGTGAGCCATCCGCCGATCGCCATGCCGAACACCGTCGCCATGAGCACCAGGCTCACGCGCGCGCCGGCCTGCGATGCGGGAAAATAGTCGCGCACGATCAGGGCGTACATCGGCACGATCCCGCCCTGCACCAACCCGAAGAAGGCCGAGACCAGGTAAAGGCCGAAGAGGCTGTTGAAAGGCAGGAAAAGCGACAATGCGATGAGCTGCATCACCGAACCGAGCAGCAGCGTGCGTAGCGCCCCGATGCGGTCGGCGATCCACCCCGAGGCCATGCGGCTGATGATGCCGAAGCCGAGCATGATCGAGAGCATTTCCGCGCCGCGCTGTGCGGCAAATCCGAGGTCGCCGCAGTAGGCGACGATATGCACCTGCGGCATCGACATCGCCACGCAGCAGGCGATGCCGGCGATCACGATCAGCACCTGCAGCGTCGAGGGCCGCATCCCCAGCGGCATTGGCGAAATCGGCGCGGCGGGCGCCGCATCCGTCTCGACCCCGCCGATCGGCGACGCTCGGCGCAGCACCCAGGCCAGCGGCAGCATGGCAAGGACGCAGAACGCACCAGCGATCAGGTAAGCGTTGCGCCAGCCGTAGGCATCGAACAACGCCTGCATGACCGGCGGCCAGAAAGTGCCGCCTAGGTAGTTGCCGCTCACGCAGATCGCCACCGCGAGGCCGCGGCGCCGGGTGAACCAGTGCGAAAGGTCGGCCACCAGCGGCCCGAAGGTCGAGGAGGTGCCGAGGAAGCCGATGATGATCCCGTGGATGACGACGAACTGCCACAGGCTCGTCACATGGGCCGCGAGCGCGAGCCCGCCACCGAGAAAGAGGGCGCTCGCCATGATCGGGCGCATGACCCCGAAGCGGTCCGAGAAGCGGCCCATGATGATCCCGCCGATCGTAAAGCCCACCATCGTCGCCGTGTAAGGCAGCGACGCGTCGGCGCGCGTGACGCCGAACTCCGCCTGGATCAGCGGGAGGACGACCGTGACGGTGTACATCCCGCATCCGCCCAACCCCATGAGCAGGACCGCGGCCACGAGCCGCCGCCACGCATAGGCAGACTCGATCCCCGAATCGGGGGAAGCAGCGGTGCTTGCCTGATTTGACATATCAACCGGCCTGCAGACGGCTGTGGAAGCCGTTCTTCGGAATGCAATGGATGTAAAAGTGCCCGCGGAGGGCGCCGCGGGCGGGTGCGGAGCGGGTTACTTCGCGGGCGCCTGCGCGGCCGACCCCGGGGTCGGAGGCGTGTTCGGCACCGCCATGCACACGCCGCGCACATGCTTCTGGAACCCGCCGGGCACCATGACGCGCCGGCTCGCCGTCTCGCACTGATCGAGCGTCTCGTAGGGCACGCGTATGCTGAAATTCTGCCCGTTGCACATCTGGCCCGCGCCGGTGTTGCCGACGCAGCCCTCGATGATCAGGAGCAGGAAGTACGACAGGTTCAGGACCATGGCTTGCTCGCTTGCCTTGTGCGGTTCGGGGGCGGCGCAGTGGTGTTGGCGTCCCGCCTCTGGACGGGATCATAAACCAGCCCGGCTGGGCGGGTCGTTTTCCGGGCGATGGTCCAACGTGAAACATTGTCCTGGGTGAGGAGGAATGCGCGGCCAGGGAGGGCCGCGGGCTATTTCTTCGCCCACGAGTCGCGCAGCGTGACCGCGCGGTTGAAGACCGGCGCGCCGGTCTTCGAGTCCACTCGGTCGGCTACGAAATAGCCGTGCCGCTCGAACTGGAAGTGCTCCTCGGGCTTCGCGTCGGCTAGCGCCGGTTCGAGCTGGGCGGTGATCACTTTCTTGGAATCCGGGTTCAGGTCCTTGATGAAGTCGCTGTCGCCCGCGCCCGGGTGCGGCGCCTTGAAGAGCCGGTCGTAGAGCCTCACCTCGGCCGCATGCGAATGCCTGGCCGAAAGCCAGTGGATATTGCCCTTGACCTTGTACGTGTCGGCGCCGGGCGTGCCCGATTTGGAATCTTCGAAGTATTTGCAGCTGACCGTGTCGCTGGCCGGGTCGTAGCCGATGCATTCGAGCACGAAGCCGTAGCGCAGCCGCACCCTGTTGCCGGGGAAGAGGCGGAAGTACCCCTTGGGCGGCGTCTGGGCATAGTCCTCGCGCTCGATCCAGAGCGCCTTCGAGAAAGGCAGCGGGCGCTTTCCCAGCTCGGGCTTCTGCGGATGGTTCGGCGCCTGGCAGAGCTCTTCCTTGCCTTCGGGATAGTTCTCGATCACCAGCTTGAGCGGGTCGAGCACCGCGATGCGGCGCGGCGCAACCTCGTTGAGGTGCTCGCGCATGCAGTCCTCGAGCACCGAGAGGTCGATCCACGAATCGGCCTTGGCCACGCCGATGCGCTCGCAGAACAGGCGGAAGCCTTCGGGCGTGTAGCCGCGGCGGCGCGCGCCGACCAGCGTGGCGAGGCGCGGATCGTCCCAGCCATCGACGTGCTTGTCCTCCACGAGCTGGATGAGCTTGCGCTTGGAAAGCACGACATACGTCAAGTTGAGGCGCGCGAACTCGATCTGCTGCGGCAGCGGGCGCTCGAACTGCCCGCCCTCGGCGAGCCGCTCGTTGAACCAGTCGTAGAGCGGGCGATGGTCCTGGAATTCCAGCGTGCAGACCGAATGCGTGATGTTCTCGATCGCATCCGACACGCCGTGCGCCCAGTCGTAGGTCGGGTAGATGCGCCACGCCTCGCCGGTGCGGTGATGGTGTGCATGCCGGATGCGGTACATCGCGGGATCGCGCAGGTTGATGTTCGGCGAGGCCATGTCGATCCTGGCGCGCAGCACGTGCGCGCCGTCCGCATGCTTGCCCTCGCGCATCTCGCGCAGCAGGCGCAGGTTCTCGGGCACCGAGCGGTCGCGGAAAGGGCTGTTGCGCCCGCCCTGCGTCAGCGTGCCGCGGCTGGCGCGCACTTCCTCCGCGCTCTGGCTGTCGACATAGGCGAGGCCGCGCGACACGAGGTGCTCGGCAAGTGCGTAGAGCTTCTCGAAATAATCGGAGGCGAAGAACTGGTGACTCGTGCCGTTGCCTTCCCACGTGAAGCCGAGCCAGTGCACCGCGTCGATGATCGAGTCGACGTACTCCTGCTCTTCCCTGGTGGGATTGGTGTCGTCGAAGCGCAGGTGGCACACCCCGCCGTAGTCGCGTGCGAGGCCGAAGTTGAGGCAGATGCTCTTGGCGTGCCCGTAATGCAGGTAGCCGTTGGGTTCCGGAGGGAAACGCGTGCGGATCTTCGCCCAGTCCTGGCGGAGGGCGTACTTGCCCGCCGCGAGGTCATGCTCGACGATGCTGCGGATGAAGTTGGAATGCGAAGCGGTGGAATGCGAAGCGGTCGTCATAACGGCAAAGTTTACCGCACTGCGTCACAAAAACGACGGGCGGGTCATGGGTTGCCCTGCGAAGCTGCGTCATTCGAATGTCACCGGTCAGCTGGCCTGGCCGCTCCTGGCCTTTTGCAGAAGTTTAAGGCCGCGCGCCGTCTTTTTCCGCCCATGCTCGGCGCGCAGCAGGAAGCGTGTCTCGGCGTCGAACTCCGCCAGCATCAGCGTGGTCATTTCGTCGATCAGGCGATTGACGCTGATACGACGGCGGCGGGAGAGATCCTTCAGGCGCTGGTATTTTTCGTCCGCGAGCCGAATAGTCAATGCGCTCATGATTTCACCTCTTTCAGAAATTGCCCGGGCGTCAGCGCCACAAGATCGGGAAACTTCAACTCCATGCCGCGAAGGTCGCGAAGGTTGTGCGTCACAATGCGAGCAGCCCCACCGGCCACTGCGAGCTCCACCAGGTGGTTGTCGCCTTCGTCCGGAAGATTGGGGCGCCAACCGAAATAGATGCGCGTCCAGCGGCACGCGGCCAGGAAGATATCGAGCAACTCTTCCCGCTCATTTGCGCTCAGCCTGCATTTTTGAAACAGCTTCTCGCGGCTCAAGACATCCTCGTATTCGGTCATTAACGCCGAGCCCATGAGCGGGACGTGCTCGGCGCGCAGACAGGCCTCTATGATCGTATTCGATGCGCCGGTACCTAGGCAGGCGGCCACGAAGACATTGGTATCGACTACGATCAGCACAAAGTAAATGGTATCAGAAATGCCACCACATGGCTTTCGCTGGCGGGCGTGGCTGCCCTGCATCCAAGCCTTTCAATTCTCAGCCGCGATCTTCCAGTTCCCACCCAACGACAACTTCATCCGCCGGGGCGTGACCACGATATTTCAACGCTCGCCTGCGCGTGCCCGTCATCTACCGCTCCAAGATGCACCTGGGCCTGCGAGGGAAGAGCGCGGTCCCTTCCCCTCCTCGGCAACTTCCAGGTGATGCCCGGGGCGAAGTGGCTGGCGCAGTGAATGGAGCGGCTCCTGCGCCAC
>CAZZDV010000136.1:0-10321 GCA_964652785.1 uncultured Bordetella sp.
CCGCCGGAAAGCACCAGCGGCCGGTCACGCTGCGCGGGCACCAGCGACCAGTCGAAGCTCTGGCCCGCGCCGCCGTACCCCTCTACAAAAGCGTCCGCCAGCCAGCCGGCAGCCCCGGGATACGAACGGAAGTATTCTAACAAATCGACCCCTGCCCTCACGCGGCAGGCTTTGAGCCACGGCACGCTGGAAGCGGCGCAAAAGTCGGGCGTTTCCTCGCCGTGGAACTGCAGCATCGAAGGCCGGACCCGTTCGAGCACCTCGTCCACCACGCTTCGTTCCGGATTCACGAACAATGCGACGGTCTGCACGAAAGGCGGCAGCGCGTCGCGGATTTCGATCGCGCGCTCGATGGACAGGAAGCGCGGGCTCGAAGGGTAGAAGACCAGGCCGATGGCATCGGCACCGGCCTCGGCCGCGGCCACCGCATCCTGCGTGCGCGTGATGCCGCAGATCTTGACGCGCGTCCTCATGCCGAGGACGCGAGCGTCTCACGTTCAGGCAGCGGCGTTTCCGGCAGGTTCCAAAGCGCTTCGTATTCGACGTGCTCGAGGCACAGGCCTTCGGGCGCAAACGTCGGCGCCGCCCTCGAGCGGCTTCGCGATTCGAGCACCTCTGCAGCCCACTGCGGCGGATGCTTGCCCTTGCCGATGTAGACCAGCATGCCGACGATGTTGCGCACCATGTGGTGCAGGAACGCGTTGGCACGGATAGTGAAAACGACGCGGCCCCCGGAAGGGCTGTCGACGTCCAGCCGGAGCACCGTTCGCACCGGCGACTTGGCCTGGCACTCGCTGGAGCGGAAAGCGCTGAAATCATGCTCGCCGACGAAGTACCGGGCCCCTGCGCGCATCGACTCGACGTCGAGGCTCGAATGGAACCATCCCGCATGGCGCGCCTCGAGCGCGGGACGCACCGGGCGATTGACGAGCAAATAACGGTAGGTGCGCACACGGGCGGAATACCGCGCATGGAACTCGTTCGGTACGCGCGCCGACCAGATGACCGCGACCGAATCAGGGAGCAGCGCATTCACGCCACGCACCCAGGCCGAATCGGGCCGTTCGGCGCCCGTGTCGAAATGCACCACCTGCCCTCGCGCATGGACGCCGCGATCGGTCCGCCCCGCGCAGGTCACCGAGATTTCCCCATCCGCGATCGTAGACAACGCCGCCTGGAGGACGTCCTGGACCGCCCCGCCGCCCGGCTGGGTCTGCCAGCCGAGGAAACGGCTGCCGTCGTATTCGATGCCGAGTGCGATGCGTTGCATGTCGAGACGTTACTGCCCGGAAAATAAAAAAGCCACGGCGTTTGAGGCCGTGGCCTGATTGGGTGAAGGGCGGGTCAGCCCAGCTTGGCGAGCATCTGGCGCGCCTGGTTCTTCTGCGCGTCATCGCCCTCCTTGGTCACCTCGTTCAGGAGGTCGCGGGCGCCATCCTTGTCGCCCATCTCCTCGTACGCCTTGGCCAGGTCGAGCTTGGTGGCAACCTCCTGCCATCGCGGGTCGCCTTCGGCCGCCAGCGCCGATCCGGAGTCCGGCGTCCCGAGGTCGAAGCTGATCGCCGACAGGTCCACGTCCTGCGCCTTGGGCGCGGAAGGCATCATCACCGTGTTGTCCGAATCCAGGTCGAGGTTGAAGTCGAGTCCGCCGGCATCCACGGCCGGGACAGGCGTCGCCATCGCGGCCGCAGGCTCGGCCGGCGCTGGGGGCTCGCCCATGCCGAGGTCGAAATCGAGCCCGCCGCCCGCGCTCTGCACGGCCTTCGAGTCCATGATGATCGTGCTGCCGGGTGAGAAATCGCTTGGCTCTTCGACCTTGGCGGGCTCCGGGTCGGCGCCGAGGTCGAAGTCGACCGAAGCACCGCTGGTCATCTCGCTCTTGGGCCCGGCATCGAGCGTGATGTCCGTCGTCGCGGCGGGTGCGGCCGCGTCGAGGTCGAAGTCGAGCGTGGGCGCCGCCGCAGCCGCAACAGCCGCGGCCGGGCGCATCACCATCGTTGCCTCGGGATCGCCGCCGTAAAGTGAATTCGCAGGATCCGTCGTGCGCCCGAGGACGACGGCCTTGTCCCAGTCCTCGCCTTCGCCGCCGGTGATCTCCTTGATCTTCATCGCCGTCTTCTCGAGGTTCTCCACGTCGCGACGGGCGGCATAGATCTCGAGCAGCTTCGAATGGATTGCAAGGCGGTTCGGATCCTTGTCCAGTGCGTCCTTGAGGATCTCCTCGGCCTGCGCATCGCGTCCGTAGGCCATGTACACATCGGCTTCAGCGATCGGGTCGACTTCGTCGGTATCGGCGGCGGCGACATTCGTATCGCTCACCGAGGCCTGCGAAATGGCGGCGCCGGTATCCACGTTCTGGCTGGCTGCGCCGCTGAACACCGACGAGGCGCCCAGGCTCGAAGCCGCCGGCGTGCCACCGACGCTGTCCTGGAAGCGGGATTGGTCTGCCTTCTTGCGACGCCAGGCCCACCACCCGTAGCCGATCAGGAGCAGCACCGCTGCGGCCAGTCCGGCGAGGGCCAGTTCGTTGCCGAGGAATTCGTCCAGCAGGCTCTGGGGCGGCGGCGGCGGCGGCGGCGCTACAACTTTGGGTTTCGGGGCGTCCGCAGCGGGCTTGGGCGGCGCGGGCTTGGCATCTACCGCCTTTGCGGCATCAGCCGGGGCCTTGGTTGCATCGGCAGGTGGTTTAGCTGCGTCGGTTGGTGCTTTTGCTGCGTCTGCCGGCGGCTTCGCGGCGTCCGGTGCCTTGGCGGCATCAGGCGCGGGCTTCGCGGGATCCGGCGTCTTGAGTGCTTCCGCTGCCGGCTTCGCAGGCGTAGCGCCCGGGGCAGGCGCAGGTGCCGGTGTGGGTGTCACTGCAGCGGGCTTGGCCGGCTCGGGACCGGCCTTTCCAGCAGGTGCAGGTGCAGGCACCGGCGTCGGCGCAGGAGCCGCAGCCACAGCCGGCTTGGCTGGTTCGGGCGCGGCTATGGCAGCCGGTGCGGGCGTTGCCGGCGCAGGGGTTGACGGGACTGCCGCAGGCTTCACGCCGCTCTTCTTCTCGAGCTCGGCGAGGCTCTGGTTCTTCATCTCCAGCAGCTTGCGCAGGTCCTGCACATTCTTTTCGAGCTCGGCTACGCGCGTCTCCGACTCCCTCAGCGCTTTCTCACGTGAGACCGCATTATCGCCACGCGCTGCTTGCGCGCGATCCCCTCGCCCGGCGGGATCGGCCTTGGAAAGCTTGAGCTGGTCTTTCTTCTCGGCCGGCGTGGGCTCGTCGGGCTTGGCGGTAATACGGCCGCTCGCGCTTCGCTGGGTGGCTGCGCTTTCCGCAGGCGCCGCAGCAACTGCGCCGGCCAGCTTGCTCTGGTAGGCGCGGAAGTCCTGGGACTGCGCGGTCACCATCCGCCGCGCATCGGCCTCGTCTATCGAAGCGGCCGTCGGCTGGTCCGGGACATTCAGGATCCTTCCCGCGCGCAAGCGGTTGATATTATTGCCGATGAACGCATCCGGATTGGCGCGATAAAGCGCGATCAGCATCTGCTGCAGGCTGACGCTGCCGGGATTGGTCTGCGTGGCGATCTTGGCGAGCGTGTCGCCCTTCTTGACCTCGTAGGTTCCCGAGGCCTTGCCGGCCGCCGCGGGCGCGGGGGCCGACGGAATCGGCTTCTCCTGTATGGCGCGCGGTGCAGGCACGGGCGCCGTGACGGCCTGGCGTGCCGGAGCCGGGGCCGGGGCCACGACGGCCTGCGGGGCCTTGTATTCGGGAGGATCGAGCAGGAACGTGTATTCGCGAACCAGGCGGCCGCTGTTCCATGAAAGTTCGATGAGGACACTCAGGAACGGCTCGTTGATCGGCGCATTGGAGGCCATGCGGATGATCGGCCTGCCGTTGCGGCGTTCGATCGAAAATCGAACGCCGATGGTTGCCGAGTTGGACTCTACCCCGGCCTGGCGGTAAGCATCAGCGGGAGCGAAGCGGGCGACGAGCGTTTCTTCTTCGCCAGGCTGCAGGGCGACAATCTCGATTTCCGCCGACAGCGGCTGACCCAGCGCGGATAGGACAGTGAGCTTCCCAAGCCCCGCCCCAAGCACATGCAGTGGTACCCACAACAGCAACGCCGCGGCAAAAAGCCTTGCGGTGACAGATTTTCCCACTGTACCACCCTGAGTCTTATTAGATGGGACAACTAACATAACATCATAGTGTTAGCCATGCAAGCTGATAAAAATTCTACGTTTTTTCAGCTACTGCCCCGATCGGTTTATGTAAAAGGCCGCACCGGATCGAGCCGGTGCGTCCCCCCTCTTCATCCGTTCAGTGTGCCACCCCGTGATCCAGGAGGATACGCAAAACGCGCCTTAACGGCTCAGCAGCTCCCCAAAGCAACTGGTCCCCAACCGTAAATGCCGACAGGTACTCGCCCCCCATCGGCATCTTGCGCAGCCGTCCCACCGGCACCGAGAGCTTGCCGCTCACTGCGGCCGGCGTCAGCTCGGCGAGGCTTTCGTCGCGGCGGTTCGGCACGACTCTCACCCAGTCGTTGGCCTGAGCCAGCATCCCTTCCACTTCGTCCAGCGGAACGTCTTTTTTCAGCTTGATCGTCAGCGCCTGCGAGTGGCAACGCATCGCCCCGATCCGGACGCAAATCCCGTCCACGGGGATCGGCCGCTCGCTGCGGCCAAGAATCTTGTTGGTTTCGGCCTGCGCTTTCCACTCTTCGCCGCTCTGCCCGTTGCCCATGTCTTTGTCGATCCAGGGCAGGAGGCTGCCGGCCAGAGGGTATCCAAAATTCTCCTTGGGCAACCCGCCGTTGCGAAGGGATTCCGTCACAGTGGCGTCGATTTCGAGCGCCGAACTCGCGGGATCGGCGAGGAGCTTGCGCGTCTTGTCGCCCAAGTGCGCCATTTGCGCCGCCAGCTCCTGCATGCCAGCCGCACCGGCGCCAGAAGCCGCCTGGTACGTCATGCATGTCATCCATTCGACGAGGTCGTTCTTGAACAGCCCGTCCATGCCCATCATCATGAGGCTCACGGTGCAGTTGCCGCCGATGTAGTCGCGCACGCCCTTGCCCACCGCCGACTCGATGACCGGCATGTTGACCGGGTCGAGCACGATCACCGCATCGTCTTTCATGCGCAGCGCGCTCGCGGCGTCGATCCAGTAGCCCTTCCAGCCGGCCTGGCGCAATTTCGGATGGATTTCGTTCGTGTAATCCCCGCCCTGGCAGGTGATGATCACGGGTAGCTTCATGAGCTCGTCGATCGAATTCGCGTCCTTGACCAGCCCCGCGTCCTTACCGATGGACGGGCCTTTGCCGCCCGCCCTGGAGGTGGAGAAAAACACCGGCTCGATGTGGTCGAAGTCCTTCTCATCGCGCATGCGCTGCACGAGTACCGATCCCACCATTCCGCGCCAACCGACGATTCCGACTCTCAGCATGTTCTTTTCCTCCGCACGGTACTTGTCAAAGCGCCGCCACCACAGCGGCGCCCATCTCCTCCGTGCCCACCTGCTTTGCTCCGCGTTCGGCAATGTCCGCGGTGCGATAGCCCTCTTTCAGCACTTTCTTCACTGCGGCCTCGATCCGGTCCGCCGCGGCCGCCTGCTGCAGCGAATAGCGCAGCATCATGGCCGCAGACAGGATCGTAGCCAGCGGATTCGCGATGTTCTTACCCGCGATATCCGGCGCCGATCCGTGGATCGGCTCGTACAAGCCCTTGTTCTTCGAATCAAGCGACGCCGACGGCAGCATGCCGATGGAGCCCGTCAGCATCGAGGCCTCGTCCGAGAGGATATCCCCGAACATGTTGCCGGTCACGACAACGTCGAACTGTTTCGGCGTCCTCACCAGCTGCATGGCGCAGTTGTCGACGTACATATGCGACAGCTCGACCTCCGGGTACTCCTTGCCGATTTCCGTCACCACGTCGCGCCAGAGCTGCGAAGTCTCCAGGACGTTTGCCTTGTCCACCGAACAGAGCCTCTTGCCGCGCTTCTGCGCTGCCTGGAAGCCCACGTGCGCGATACGCCGGATCTCGCCTTCCGAGTAGCGCATCGTGTCGAAGCCTTCGCGTTCGCCGTCGGCGCGCTTCCGGATGCCGCGCGGCTGGCCGAAATAGATGTCGCCGGTCAGCTCGCGGATGATCAGGATGTCGAGCCCCGCCACGACTTCGGGTTTCAATGCGGAAGCTCCCGCGAGCTCGGCATAGACCTGCGCCGGGCGCAGGTTGGCGAAAAGGCCGAGGTGCTTGCGCAACCCGAGGATCGCCTGCTCCGGGCGCTTGGCACGCTCCAGCTTGTCGTATTGCCAGCCGCCCACCGCGCCGAAAAGGATTGCGTCGGCTTCACGAGCGAGCTTGAGCGTCGCTTCGGGAAGCGGATCGCCGGAAGCGTCATAGCCCGCGCCACCCACCGGCGCATGCTCCATTTCCAGCGGAAGCTCGAGGCGCTCGAGGACGCGCAGGGCCTGCGCAATGATCTCCGCGCCGATGCCGTCACCCGGCAGGACTGCGATTTTCATGCTGCTCTTATTCATTGTCGGTTAGCGGAAGAACCACGGAAACTGCTGGGTGCGCATCGCTTCGAACGCACGGATCTTGTCCGCGTGCCGAAGCGTGAGCCCGATTTCGTCCAGTCCGTTCAGCAGGCAATGCTTGCGAAAGCGGTCGACCTCGAAATGGAACGACAGGCTTGCGCTGGTCGTGGCCACCGTCTGCGCGTCGAGGTCCACGACCAGCTTGAATCCCGGGAACGACGCCGACTCGTAGAACAGCTTGTCGACTTCGGATTCCGTGAGCACCACCGGCAGGAAGCCGTTCTTGAAGCTGTTGTTGTAGAAGATGTCGCCGAACGACGGCGCGATCACGCAGCGAAAACCGAAATCCTGCAGCGCCCAGGGCGCGTGCTCGCGCGAGCTGCCGCACCCGAAATTCTTGCGCGCGATCAGGATCTGCGCGCCTTCGTAGCGCGGCTGGTTGAGCACGAACTCCCCGTTTATCAGCCGCCTGGAGTTGTCCATGCCCGGCTCGCCGTGGTCGAGGTAGCGCCATGCGTCGAACAGGTTCGGGCCGTATCCGGTGCGCTTGATCGACTTGAGAAACTGCTTGGGGATGATCGCGTCGGTATCGACGTTGGCGCGGTCCATCGGCGCCACCAGCCCTGTGAGTACGGTGAACTTTTCCATGGCTAGCGCCACTGCCTCACGTCGACGAAGTGGCCGGCGATTGCGGCCGCCGCGGCCATCGCCGGCGACACGAGGTGGGTGCGCCCACCGTCACCCTGGCGGCCTTCGAAGTTGCGGTTCGAGGTCGATGCGCAGCGCTCGCCGGGCTCCAGCCGATCGGCATTCATCGCAAGGCACATCGAGCAGCCCGGCTCGCGCCACTCGAATCCTGCTTCGATGAAAACGCGGTCGAGCCCCTCTTTCTCGGCCTGCGCTTTCACCAGACCCGATCCCGGAACCACCATCGCGACCTTGATGTTCGAGGCCACATGCTTGCCCTTGGCGATCGAGGCTGCGGCGCGGAGATCCTCGATGCGCGAGTTGGTGCAAGAGCCGATGAACACCTTGTCGATCATGATGTCCTGGATCGGCGTGCGCGCCTTGAGCCCCATGTACACCAGCGCCCGCTCCATGCCCTCGCGCCGCGTCGGATCTTTTTCCTTGTCCGGGTCGGGGACCGTGCCGTCCACCGACACGACCATCTCGGGCGAGGTGCCCCAGGTGACCTGCGGGATGATGTCCGCGGCATTCAACGCGACTTCGCGATCGAATTTCGCATCGGCGTCGCTCTTGAGCGTGCGCCAGTACACCACCGCCTGTTCCCACTCGGTGCCCGTCGGCGAGAACGGGCGACCCAACAGGTAGTCGATCGTCGTCTGGTCGACCGCGATCATGCCCGCGCGCGCGCCTGCTTCGATCGCCATGTTGCACAACGTCATGCGGCCTTCCATCGTAAGGGCGCGGATCGCGGCGCCTGCAAATTCGATCGCCGAACCGGTGCCGCCGGCCGTGCCGATCTTGCCGATCACCGCCAGCGCGATGTCTTTCGCCGTCACGCCGCGCGGCAACGCGCCCTCGACGGTGACGCGCATGTTCTTCATCTTCTTCTGCACCAGGCATTGCGTCGCCAGGACGTGCTCGACTTCGGAAGTGCCGATGCCATGCGCGAGGCACCCGAAAGCGCCGTGCGTGCTGGTGTGCGAATCGCCGCAAACGACCGTCATGCCCGGCAGCGTCGCGCCCTGCTCGGGCCCGATGACATGCACGATGCCCATGCGCTTGTCGCGGAACGGGAAATAAACCTTCGCCCCGTACTCGCGCATGTTCGAGTCGAGCGTTTCGAGCTGCAGGCGGGAGATCGGGTCCGCGATGCCCTCGATCCCCTTGTCCCAGCCGGTGGTCGGCGTGTTGTGGTCCGCGGTTGCGACCACGGACGAGATCCGCCACGGCTTGCGCCCGGCCAGCTTGAGCCCGTCATAGGCCTGCGGGCTGGTCACCTCGTGGACGAGGTGACGGTCGATATAAAGCAGCGCCGTGCCGTCTTCCTCGACGTGCACCACGTGGCTTTCCCAAAGCTTGTCGTAGAGTGTCTGTGCCATTGCCCGGATTCCATGCGCAAATTGCGCGTGAACGAGCTTGTGATTATCGCACAGGCATGCAGGTTTCAGCAGGGCGAGCAGCCGATCCGGGGTGCAGTTTCAGCGCATCCCGCGCGCCTGCCAACGAGTTCGAAAAAAAAGACGCGACGAAGACGTGAAGCTCCAGCGAGCCCCGCCAATACTGCCAAATTCAAGGACAAGCCTTTATCCAGAGCGGCTTCCAGGCTGAAATGCTGCCATCACTACCACGCCGCCGCGGTACCGTTATCTGATCTGTGCGGGCGACGCAAAGCTCACTTTCCATAGCACCAATGCGGCCCCCGCAAAACCGAACAGCGCGCTGATGCCGAACGTAAGCGCCGGGCCGAGCGCCTCCCAGGTCGCGCCGGCGAGCAGTGTCCCGGCCATGCCGCCGAGGCCATAGCAAATGCTCATGTAAAGCGCCTGGCCGCGCACCTGCAGAGGCCCCGCGAACAAGCGGTGCACCGCCGCGATGGATGCGGCATGGAAAGAGCCGAAAGTCGCGCCATGCAGGATCTGGGCGACTACGAGGATTGCCAGCCACTCGACGCCCCAGCCGATTCCTGCGAAGCGCACACCAGCGGCGACAAAGCTCGCAAGCAGGATCGCTCGGAGGCTGAATCGCCGCACAAGCGTCGGCATGGCGATGAACACCACGATCTCTGCCACCACGCCCAACATCCACATCAGGCCGACCAGCGTCTTCGAGTAGCCGTGCTGCACGAGATAGATCGAGTAGAAAACGTAGAGGGCTCCATGCGCCGCGGTCATCAGCGTGCAAGCTGCGAAGAACGCTGCCACCTCGGGGCGGCGCATGATCGCGCCGAGTCCGCCTTTGGGCTGCGCGTTGTGCTGCACGGGCGGCGAGGGCAGGCCAAGTGCGACGACGAACGTCGCGAAGCTGAGCCCGAACAGCACCCAGAGCAGGCGCGCCACGGGCGCGATATCGAGCAATGCGCCGGTGGCCATCACCGCGACGATGAACCCGACCGAGCCCCACAGCCGCAGCGGCCCGTACCGGTCGGAGCGCGAGCCCAGCACCGAAAACGCGAGGGCATCGACGATCGACAGCACCGCGGCCGAGCACATGCCGATAGCGGCGACCGTCACAGCCGTTTGCAGGAAGCCCGAAACGAAATACAACGCCCCGATCGCCACGGTCGTAAGCGCGCAGGAAAGCGCAACTACGCCGCGGCGCGAACCGGTGACGTCCGACAGCCAGCCCCAGGCCATCGGCGCGAAGATGCGCACGAACTGGGGCAGCGCCTGGATGGTCGCAATCTCGGCGGCGGAAAACCCTTCGCTCGCGAGGTACAGCGTGAAATACGGCGCGTACGCCCCGAGATAGCAGAAATACGCGAAATAGAACGCGGCGATCCGCGTGGTGGGCTGGCCGATCACGCGGGGTGCGGCATGCGTGGGGCCGGTTCTTCAATCGGTTTCATCGGTGCTATTCTGCCCGCTCGCGAATTCCGGCGCCCGACCGGAACACGAGTGCCTGCAGATCCGGCCCGACAACAAGAGACTGCCATGACTGCGACCTATCTCAAGAAAGCCGCGAAGACCCCTGAGACCGAAAGCGCCGGCGCACGCAAAGTCGTCGCCGAAATGCTCGAGGAAATCGAGCGCCGGGGCGAATCCGCAGTCCGCGAGTACGCGCAGAAGCTCGATCACTGGACCGGCGAAATCCTGGTCAGCGCCGCCGAAGCCGAGCGC
>CAZZDV010000137.1:0-10239 GCA_964652785.1 uncultured Bordetella sp.
TGCGTGCCGGCTTCGTCGGGCATCGCGATGTTGTAGTGCAGGTTGCCGTCGCCAATGTGGCCGAAGATGAGGCCGACGCAGCCCGGAAAAGCCTTGGCCAGTTCCGCGAGCCCTTCGTCGATCATGCGCGGGATGCTCGACACCGGCACCGACACGTCGTGCTTCACGTTGGTGAACTGCGCTTCGGGAATCGTTTCGCGGATTGCCCAGAGCGCCCTGGACTGCCCTTCGCTTTGCGCGAGCGCGACGTCGATGAGGATGCCGCGCTCCGTGCATTCCACGAGGGCGGCTTCGGCGCGCGCGGCCAGGTCCTCCTGCTTGCCGCCGTCGGTCAGTTCGGCGAGCACGTACCAGGGGTGCCGGCCGCGAAGCGGATCAGCGATCGAAGGCTTGCACTTGATCACCGCGTCCAGGCACACGCGCGAGATCAGCTCGAAGGCCGTGAGCCGGTCGCCCATGAGGCCGCGCAAGCTCGCGAGCAGCTCGACCGCGCGTCGCGGGCTCTCGACCGCGATCCATGCAGTTGCGCTCGCAGAAGGTTTGGGGAACAGCTTGAGCACCGCGGCGGTAATGATGCCGAGCGTGCCTTCGGCGCCCATGAAGAGATGCTTGAGGTCGTAGCCGGTGTTGTCCTTGCGCAGGGCCTTGAGGCCGTTCCAGACGCGGCCGTCGGGCAGCACCACCTCGAGGCCGAGCACGAGATCGCGCGCGTTGCCATAGCGCAGTACGCCGACACCGCCCGCATTGGTCGAGAGGTTGCCGCCGATCTGGCAGCTGCCCTCGGCCGCGAGCGAAAGCGGGAAGAGGCGACCCGCGTCGTCGGCGGCCTGCTGCAGGTTCTGCAGGATGCAGCCGGCCTGCACGGTCATGGTGTCGTTCAGCGCGTCGAGGTCGAGGATGCGGTTCAAGCGGCCGACCGACAGCACCATCTCCTTGCGCCGTCCCGTCGGGATCGATCCGCCGACCAGGCCTGTGTTGCCGGCCTGCGGCACGATCGCGGTGCCCTCCGATGCGCAGAGCCCCACCACTGCGGACACTTCCTGCGTCGAACCAGGGCGCACCACCGCGATGCCTTTGCCGGAATAAACGTGCCGCCAGTCGGTGTAGTAGGGCGCGACGTCGTCTTTTGCGGTGAGCACGTTCTGGGCGCCGACGATTGCGGCGAGACGCGCATTAAATTCCACGTTGAAGTCGGGCTGCGGGACGGAGGCCATCCGGTATTATCGCGTTTCCGCCTTCCGGAGTCCTCACTTGAGCAATCCATTCCGCGGCGAACCCGCCCACGGAGCCCTTCCTTTCGCCGCCGGTGTGTGCGCCACGACGATCGAGGAAGCCTTGTTGACCCGGCGCAGCCTGCGCGCATTTCGTCCCGACCCGGTGCCGCGCGCCACAGTGGCGGAGATCCTCGCGCTCGCAAGCCGCGCGCCCTCGGGCACCAACATCCAGCCGTGGAAAGTGCGCGTCCTCGCAGGGAGCGAACGCGACCGGCTCTCCAAGGCCATGGTCGATGCCTACCTGAGCCAGGGCGAGGAAGGCTTCAAGTACCCGTACAACTATTACCCCGTGAAATGGCGCGAGCCGTATCTGGGCAGGCGCCGCAAGGTGGGCTGGGATCTCTACGGCCTGCTCGGCCTCACGCGCGACAACAAAGAGGGCATGGCCAGGCAGCACGCGCGCAACTACATGTTCTTCGGTGCGCCGGTGGCGATGATCTTCACGATCGACCACGACATGGAGCTCGGCAGCTGGCTCGACTACGGCATGTTCCTCGAGAACATCATGCTCGCCGCGCGCGGCAAGGGGCTCGACACCTGCCCGCAGGCGGCCATCGCAGCGGCGCATAAGGTGGTGCGCGAGGTCCTCGCGATTCCCGAGTCGGAAAACATCGTCTGCGGCATGGCGCTCGGCTACGCCGACCCGGATGCGATCGAGAACGGCCTCGTTACGGTGCGCGAGCCCGTCGAACAGTTCGCGCAGTTCATGGGGTTCGAATGAAAAGCCTTGCGCTGCTGCTTGCCGGGTTGATGTTCTCGCTGCCGGCGGCCGCCCAGACCAGGCCGGTCGTCGTGGGCGCCGCGCTGGCGCAAACGGGCTACCTCGCCGACCTCGCGGCCGGCACGCTCAAGGCGCTGCAGCTCTGGCAGGAGCAGGTCAATGCGGCGGGCGGCCTGCTCGGGCAGCAGGTCGAGCTCAGGCTGATGGACGACGCGAGCGATGCGCTGCGCTCCACCGAGCTCTACGAAAAGCTCGTCAAGGAGGAGCGCGCGGACATCCTGGTCAGCTCCTTCGGATCGGCCGCGACTTCGATGGCCGCAGCTGTGGCCGAGCGCAACCGGCGCGTGATGGTCAACGCGACCGGACCGTCGCCTGAGATCCACCGCAAGATCTACCGCTACCTCTTCCAGGTGCCGCCGCCTTCGAACATGACGCTCTCCGGCGTCGTGCCGCTGGCCGCGAAGCTCGGCCTGAAGTCCGTGGTCGTCGTCGCAACCGCTGAGGGAACGGCTGCGCCCCTGCTCGAGCAGCTGCGCCGGGACGCGTCCAAGCGCGCCGTCGAAATCCGCGCTCCGATGCCATACCTCATGGACCCGATGCGGGCGTTGACGCCGTTCGCCAGGAAACTCGCGGCGACCGAGCCGGGCGTGGTGCTCAGCCCGGCGTCGCCGCATGACGCGGCGAGCCTGCTGCGCGGGTTCAAGGCCATTGGCTACACGCCTTCGGTGTTTATCGCGAGCGGCGTGGTGAACCCGGAATACATCCGGCTGGTCGGCCAGGACGCCGAGTATTCGGTCGGATATTCGAACTACGAGCCGCGCGCGGCCACGGCCGGGAACGCGGATTTCGTGAAGGCCTACTACGCCAAGTACAGCCTCGTCCCCGATTTCCACGCGGCCTGCGGCTGGGCCGCGGGCAAGGTCATCGAAGCCGCGGTCGCGCGCTCAGGGTCGCTCGACCAGGAGAAGCTGCGCGCGGCGTTCACGAGCCTCGAGCTGCCCACGGTGCTTGGCGCCTACAAGGTCGCGCCCGATGGCAGCCAGCTCGCGGCCACGGCTTTCCTCGTGCAGATCCTCAACGGGCGGCGTGAAGTCATCTGGCCGGAGGCTTACCGAAGCGCCGAGCCGGTGCTGCCCATGCCGGAGTGGAGCCGGCGCAAGCGCCTGTGAGCAAACGCGCCGGGCCCTCCGAGCCGCGCGGCAAGGCCAAGGCGGCCACGCCGCGTAACGACAAGGACAAGCCGCTCTCCGAGGATATCCGGCTGCTGGGGCGCATCCTCGGGGACACGCTGCGAGAGCAGGAAAGCGATGCGGCGTTCGACCTGGTCGAGCGCATTCGCCGCACCGCGGTCGATTTCCGGCGGAGCGGCGACCCGCGCGCGGGCGCCTCGCTTGCTGCCACGCTTCGATCGCTGGATCCCGAGGCGGTGATGACGGTGGTGCGCGCCTTCACGCAGTTTTCCCAGCTCGCGAATATCGCCGAAGACCGGCACCACATCCGGCGCCGCCGCGCGCACCAGCTCGCGGGCTCCAAGCCGCAGAACGGCTCGATCGCGCTTGCCGCCGAGCGCGCCGCGGCCGCGGGCGTGAATGCGGCCGAGATGTCCGGATTTCTCACCGGCGGGCTCGTGATGCCGGTGCTGACCGCGCACCCGACCGAGGTGCAGCGAAAAAGCATCCTCGATGCGCACATCGAGATCGCGCGCCTGCTCGACGCGCGCGACCGCCTGCGCCGCACGCCGCAGGAGGCCGAGGATGACGAGGCTGCGCTGCGCCGCGTGATCCTGATCCTGTGGCAGACGCGCATGCTGCGGGCCGCGCGCCTCACGGTGCACGACGAGATCGACAACGCACTTTCCTTCTACGGCTACACGTTTCTTGCCGCGATCCCGCGCCTGCTCGAAGAGATCGATGCCGAGATGCACGCGCGCTACCGCAGCCGGCTGCCGCCGCCGCAGATGCTGCGCATGGGGAGCTGGATCGGCGGGGATCGCGACGGCAACCCGTTCGTCTCGCACGAGACGCTCACCTATGCGGTGGAGGCCCAGTCCGCGATGGCGCTCACGCACTACCTCGAGGAAACCCACAAGCTCGGGCGCGAGCTCAGCCTTTCGCTGCAGCGGGTCGAGATTTCTCCCGGGCTCAAACGCCTGGCCGATGCGGCAGGCGATGTCTCGGACCAGCGCCGGGACGAGCCGTATCGGCGCTCGCTGACCGGCGTTTATGCGCGGCTCGCCGCGACCGCCGCCGCCCTCGGGCAACGCGAAGCGGTGCGGCGGCCTTTGTCGGCCGCGAAGCCTTATGCCTCCAGCGAAGACTATCTTGCGGATCTCGACACGCTGATCGATTCGCTGCGCAAGCACGGCAGCGCGCGCGTGGTGTACGGGCGCCTCATGCGCCTGCGGCACGCGGCGCAGGTTTTTGGTTTTCACCTCGCCTCGGTGGACTTGCGCCAGCACAGCGGCATCCATGAAACCGTCATGGCCGAGCTGGCCGAACGCTCCGGAGCGGTAAAGAGCTATACGCAGCTCGACGAGGAAGCGCGCATCGACTTCCTCGCCGCGGAGCTTTCGAACGCGCGCCTGCTGCGCTCGCCTTTCGTGAAGTATGGCGAGCTGGCCTCGAAGGAACTGGCGATTTTCGATGCCGCGAAGGCGATCCAACGACGCTTCGGCAAGACGGCGCTGCCGACCTGCATCATCTCGAACACCAATTCGGTCAGCGATGTGCTCGAGGCCGCGGTGCTGCTGCGCGAGGCGGGCATGCTCCGGCCCGCGGGTCCCGACGTGAACGCGCCCCCCCAGCTCGACCTCAACATCGCGCCGCTCTTCGAGACCATCGACGACCTGCGCCGCGCCGGTGCGATGACCGACCGCCTGCTCAGCCTGCCTGCTTATCGCGCTCTGGTGAAGGCGCGCGGCAACCTGCAGGAAGTGATGCTCGGGTACTCGGATAGCAACAAGGACGGCGGGTACGTTACTTCCAACTGGGAGCTCCACCGCGCGACGCTGGACGTGGTCGGCGTGTGCGAGAAGCACGCAGTGAAGCTGCGGCGCTTCCACGGCCGCGGCGGCACCGTGGGCCGCGGCGGCGGGCCGAGCTACGACGCAATTCTCGCGCAGCCCGCGGGCAGCGTGAACGGGCAGATCCGCATCACGGAGCAGGGCGAAGTCATCTCGAGCAAGTACTCCGATGCCGAGATCGGGTTGCGCAATCTCGAGACGCTGGTGGCCGCGACGCTGGAGGCCTCGCTCCTCGAGCCGGCCAGGGCCGCCGCCGAGCGGCCCGAGTGGCGCGCGGCGATGGAGGAGATCAGCGCATCGTCCTTTGCCGCCTATCGCGCGCTGGTCTACGAGACGCCGGGCTTCGTCGAGTTCTTCCGCGACGTGACGCCGATCGGCGAGATCGCCGAGCTCAACATCGGCAGCCGTCCGGCGGCGCGCAAGGCCTCCGATCGCATCGAGGACTTGCGTGCGATCCCGTGGGTGTTCAGCTGGTCGCTCGCGCGCATCATGCTGCCGGGCTGGTACGGCTTCGGCAGCGCGGTGGAGGCTTTCCTCGCCAGGAACCGCACCAGGAACATGCGCCTGCTACGCGAGATGCGCGTCGAATGGCCTTTTTTTCGCGTGATGCTCTCTAACATGGACATGCTGCTTGCGAAGACGGACCTGGGAATCGCATCCCGCTACGCCCGCCTCGCGCGCGACCAAAAACGAGCGACCACGCTGCTCGGGCGCATCGAGGACGAGCAGGCGCTGTCGATGAAGCACCTTTTTGCGATCGAAGGCACTCGCGAGTTGCTCGCGGGCAACCCGACGCTTGCGCGCTCGATCCGCAACCGGCGCCCGTACATCGATCCGCTAAACCACCTGCAGATCGAGCTGCTGCGCCGCATGCGCGCGGGCGACAACGACGATCGCGTCAAGCGCGCGCTGCTGATCACCATCAACGGCATCGCCGCGGGCCTGCGCAACAGTGGCTGAGCCGGGGTCGCCGGGCGCGGTTGCGAGCGCGCCCGGGGTGCGTTCGCTCCTCCTGCCCGTAGGGGTGACGCTGGCAATCCAGACGCTCGTCGCCCTGGCGGTGTACTCCGCGCCGGTCATGGCGCCGGTGGCGGCGCTCAGGGACTTCGGCGTGTCGGCGTCCTGGATCGGCTACTACATCGCGCTCGTTTATCTGGGCAGCATGCTCGGCTCGGTCTCCGCGGGCGGGCTGGTCGCGCGCTACGGTCCGCTTCGCGTGAGCCAGGCGGGCCTCGCGTCCTGCCTGATCGGCCTCGCGCTGGGGGCCTCGAGTTCGTCTCTGTGTGTCGTTGCGCTCGGCGCGTTCTTCGTCGGCCTCGGCTATGGCCCGACCACGCCGGCCAGCTCGCAGATCCTCATGCGCGCCACGCCGCCTTCGCTGATCTCGATCACCTTCTCGCTCAAGCAGACCGGCGTGCCGCTGGGCGGCGCGATCGCGGGGGCGCTGGTGCCGACGCTGATCCTCCTCTTCGGCTGGCGCTGGGCCGCGGTCGCGATCGGCCTGGTGTGCTTCGCTTTGGCCATTGCGATCCAGCCGACGCGCAAGCGCTACGACATCGACCTCAACAAGTCGGCGCCGATCTCGATGCGCTCGGCGTTCGCGCCGCTGGGGCTCGTGTTCCGCGACCGGCGACTTGGCGAGATGGCGATCGTGTCGTTCATCTTCGGCGGCGTGCAGATCACGCTCGTCGCCTACCTCGTGATCTTCCTGACCGAGTCGTTCTCGATGTCGCTGGTGCTGGCCGGGTTCGTGATGGCGGTCTCGCAGGTCGCAAGCGTCATCGGCCGCGTGCTCTGGGGCGTGGCGGCCGACCGCCTGCTGAGCCGGCGCGTGATGCTGGGGCTGCTCGGCCTGGGCATGGGGTTGTCGGCGCTGGTGACGTTCTGGGCGAACCCCTCGTGGCCCCTGCCGCTGCTGTTCGTTTTTGCCGCGGTGTTCGGGGCGACGGCCGTGGGATGGAACGGCGTGTTCCTCGCGGAAGTCGCGCGCATCGCGCCGCCGGGGCAGACCAGCCAGTACACCGGCGGCTGCATGTTCTTCACGTTCATGGGCGTCGTGGTGAGCCCGCCGCTCTTCTCGCAGGCGCTTTCGTTCGGCGGCAGCTATGCGGGCGCGTACGCGTTGTTTGGCGTGCCGGCGCTCGCGGCGGGTGTGTGGATGCTGGCGGTGCGGCGCGACCCTTTGCCCGCGCGGACTGCACTCCCGTGACACGGGAGGACGCAACGACGACGCGCGACGACGCAACGACGACGCGCGACGACGCAACGACGACGCGCGACGTCGTGCTCCTGCACGGCCTGTGGATGCCGGGCGTCGTCATGCGGCCGATGGCCTCGCGCCTCCGGGCGCGCGGCTACCGGCCGCGTGTCTTCGGCTATGCGAGCAGGCGCCATCCGCTGGAGGCGCATGCGGATCGGCTGGTGCGGTTCGTTCGCGAGGAAGTGGGTTCCGCCCCGGTGCAGTTCGTCGCGCACAGTTTCGGCGGGCTGGTGGTCCTCGCGACGCTGGGTCGCCCGGATGCGCCCGAAGTCACGGGCGTCGTGCTGCTGGGCGCGCCGGTGCTCGGGTGCATGTCCGGACGGCGCCTGGGCATCGTGGCGCGCGGTCGCTGGATGCTCGGCGAGAGCCGGACGCTCTGGCAGGAGAAGACGGGCGTGAAATGGGCCGGGCCCGCGCCGCTCGGCGTGATCGCCGGAAGCCGCCCCTCCATCGGGCTCGGGCGCCTGCTGGGCCGGCTGCCCGGGGTCAACGACGGCGTGGTCAGGCTCGACGAAACCACGCTCGAGGGCATGGCCGGGCGCATCGTGCTGCCGGTCAGCCATACCGAACTTATCTTCTCGGCGCGCGTCGAATCCCAGACCGCGCAGTTCCTTGCGCACGGAAAATTCCTCCAGGACGATGGCAATACTCCATAGGACCGGCCGGCGACTTGCCGCAATGGGCTGCGTAACGCTGTGCGCGGCGCTGCTCTCGGGCTGCGAGACGCTCTCCTATTACACGCAGGCCGTGGGCGGGCAACTCTCGCTCACCTCGAAGGCGCGCGCGCTCGACAGCGTGATCGAGGATCCGTCCACGCCCGATGTGCTGCGCGCCAAGCTGCGCCTCGCGCACGACATCCGCGAATTCGCCACGCGCGAGCTTGGCCTGCCAGACGGCGGGAGCTATCGCCAGTACGCCGACCTCGGACGGCCTTTCGTGGTGTGGAACCTCTTTGTCGCGCCGGAGTTCTCGACCAAGGCGGTCGAGTCGTGCTTCCCGGTGACCGGGTGCGTGAGCTACCGCGGCTATTTCGCCGAAGCCAATGCGCAGGCGTATGCCGCGAAGCAGCGCGCCGAGGGCTTCGATGTCCAGGTGAGCGGCATTCCGGCGTACTCCACGCTCGGCTGGTTCGACGATCCGCTGCTCTCGACGTTCATCCGCTATCCGGACGCGGAGCTCGCCCGGCTGGTGTTCCACGAGCTGGCGCATCACGTGCTGTACGTGAAGGGCGACACGGTGTTCAACGAATCCTTCGCCGTCGCGGTCGAGCGCGCGGGCGTGCGGCGGTGGCTGGCCGAGCGCAAGCAGACCGACGAGCTCAAGAATTTCTTCGCCGCGCGCGAACGGCAGCGAGAGTTCGTCGAGCTGGTCGAAGCGGCCAAGGCGCGCCTCGACAAGGTGTACGACAGCAAGCTGCCGCCGGAAGAGATGCGCGAGGCCAAGCGCGCGGGGTTCGACCAGCTTAGAAATGAGTACGACGCGCTCAAGGCGCGCTGGGGCGGCTTTGCCGGCTACGACCGGATCATGGGCGCGGCGCCCGGCAACGCCCTGCTGGCGTCGATCACGGCGTATTCGAAGTACGTGCCCGGCTTCGAGAGGATGCTCGAGCGCGAGGGCAACGACCTGCCGCGGTTTTATGCCGCGGTAAAGGGCATTGCAAAACTCCCGAAGATGGAGCGCTGCCGCCTGCTGACGACAGGCCTGCCGGGCGCCAGGGCGCCTAGCTCAGAGGAGTGTTCACCCAAGCGTTGAATGCGGGACGCCCCAGCAGGCGCTTGTGGTACGCGGTGAGGCTCGGGTGCGCGGGACGCTCGATCGGCATGCTCATCCAAAGATGTACATGGCAGCCCAGCGGGATGTCGCCCATCGTGAGATGGTCGCCCGAGACGAACGGGCGCTTTGCGAAAAGGGCGTCGACGATGTCGAGCGTCTTTGCGGTGGCCGCGCGGTTCTTCTCGATTAAAGCCAGGTCGCGTTTTTCCGGCGCGGTGCGCACCGTTCCCCAGAACACTTCGCGGAAAGTCGGCGCGAGCTGCGCAGTCGACCAGTCCATCCAGCGATCCGAATCGGCGCGCTGGCGCTGGTCCTTGGGGCAGAGCGTGCCCAGGCCGTACTTGAGCGAGAGGTAGCGCACGATGGCGTTCGACTCCCACAGCACGAAGCCGTCGTCGTCGATCGTGGGCACGCGCGCATTGGGATTCATCGACTGGTACTCGGTCGAGCCGACCACGCCGTGCTCCATGCCGGCCTCGATGCGCTCGAAGGGCACGCCGAGCTCGCCGACGCACCACATCACTTTCTTCACGTTGACCGAATTGACCCGGCCCCAGACGCGCAGCATTTCGTATCCCTTAAGCGATCGGCAGCGCGACTGTTTTCCTGAACGCCGGGCGCTCCGAGATGCGCGAGTACCACGCTTCGTAATTCGGGAGGTTCGGCTTCTCGGGCATCACGTTCTGCACGAGGTACACGATCGGGCCGAAGGCGATGTCACCCATGGTGAGCTCTTCGCCGCCGACGAACTTGCGTCCGGCCAGCCGAGCGTCGAGGCGCGAGAGCACCTCGCCGGTCGACTTGATGCCGGCATCGATCTCGGCCTGGTTGCGCTTCTCGGCCGGCGTGCGGATCCGGTTCCAGAACACCGGGCGGAAAGCCGGCCACAGCGTGGCCGCGCACCAGTCCATCCAGCGGTCGGAGTCGGCGCGCGCCTCGAGGTCGTTCGGCCACAGCTTGCCGGCCGAATGCTTGGCCGCGAGATAACGCACGATGGCGTTCGACTCCCACAGGATGAAGCCGTCATCGTCGATCGTCGGCACGAGGCCGTTGGGGTTGAGCTTGCGGTACTCGGGCGTGCCGACCACGCCGAAGGCCATGCCCGCATCAATACGCTCGTAGGGCAGGCCCATCTCCTCGCACAGCCAGGTGACTTTCTTGAGGTTGGACGAGTTGGCGCGTCCCCAGA
>CAZZDV010000138.1:0-10184 GCA_964652785.1 uncultured Bordetella sp.
GCACAAGGAGGTCGCATGAGCGAAGCGGAAAAGCCAGGGGGTACGGGGGGCGGCACGCCCCCTGTACAAGAGTGGCCGTTGTGGGAGGTCTTCATCCGCAGCAAGCAGGGCCTCGACCACAAGCACTGCGGCAGCCTGCACGCGACCGACGCAAAGCAGGCGATCCAGATGGCGCGCGACGTCTACACGCGCAGGAACGAGGGCGTCTCGATCTGGGTAGTGCCTTCGGCCGCGATCACGGCGTCCGATCCGGGCGACCGCGAGTCCTTCGTCGACCCGATGGCCGACAAGATCTTCCGCCACCCGACGTTCTACGATCTGCCGGACGAACTGAAGCACATGTAATGAGTGCAAAATTCGACTACGTCCTTCGCTTCGGCGACAACGCGCTGGTGCTCGGCCAGCGGCTCGCCGAGTGGCTGGGACATGCACCGGTCCTCGAAGAGGACATCGCGTCGGCCAACATCTCGCTGGACCTCGTCGGGCAGGCGCGGTTGTGGCTCACGCTTGCGGGCAAGCTCGAAGGCAAGGGGCGCGACGAAGACCAGCTCGCCTACCACCGCGACCAGCACCAGTACCGCAATTTCACCCTGCTCGAGTTGCCCAACGGGGACTACGCTTTCACGATCGTGCGGCGGTTCCTCTTCGACGTGTGGCATTGCCTCTGCCTCGAAGCGCTTTCGCGCTCGAAGGATGCGGACATCGCCGCGATCGCGGTGAAGTCGAAGAAGGAAGCCGACTATCACCGCCGGCACAGCGGCGACTGGCTGGTGCGCCTGGGTGAGGGCACCGACGAATCGAACTTGCGCGCGCAGGCGGCGCTCGATGCGCAATGGCGTTACACGGCGGAGTTCTTCGAGCCGGATGCCGTCGACCGGGCCGTGGAGGCGTCGGGTGAGGGCTTCGATGCCGCGTCGTTGCGCGACCGGTGGCTCCAGGAGGTTTCGGCCGCGCTCGCCGAGGCTGCCCTGAAGCTGCCGGCGAAGGAAAAGTACGTTTCGCGCGGCAAGGAAGGCCGGCACAGCGAGCACCTCAGCTACCTGTTGGCCGAGATGCAGGTGCTGCAACGGGCGCATCCGAACGCCACGTGGTAGCGCGCGCCTCATCCAGCCCATTGGCCGATCCCTGGGAGGTGCTGCGCGGCATCGCCGATCCCGAGATCCCGGTCATCAGCATCGTCGAGCTCGGCATCGTGCGCGGCGTGACAGTCAACGGCGGCAGCGTCGAAGTGGCGATCACGCCGACGTATTCCGGATGCCCTGCGATTCACGCGATCGAGGAGGACATCGATGCCGCGCTTCGCGCCAGCGGATACAGCGAGGTGCGCGTCACCCAGCAGCTCTCGCCGGCCTGGACCACCGACTGGATCACCAATGATGCGCGCGAGCGGTTGCGGGAATACGGCATCGTGCCGCCGCACCTGGTGCAGGCGACGGCGGGGACCCACGGGCATCGCATCCACATTTTCGCGCGCGGCGTGAACTGCCCGCAGTGCGGCTCGGAGAATACCGAGCAGCTCTCGGCCTTCGGGTCGACGGCGTGCAAGGCGATGTACCGCTGCATCGACTGCCGCGAGCCGTTCGACTACTTCAAGCCGCTTTGAGCACGCCCCCGCAGTGATCCCTATTTTCCATACCCTGCGGGTGGCGCAAGTGCGCCGCGAAACGCCCGACTGCGTGTCGCTCGCGCTCGAAGTGCCCCCGGCGCTGGCCGGCCAGTTCCGGTTTACGCAGGGGCAGTACCTCAACGTGCGCCGCGAGCTCGGCGGCGGCGAAGTGCGCCGCTCCTACTCGATCTGCTCCGGGCTCGATGACGGCGAGCTGCGCATCGCGGTCAAGGAAGTGCCCGAAGGCGTGTTCTCCGGCTGGGCGAATCGCGAGCTTGCCGCCGGCGGGACGCTCGAAGTCATGCCGCCGGAAGGCCGCTTTTTCGTGCCGCTCGATCCACGCCATGAGAAGCACTACGTCGCCTTCGCCGCGGGCAGCGGCATCACGCCGGTGCTGTCTCTGGTACGGACCATCCTTGCGCGGGAGCCGAGGTCGCGCTTCACGCTTGTCTACGGCAACCGCACTCCCGGATCGGTGATCTTCAATGAGGCCCTGGAAGACCTCAAGGACCTGTACCTCGCGCGTTTCGCCCTGTACCACGTGTTCTCGCGCGACGCGCAGGCGGTCGAGCTCTTCAACGGCCGGGTCGATGGCGCCAAGGTCTCCCGGTTTCTGGACACGCTGATCCTGCCCGCCACGATCGACGAGGCCTTCATCTGCGGACCCGCGTCGATGGGCGATGAGATCAAGGCGGTGCTCGAAGGGCGGGGCGTTGCCTCGGCGCGCATTCATCTCGAACGCTTCGGCGCGCCGCCACAGAGCGCGCGAACGAAGCCGCAGCCAGCGCGCGTGGAGTCCGCGACCAGCACGGCCAATGTGACCGTCATCGTCGACGGGGTGCGCTACGAGCTCGACCTGGCCGAAGACGGCCCGAGCGTGCTCGATGCCGCGCTCAGCGCCGGCGCCGACCTCCCTTACGCCTGCAAGGCCGGCGTCTGCTGCACGTGCCGCGCGCGCCTGGTCGAAGGCGAAGTGCGCATGGACGCCAACTACACCCTCGAAGCCGCCGAAGTCGCCGCCGGCTTTCGCCTGACCTGCCAGTCCCACCCGGTCACCCCCCGGGTAGTCCTCGACTTCGACCAGCGCTAGCCGGAGTTGACTTTCCCTGCCTAGGCAGGCAATTTAGCTGCCGTGGCAGCTAAATCTGGGAGAAACATGGGACTGTACCGGGCTGAAACCTACCGCGTCGAGGACAGCGTGGGGTTCAGGATCACGCGCCTGCGCGCGGCCCTCTTCGCCACGGTCGACCGCGAGGTCGCGCCGTGGGGCGTCTCCTCGGCGCAGGCCGCGATCCTCATCTACATCGCGCACGGCCGCGGCAACCGCGCCGCCGACATCGCGCGCGACTACAGCTACGACACCGGCTCGATGACGCGCATGGTCGACCGGCTGGTAAAAAAGGGGCTGCTGCGCCGCGTGCGCGACACGGACGACCGGCGAGCGGTGCGCCTCGAATTGACCGCCAAGGGGCAAAAACTCACCGGGCGCCTTCCGGCAGTGGCGGCGCGCGCGCTGAACGGCCTGCTGCGCGGATTCACCCGCGCGGAGCTCGAGCAGCTCAAGGGGCTGCTGGACCGGATGCTCGCCAATGCGGATTGACCTGGCCGCCGCCGGAGTGCTGTGCGGGCTGCTTTGCGCTTGCGTGACGCCGCAGGAGCGCGTCACGCCTCCGGCGAAGGCCATCGCACCGGCATCGCTCGCCACGACAAAGACTATTTCTGGATCGCCCTCGGGCGAATGGCCCGGCGAGCGCTGGTGGACCGTGTTCGGCGACACGCAGCTCGACGGGCTCATCGACGAGGCGCTGGCCGGCAATCCGGCCCTGCGCGTGGCGCAGGCCCGCATCGCGCAGGCGCGCGCGCAGGTCGATGCGGTGCTCGCGAGCTCGACGCCCGGATTCATCGGCGGCCTCGACATCACGCATCAGCGCTACAGCGAGAGCGGGACCGTGCCGCCGCCGATCGCGGGCACGACGCGAACCAGCAGCCGGCTGGCGATGGATTTCTCCTTCGAGCTCGACTACGCGGGCCGCTACGACGCGGCGATCGCGGCCGCGCGCGCATCCGAATCCGCGGCGGGAGCCGATGCCTATGCAGCGCGCCTTACGTTGTCCTCGGCGCTCGCTCGCGCGTACTTCCAGTTGCAGAGCCTGTTCGCCCTGCGCGCGATCTCCGCCCGCGAGATAGCGCAGGCCGAACACCGCATCGCGCTCACGCGCCAGCGTTTCGGCGCCGGGCTGGACACCGAGGTCGCGCTTAGCCGCGCCGAAACCGTGCCGCCTGGAATCCGCGCCGGGATTGCACAGCTCGAGGCCGCGATTGCGCTTGCGCGAAACCAGCTCGCCGCGCTTGCAGGGCAGGGGCCGGATCGCGGATTGTCGATCAACGCAGCGATTGGCCCGGCCACCCCGTCGCGCGCCACGAGCGCCGCAGCTCAAGCAGTGCCCGACAACCTGCCGCTCGACCTGCTCGGGCGCCGGCCGGACCTGGCAGCCGCGCGCTGGCGGGCCGAATCCTCAGCGCGTGAGATCGAGGTGGCGCGGCTGCGTTTCCTGCCGAACGTCAACCTGGTGGCCTTTGCGGGCCTGGCTTCCCTCGGGCTCGACCGGCTGCTCTCTGCGGGCAGCCTCATTGCGGGTGTCGGCCCGGCCGTGCGCCTGCCGCTCTTCTCCGCGGGCGGCCTGCAGGCGGCGCTGAACGGGCGCGAGGCGGACTACGACCTCGCGGTCGAGCGCTATAACGAACTGGTGGTGGAGGCCGTGCGCGAAGTGGCCGACCAGGTGCAGGTGAGGCGCGCGATCGAGGCCGAGGGCCGCGAACGCACGCGAGTCATCGCGGCAACCGATCGCACCCTGCGCCTTGCGCAGGAACGTTATCGCGCGGGGATCGCAAACTATCTCGAAGTGCTCGATGCCGAAAGCGCGCTGTTCGGGCTGCAACGCGCCGAGGCCGACCTGCGCGTGCGCGCGCTGCAGGCCGAGGTGAGCCTTTATCGCGCGCTCGGTGGAGGCTACGCGGATGGCCCGCGTTCCCGTTAGAGGCCGCCGCCGCAGCGTCCTCGTCCTGCTCTTCGTCGTGTTCGTCGCGGCGGGCGCGGGGTGGGCCCTCTGGTGGCACCTCGTCGGTCGCTGGCACGAGAGCACGGACAACGCCTACGTGGCCGGCCATGTGGTGCAGGTCACCCCGCAGGTTGCCGGCACTGTGGTCGGCATCGGCGCGGAGGACACCGACCGCGTGCAGGCCGGGCAAGTGCTCGTGCGGCTCGACCCGAGCGATGCGCGGGTCGCGCTCGGGCAGGCCGAGGCGCAGCTTGCACAGGCGGTGCGCGAGGTGCGGACGCTGTATGCACGCAACGCTTCGCTCGAAGCCTTGCAGGCCCAACGCGCGACCGAGCTGGCCAAGGCGCAGGAGGACTTCGCGCGCCGCAGCCCGCTCGCGGCCACGGGCGCGGTTTCGCGCGAGGACGTGGAGCACGCCCGCAACGCCGTCGAGGCCTCGCGCGCCGCGCTCTCGGCCGCGCGCGAAGACCTCGTCACCAATCGCGTCCGAACCGAGGGCACAGCCGTCGTCCACCACCCCGGTGTTGCCGCCGCGGCCGCGCGCGTGCGCGATGCGCACCTCGCGGTGCAGCGCACTGTCATTGCCGCGCCGGTGGCAGGCTACATCGCGCGGCGCACCGTGCAGGTCGGCCAGCGCGTCGCGCCCGGCGCAGTGATGATGGCCGTGGTGCCGCTCGACAGCGTGTGGGTGGAGGCAAATTTCAAAGAGGTTCAACTGCGCAGCATGCGTATTGGACAACCTGTGCGATTGCACTCCGACGTCTACGGTAACCAGGTCGAGTACCGCGGCAGGATCGCGGGGCTCGCGGCGGGGACCGGCGGCGCCTTCGCGCTGCTGCCGCCCCAGAACGCCACCGGCAACTGGATCAAGGTCGTGCAACGTCTCCCGGTGCGTATTGCGCTCGAACCCGGCCGGCTCACGACGCATCCGTTGCTGATCGGGCTCTCCATGCATGCGGACGTCGAGATCCGCGATACCAGCGGCCTGCAGCTCGCCGCCGCGCCCCGGGCCGCGCAAGCCTGGGTTCCCGCTGTCTTCGCCAAGGAAACCGAGAACGCCGAAGCGCGCGTGCAAGCCATCATCGCCGCGAACCTCGGCAGCGCCCGGCGGTGAGCGCCGCCGACACGGCGGCGGCGCCGGAAGCCGCGCCGGAGGCGATGCCGCCGCTGGAGGGCGTCGAGCGCATGATCGGCGCCATCGTGCTCTCGGGCGCCACGTTCATGACGGTGCTCGACGTGACGGTGGCGAACGTCTCGATCCCGACGATCGCCGGCGACCTTGGCGTGAGCCCCACCCAGGGCACGTGGATCATCACCTCCTATGCGGTGGCCAATGCGATCGCGATGCCGCTGACCGGATGGCTGACGACGCGCTTCGGCCAGGTGCGCCTGATCGTGACTTCGATCCTGCTGTTCACGTTCGCGTCGTGGCTCTGCGGGCTGGCGCCGAACATCGAGACGCTGATCGCCTGCCGCGTGCTGCAGGGTCTGGTCGCCGGGCCGATGGTGCCGCTGTCGCAGGCATTGTTGCTTACGAGCTTTCCGCGGGAGCGCGCGGGCTTCGCGCTCGCGCTGTGGTCGATGACCGCGCTGATTGCGCCCATCACGGGGCCGCTGATCGGCGGGTGGATCTCCGAGGAAGCTTCGTGGCCCTGGATCTTCTACATCAATATCCCTGTGGGACTGCTCGCGGCAGCGATCACCTGGCAGATCTACCGCTCGCGCGAGACGGCCACGCGCCGCGTGCCGGTGGACGTGATCGGACTGGTGCTGCTGGTGGTGTGGGTCGGCGCGCTGCAGATCATGCTCGACAAGGGCAAGGAGCTCGACTGGTTCAATTCGGGCCAGATCGTCGCGCTCGGCTGCATCGCGGCGGCGGGGTTCGTCACATTCCTCGTCTGGGAGCTGCTGGACAACGACCACCCGATCGTCGACGTGCGCCTCTTCGCGGTGCGCAACTACTGGGCTGCGACGCTGACGCTGTCCGTGGGCTATGCGGTGTTCTTCGGCACCTCGGTCATCCTGCCGCTCTGGCTGCAGACGCTCATGGGCTACACGCAGACCTGGGCCGGGCTCATGATGATGCCGTTCGGCATCCTCGCGATGTTCCTCGCGCCGCTGATCGGCCGCAGCATCCAGAAAAACGACGTGCGGGTGATCGCAAGCTGCGGGTTCCTGCTTTTCGGGATCGTCTCGTACATGCGCTCGCTGCTCGCCCTGGATGCCGATGTGTGGGCGATCGCGCTCCCGACTTTCCTGCAGGGCGCGGCCAACGTGATGTTCTTCCTGCCTCTGACGGCCCTCGCGCTTGCCGGATTGCCCAAGGAGCGGATCCCGGCGGCGACCGGGTTGAACAATTTCATGCGCTTCACGTTCGGGGCGTTCGGCGCCTCCGCCGGCATTTCCCTTTGGGACGACCGCACCAACCAGCATCGCGCGCACCTGGTCGAGCATGTCACGCCGTATGATCCGCAGACGCAGGTGGCGCTCGAAGCGCTGCAGGCTTCCGGCCTCACGGCGCAGCAGGCGCTGGGGCAGCTCGATCGCATGATCGACATGCAGGCGCGCATGCTGGGCACCAACGACATCTTCTGGCTTTCGGCCGTGCTTTTCATCGTGCTGGCCGCGATGGTCTGGATCGCGCGTCCGGCGCGGGCCTTTGGGGGGCCGGAGCCGCGTGCGGGCGAGGTGTAAGCTGCGGCTGGCAGCATGCACCCTCGTCAATCCAGCGAGTGCCTGCAGCCCCCCATGATCTCGATAGTGAACTCCGTGAATTTCGGCGTCTCCCGCTTGCTCACGCATTTCGCAAGAAACCGCATCCCGTGGTCGCGCGCGATCCTGGTGCTGACGGTGCTGGCGGCCCTGTTCAGCGCGCCGCCCCAATACATGAACGCGTGGGCCCTCGACGCCATGGAGCTCACCGGCTACGCGATGCTCGCGAGCGCGGCGCTGTGGCGGATCTGGTGCCTGACTTTCATCGGCGGCACGAAGGACGGGCAACTGGCCGTCAGCGGACCCTACTCGGTCGCGCGCAACCCGCTCTACGTCGGGAACTTCGCCGGGATCGTCGGGTTCGGTCTCGCCATCGGGCTGCCCTTCCTGGCGATCACGCTTGCGGTGGCGTTCGGCCTCCTCTACCCCTCGGTGGTGGCGCACGAGGAGGAACGCCTTGTCGAGATCTTCGGGCCCGACTACGAACGCTATTGCGCCCGCGTGCCGCGCTGGATCCCGCGCTGGTCGCTGTACGAGGAGCCGGAAAAGGTGCTTGTATCCACGGAGAAAATGCGCCAGGGCATCATCGACGCCATGTGGTACCTCTGGGCTTTCGCGTTCGTCGAGCTAATCGAAGTCCTGCGCGAGCACAACGTCTTGCCCCACCTCTTCTAAGAATTTCGTCCGCTCGGCGCAAGCCGCGTGCAAGTAGCGCAGAGTAGCTTCGCGCCCATGAAAACTTTCACTGCCACCTGGAAGGCGAGGTTCCTGCCCGTGGCGGGTCTCGCCGCGCTGGTCCTCGCAATTTCCTTCCTCACGCGCTTCGCCCTGATGGCCCGGCCAGACGTCTGGCTTGAAATGGGGCCGCTCGGCCTCCTGCAGGCCTACGCGCGGGGTGCGTGGTTCGACCTCGCTGTCGCAAGCTACGCGGTCCTGCCGCTCGCGATCTGGCTGGCGCTGGTGCCGGACTGGGTCGCGCGCTCGCGCGCCCACCGATGGCTGTTCGTGGCGGTGTTTGCGGCCGCCGCCTACGGCTTGCTCCTCGTGGCGCTGGCGGAGTGGATCTTCTGGGACGAGTTCGCCGCCCGGTTCAATTTCATCGCCGTGGACTACCTCGTCTACACGCACGAGGTGATCGGCAACATCTGGCAGAGCTACCCGGTCGGCAAGCTTTTGCTCGCGCTGGTCCTGCCGGCGCTGGCGATCGGACTGCTGGGCACGCGGCCGCTGCATCCGCGCGGTACTGTGCCAACGACGTTGCGCCATAGACTCACCGCCGCGTTGCCCGTGTTCGGGCTGGTCGCGCTTTCCTTCGCGGTGGTTTCGAGCTCGCAGAAAGCTTCGGGTCCGGATGCGGTGCGCGAGCTCTCCGGCAACGGCATCCATGATTTTGTCGCCGCCTTCCGCCACAACGAGCTCGACTACGACCGGTTCTACGCCGGATTGCCCGAAGGCGTGGCGCAGGAGCGGCTGCGCACCCTGCTGACCTCGGCCGGGGAGCAATGGCCCGCGGAGCCCCACAGCAACGTGGAGCGCGTGGTCCTCGATTCGCGGCCCGAGCGGCCGCTGAATGTCGTGCTGGTCAGCGTCGAGAGCCTCGGCGCCGAGTTTGTCGGTTTCCACGGCGACCCGCGCGGCCTCACGCCCGTGCTGGACGCGCTGGCAAAGGACAGCCTCGTGTTCACCAACGTCTTCGCCACGGGCAACCGCACCGTGCGCGGCCTGGAGGCGCTGGCGCTGTCGATCCCGCCCACGCCGGGCCAGTCGATCGTCAAGCGCCCCGGCAACGACGAGCTGTTCACCCTGGGCAGCGTGTTCGAGGACCGGGGCTACGCGACCCGCTTCATCTACGGCGGCTACGGCTACTTCGACAACATGAACGCGTTCTTCTCGACCAACGACTATAAGGTCGTCGACCGCACGGCGCTGCGCAAGGACCAGATCGCCTACGAGAACATCTGGGGCGTCGCGGACGAGAACCTGTTCGATCTTGCGATCGAGGAGATCCAGCGCGCGCGAGAGGGCGGCACCAAGCGCTTCTTTGCGCACGTCATGACCACGAGCAACCATCGGCCCTATACCTACCCGGCCGGACGGATCGACATCCCTTCCGGCACTGGGCGCGAAGGCGCGGTCAAGTACAGCGACCATGCGCTCGGCCATTTCCTCGAGGCGGCGCGCAAGCAGCCATGGTTCGCGCACACCCTGTTCGTGATCACGGCGGACCATGGCGCCAATGCGCGCGGCGGCGCGCACATCCCCGTCGAGCAGTACCGGATCCCCGTGCTCTTCTACGCGCCGGGCCACGTCGCGCCCGGCCGGAACGACCGGCTGATGTCGCAGATCGACCTCCCGCCGACGATCCTCGGGCAGCTGCATTTCAGCTACCACACGAAATTCTTCGGGCGCGACATCGAGCGCACGCCGGCCGGCGAGGAGCGGGCCTTCGTCGGCAACTACCAGACGCTGGGGTACATCAAGCAGGGCAGGATGGTGAGGCTCGCGCCGCAGAAGCGGGTGACGGTGGGGGCGGCGCCGGAGAGCATGAGGGTGACTGGGGCGGTCATCACGGCCGCAGGCGACGAGGCGTTGCGCACTGAAGCGATCGCGTGGTACCAGTCGGCGTCGCGGACCTACCGGGACCGGCAGTACGCCGACGGCGAGCGCAACATGCTGCCCGCGACGGCGGCGCTTCTGGCAAAGGCGCCCTGAAAAAATAGCCAATTGTTTATTACAAAAACTATATTTTAATTTCCTTTACAGCCGCTTTATTATTGATTCTACGAAAATAAATGTTCGACATTTAA
>CAZZDV010000139.1:0-3991 GCA_964652785.1 uncultured Bordetella sp.
GGTACTCATGCGGGTACTCATGCGGTTCGTCGAGAGAACGGGTGCCGTTCTGGAGTGCCGTGCAGTCGGGACAGGTCCTGCTCATGATTCCTCCGGTAAACGATAGTGCGCCGATGTGACAGGGTCCACAGTATCGAAAGGTTCCCCGCCGATCTGTAGGCGCGCCGGGCGATCGGCTGTAGGCAGGGTGCTGACCGGCCAAGGGTAAAGGACAAGCGAAACATGGCATTCAGGATCGGCATCGACCTGGGAGGGACCAAGACCGAGATCGCGGCGCTGGACGATTCGGGCACGATTGTCGAGCGTGTGCGCGTGCCTACGCCCTCCGGGGACTACCTGGCCACCCTCGGGGTGCTGGCCGGGCTGATCGACGATGTGGAGCGGTCGCTGGGGGTCGCCGGCCAGCGCAAGGCGACGATCGGGATCGGCACGCCGGGCTCGCTTTCGCCGCTGACCGGCCTCCTGAGGAACGCGAATTCGGTTTGCCTGAACGGGCATGCCTTCAAGCAGGATTTCGAGCAAGTGCTGGGCCGCCCGGTGCGGGTCGAGAACGACGCGAGCTGCTTTGCGCTGTCCGAAGCGGCCGACGGGGCCGGGCGGGGCGCGCCGATCGTCTTTGGCGTGATCATGGGCACGGGCGTCGGCGGAGGCATCGTGATCAACGGCCGGGTCCTTACCGGGGCGAACGCCATCGGATGCGAGTGGGGGCACAACTCCTTGCCCTGGCCGAAGCCGGGCGAGTTTCCCGGTCGGTTCTGCTTTTGCGGCCGGCGGGGCTGCATCGAGACCTTCCTGTCAGGGCCGGGCATGGCCGCGGACCATGTACAGGAAGGCGGCCAGCCCCTGACGGCGAAAGAGATCGTTGCCGGGGCCGCGGCGGGCGACGCGCAGTGCGAAGCCACGCTGGCGCGCTACGAAGAGCGGCTGGCTCGCGCCCTCGCGTCAGTGGTCAACATCATCGACCCCGAGGTCATCGTGCTCGGTGGGGGCCTCTCGAACGTAGAGCGTTGGTATGCGTCGGTGCCCGGACTTTGGGATAAATACATTTTTTCAGATGTAGTCACCACGAAGCTGGTTCGCAACGTCCACGGCGACTCCAGCGGGGTGCGCGGCGCAGCGTGGCTTTGGACCCCGGATGAGGCCGCCCGGCTCTGAAAAAAGCCCTGACAAGTTATTACCAGTGTGCGAAATCTCACGGATTGCTCTCGCCCTATAATCCGCACCTTCCCCTTGCGAGCAACACCCATAAAAGATGGCCGAAATCAATTACACGGCGGTGGTCGCCAAGGATCTCGAAGACCTGATCCCGGTTTTCATCAGCAACCGCACGAAGGAAGTCGACCTTTTGCGCACTGCGGCAGGCGCGGGCGACTACGAGCAGCTCAGTCAGATCGGGCACCGCATGAAAGGCGTGGGCAATTCCTACGGGTTCGCGCCAATTTCCGATTTCGGCAAATTGATCGAGGATAATGCGAAAAAATCGGACAAGGCCGCCATCGACGGCGTGATCGGCGCCTACGTCGAATACCTCTCCAGGGTGCGGATCGTCTATGAGTGAAGAGCAGTCCTTCAGGGTGCTCGTCGTCGATGACGACCCGGATATGGCTGCCTTTCTCGCCCTGCTGCTGAAGAAGGAAGGAATGCGCACCGACATCGTCCAGGACGGGGATTCGGCGCTGGTGCGTGTAATGAGCGACCCGCCCGACCTGATCCTGCTCGACGTGATGCTGCCGGGGATCACGGGCTTCGAGATCTGCCAGCGCCTGAAATCCGAGGAGGCCACCGCCCTGATCCCGATCGTGCTGATCACGGGCCTCGAAGACCAGCAGAGCCGCATCCGGGGCATCGAGTCCGGCGCCGACGATTTCCTCTCGAAGCCCGTCAAACGCGAGGAGCTCGTTGCGCGCGTGAAAACCCTGCGCCGACTCCACGAAACCCGCAAGGAGCTCGAAAGCCGGCGCCTGGCGGCCGAAGTGGAGCGCAAGGAGGCGATCCGCAAGACGTTCTCGCGCTATATCTCGCCGCGCCTGGCCGACCGAATCATTGGCGACACGGGGCAGAGCAGCGATATTTTCGCCAAGGCCCAACGCTCGCAAGTGGTGGCAATGTTCGCGGACCTGCGCGGGTTCACCAGCCTGACCGAGCGCACCGAAGTCGGCCGGGTCGTAGAGATGCTCAACGAGTATTTCTCGATCCTGTCCGAAGCCGCGTACCGCTACGAAGCGACGATCTTCAACATGGCGGGTGACGCGCTGCTGGTGGGCTTCAACGTGCCGTTCCCCCAGGACAAGCCGGCCGAGCGCGCGTATCACTGCGCGCGGGAGATGCTTACCCGGTTCGCGCCGATCGCCGCGCAGTGGGAAGCCGAACAAGGCATCGGCACCGGCGTTGGCATCGGCATCTGCATGGGCGAGGCGGTCATCGGCAACGTCGGCTCGCCGCATTACATGAGCTACACGATCATCGGCAACCCGGTGAACAGTGCCGCGCGCCTCATGCAGCTCGCGCAGCCTTACGAGGTGCTCGTCTGCGACGAAGTCTACAAGTGCCTGCGCGACATCGTCCCCGCCGCCCAGATCGAAGCGCGCGGCGATGTCACGCTTCGCGGCCGGACCGACCCGATCAAGGTCTACAACGTGAAGGTTCCCCTCCCTGAGGCAACGGCGGCGCGGGCCTGAACGGATGCGCGTCCTGATCATCGATGACGACGAGGACCTGCGTAATCTGCTCTCGCACTACATCAAGCAGCAGTGGCCGCAGGCCGAGGTGGAGGAGTTCGATCCGCTCACGCGGGATTTGCCGGGCGACGAGTTCCCGATCGCGAGCTACGACCTCATCATCCTCGACTACATGCTCGGCCGCGGGGACGGGCTGGAGTGGCTGCGCGAGTTCAAGGCGCGGCTCGATTGCCCGCCGGTCATCTTCCTGACCGGCGCGGGCAACGAAGTCATCGCCGTGCGCGCGATGAAGTTCGGCGCCGACGACTACCTGCGCAAGCAGGAGCTCACGCGCGAGCGGCTGCTCAACTCGATCCGCGACAGCACGCAGAACAAGATCGAGCGCACGCTTTCACCGGAAGTCGCCGCGCGGCTCGAAGGCCAGACGCTCGGCGCGCGCATCGACGTCCCGGGCATCCGCATCCTGCGAATGATCGGCGAAGGCGGCATGTCGCGCGTGTATCTCGCCTCTCGCGAGAAGGACGACGAGCCGCTCGTGGTCAAGATCCTGCGCACCGAGGTGACCGAGGACAAGAGCTCGCTGGCCCGGTTCCTCGAGGAATACTCGCTCATCGAGCGCATCAAGAGCCCGCATGTGGCGCGCATCCACGGCCACGGGGTTTCAAAGGGTCATGCCTACCTCGTGATGGAGTTCTTCGACGGCGGAGATCTCTCCCAGCGGCTGGAGGGCAAGCCCATGGAGCCGGCCGCTGCGCTCAAGATCTTCCGCGAGCTCATGTTCGCGCTGGGCGACATCCACGAGACCGGCGTCCTGCATCGCGACCTCAAGCCGCAGAACCTGATGTTCCGCAACGACGGCAGCCTGGCGATCGTGGATTTCGGCATCGCCAAGCATGTCGACGCGGTGGACCGCACCGGCCACGGCGAGGTCCTCGGCACGCCGCGCTACATGAGCCCGGAGCAGGTGCAGGGCAGGGCGCTGGACCTGCGCACGGACATCTACAGCGCGGGCGTGCTGCTCTACCAGATGCTGACCGGGGAGCACCTTTTCAGCGGCGCAACGGCGCTGGAGGTGGCGCTGCATCACTTGAACACGCCTCCGCCGGCGATGCCCGAAGCACTGGACCAGTACCAGCGCCTGGTCGACAAGCTGGTCGAGAAAGACCGCGATGCGCGCTTCAGAAATGCGGACGAGGTGCTCGGGTTCCTGTCGAGGAAGTTTTACCAGGCTGAGGCGGAGACGCACTGAAGGGATTGCTTTTCCCTCCAGAGGTGTCCTGGCGGGTTGGATTTACCCCATGTCTCCCTCTTTT
>CAZZDV010000139.1:4091-9924 GCA_964652785.1 uncultured Bordetella sp.
TTTTCCCTCCAGAGGTGTCCTGGCGGGTTGGATTTACCCCATGTCTCCCTCTTTTGAACATTCAAGTGGTTGCGCGTACGCGCAACGCATCGAATGTTCAAAAGAGGGAGATTCGACGCCCTCCAGAACCGCTCTGCCCGTTGAAGCAACGCTCAACGCGCAGCCTCAACCCGCTAAGGCAGCCCCGCCCAGATCGCCCGCAACTGATCGGGCAGGTCCTTCGGTGAAAAAGGCTTCGACACGATGCCGGCCGCGCCCAGCGAAAGCAGCTCGGCATGGTCCTTCTGCGTGGCCTTGGCGGTGATGAAGACCACGGGGTAGCCGGCCGTCTCAGGCAGTTCGCGCATGGCCTTCAGCAGCGTCGGCCCGTCCATGCCGGGCATCATCCAGTCGAGCATGACGAGGTCGGGCTGGAACGCCTTGATGCCGTCGATGGCCTTGAGCGGATCGCTTTCGATCTTGACCGTCATTTTGCCGATGCGCTCGAGCGACACGCGCACGATGCGCTGGATGTCCTCGTCGTCCTCGGCATAAAAGACCTTCAGTAGCGGCGTGGCGGGCATGGGTTTCCTGGCGGGGTGCTCTGGTCAGGCGTGCGATTTGTATACCGGCAGCTCGAACCAGAAAACGGTCCCGCCGCCGTCGCGGCTGTCGAAGCCGATCGAGCCGTCCATCATCTCGATCAGACGCTTGCAGATCGCCAGGCCCAGCCCCGTGCCGCCCTTGGCGCGGGTGTCGGCCGAGTCGGCCTGCGCGAACCGGCCGAAGATGCGGTTGCGGAAGTTTTCCGGGATGCCTGCGCCGCGATCGGCCACGGATACTTTGACCCTGCCGTCCTTCTCGGTCATGCCGATCTCGACGTTTCCGCCGCTCGGGGAAAACTTGGCGGCATTCGAGATGAGGTTGGTCATCACCTGCAACAGGCGCTTGCGGTCGGCGTGCACCACGATGTCGCGCACGCCATGGGTGGCGAGCTTGACCTCGTAGCGGTCAGCGAAGCCCTGGTTCAGCTTCACCGATTCGCCCACCAGCTCGTCCATGGGCATCGGCTCGGGGAAGAGCGTGAGCTTGCCCGACTCGATCTTCTCGATGTCGAGGATGTCGTTGATGAGGTCGAGGAGGCGCTGGCCGTTGCGCTCGGCGACTTCGGTGAGCTCGGCCTGGTCGGTGTTGAGGTCGCCGAGCACGCCCGAGTTCACCAGCTGGAGCGAGCCGATGATGGAGGTGAGCGGCGTGCGCAACTCGTGCGAAAGGGTGGAGGTGAACTCCTGCTTGAGGCGGTCGGCCTCGAGCTGCTGGGTGATGTCCCGGCCCTGGGCGATGATCGAAATGATGCTGCCATCGGAGTTGACCAGAGGCGTCACGGTCCATTCGCACACGACTTCGATGCCGTCGCGCCGGGGGTTCGAGATCTTCAGCCCGGCCATGGACTCGCGCGTCTTCAGGAGGCCCTGCCATTTCTCCTCGAATTCCGCGTGGTACGACGGGCGTACGAGGATCTTGATCGAAGCGCCTTTTTCGACCAGCTCGCCTGCCGGGTAGCCGAAGAGGTTCTCGGCCTCGCGGTTCACCTCCTGGATGCGGCCTTCGCGGTCGAGCTCGAGCACCGCGATCGGCGCTCGCTCCGCGAAGAGGGCGAGCTTGCGGCCCGAGGCTTCGACCTGGCGGCGCACTTCCTCGAGCTCGATCAGCTGGCGCTCGAGGCGCTGGTTGAGCTCGGTGTAGTCCTCCGTGAGGCGGCCATACGACACGCGCAGCCGGTAGCCCGAGACGAAAACCTGGTTCAGGCGGTAGGCGACCGAGACGTTGATCGCGAAGAAGATCGGGATCATGAACGACAGCTCAGTGAACAGGCGCGAGCCGAACGTGAGCAGCACGACCTCGAAAGGCAGCATCACGCCGATCGCGTAGAGCGCGTACACCCACCAGACCGCGGAGAAGAGCGGCAGGCCGCCGGCGGCCATGCCCGCGAGCACGAAAGCGAGGAAGACCTGTTGCTCGTCGGTGTGGCCGGGGAAGAACACTGCGCCTGCGAAGCCCCAGGTGACGCCCGCGGCAAGCGCGCCGATTGCAAAGCGGCGCAGCCAGCTTTCGGGGTTCGTGTCGCGGTTGCGCGCGTACCGGTAGCCGACCACGAGCAGGGTCCACGCCACGCAGACCACGACCATGAGGATCGTCCAGAAGATCACGAGCTCGCCGATCTTCGCCGAGGAATAAAGCTCGAACGCGAGGATCGTGCCAATGATCAGCGTCACCGCGATGCCGAGCGGCGCCTGGCGATAGAGGAGTTCGACCTGGTCGGCGAGGACCCGCGAGCGATCTGCGCGATCGCGCGTCTGGTCCGGCGCTGTAGTTGTTATCGGATGCGCTGCCATGCTGGCGCGCATTATAGGGTGAAACACCCGATCATCCGGGTCCCGCCCGGGCAGGATTCACGAAGATTTACCTAAATTTCAGTCGCGTTCAGAACGCCCGGTCATTGCGAATGATTCCCACGGCGATGCCTTCGATCGCGAGCTCATCGGTGCGCAGGTCGAGCTCGATCGGCGCGAAGTCCGGGTTCTCTGCAACCAGCTGCACCGAATGCCCGCGGCGGCGCAGGCGCTTGACGGTCACTTCATCTGCGATGCGCGCGACCACGACCTGCCCGGTGCGCGCCTCGCTGGTTTTGTGGACCGCGAGCAGGTCGCCGTCGAGGATGCCGATGTCGCGCATCGAGAGGCCTTTGACCTTGAGAAGGTAGTCGGCGCGCGGCGTGAACAGGTTGGGATCGACCTGATAGCGGCCTTGGACGTGCTCCTCGGCGAGGATCGGCGCTCCTGCGGCGACGCGCCCGATGACCGGCAGTTCCATGAGCCGGCCGGGCCGGTGTCCGGGCCGCCCTTCGTTGACGCGAATGCCGCGCGAGGCGCCGGAGAGGATGTCGATCGCGCCTTTTTTCTCGAGGGCGCGCAGGTGCTGCTCGGCCGCGTTGACCGAACGGAATCCCATGCGCGCCGCGATCTCTGCGCGAGTCGGCGGGAAGCCCGACACCTCGGTGAGCTCGCGGATGAGTTGCAGGATCTCGGACTGGCGCTCGGTAAGCTGTTCCATCGACGGTACCCCGTACTGTGCCCCTGACCAGTGGAATTATATCCAGTAGTCTAAAAAACGCAAGCAGGACCTGGGGTTACAAAGGCCGGCGGGCGGTCGGGGTTTTGCGAGGGTTTACAATGGGGATCCAGGAGAAACGCTTTTGATCATCCAGTCGCTGCTCGACACCGACCTGTACAAGTTCACCATGATGCAGGTCGTCCTGCATCACTTTCCCGGTGCCCAGGTCGAGTACAAATTCAAGTGCAGGAACCCCGGCGTCGACCTCACGCCGCATCTGGAGGAGATCCGCGCGGAAATCGGCGAGCTCAGCACGCTTCGCCTGCGCGACGAGGAACTTGCCTATTTGCGCAACCTGCGCTTCATGAAGTCGGACTTCGTCGATTTCCTGGCGCTGTTCCATTTCAACGCCAAGTACGTGCGCGTGGAGCCGGATCCGATATCGCCCGGCGAGCTCGACATCACGATCCACGGGCCGTGGCTGCACACGATCCTCTACGAGATCCCGATCCTCGCGATCGTGAGTGAAGTGTATTTCCGCCGCACCCAGCCGGGCGCGAGCCTCGACGAAGGCCGTCGCCGCCTGCTCGACAAACTGGAAACCGTGCGCAAGCTGGATCCGGCGCTCGAATTCAAGATTTCGGACTACGGCACGCGCCGGCGCTTTTCGCTTGCCTGGCACGAGGAAGTCATCCGCACCATCAAGGACAAGGTCCCGCGGCTCTTCGCCGGAACCTCGAACGTCTGGCTCGCGATGCGCAACGACCTCACTTCGCTCGGCACGGTCGCGCATGAATACATGCAGGCCTGCCAGGCGCTCGGCCCGCGATTGCGCGATTCGCAGGCTTTCGCATTCGAGATGTGGGCCAAGGAATACCGCGGCGACCTCGGGATCGCGATCTCCGACACCTATGGGATGGACGCTTTCCTGCGCGATTTCGACCTCTACTTCTGCAAGCTGTTCGACGGCGCGCGGCAGGATTCGGGCGACCCGCTCGAATGGGGCGAGAAGCTGATCGCGCATTACCTCAAGAATCGCGTCGACCCGAAAACGAAGACGCTGATCTTTTCCGACAGCCTGACGATTCCCAAGGCCGTTGAGATCGCGCGCCAATTCTCGGGACGCGCGCGCCTGGCCTTCGGCATCGGCACCAACCTCACCAACGACGTCGGGTTCGATCCGCTGCAGATCGTCATCAAGATGACCGAGTGCAACGGGCAGCCGGTCGCCAAGCTTTCGGACTCGCCCGGCAAGACGATGTCCAAGGACGAGGGCTACCTGCGCTACCTGCGCCAGGTGTTCGGCGTGGAAGGATAGAGGGATCGGGTGATAGAGGGGGAACGATGTTCCCCCTCAGGCTCCCCCTCCGTTCGCACTGGCGGATACTTCAATGGAAACGACCGAAGAAAAGCGCTTAAGGCACACGGCCATTGCGGTCGTCGCGACTTGTTTCCTGCTCAACATGCTCGGCCGGGGGAGCGGGGACACGTACATCGTTTTCCTCGGGCCGCTCGAGAAGGAATTCGGCTGGTCGCGTTCGCAGCTGACCGGCATCTACTCGGTCTACCTGCTGGTGGGCGGCGGACTCGCGCCGCTGGTGGGGATGTTCTTCGACCGCTACGGCCCGCGCCTTGTCTACACCACAGGCATCACGTGCCTTGCAGTGGCGTTCGTGCTCGGCGGTTACCTCACCAGCCTGTGGCAGTTCTACACGTTCATGGGCGTCATGGTCGGCATCGGCAGCGGACTGGCCGGCATGGTGCCGGCTTCCGGCCTCCTGACGCGCTGGTTCCGCGCGCGGCTGTCCACGGCGATGGGCATTGCGTTCGCCGCGACAGGCATGGGCTCGCTGACCTTTGTGCCGCTCGCGCAGGCGATGCTCAGCGAGTTCGACTGGCGCATGACCTATCGCATCATCGGTGGCGGCATGCTCCTGCTCGTGCCGGTGGTGGCTCTCGCCATCCCATGGAAAAAGTTCGCGGCCGGCCATCCGGCTTTTCGGACGCCGAGCCGCATGAGGGAAATGGCCGCGCAGGGCTGGACGCTCGGCGCGGCAATGAAGACGCCGCTCTTCTGGGCGCTGGCGCGCGTGTTTTTCTTCACGTCGCTCGGCATGTTCACCGTGGTCGTGCAGTCGGTGGTGTTCTTCATCGATGCGGGGTTCTCCCCGCTGGTCGCGGCAACCGCGTTCGGCGTGACCGGGATGCTCTCCGTGGCAAGCGTCGCGGCCAGCGGGCCGCTTGCGGAGCGGTTCGGCGTCCGGCGCACCGTGGCGGTGAGTTTCGTCGGATCGGCGCTGGGCGTCGCGCTGATGCTCGTGCTTTCGTTCAGGCCGTGGCTGATGCTGCTCTGTGCGTACGTGCTGATCTTCGGCTTGTGCCAGGGGATGCGGGGGCCGATCGTGTCTTCGATTACCACGCGGCATTTCGCCGGTCCCAGGGTCGCGACGATCTACGGGATGATTTTCACGTTCAACGCCTTCGGCTCGGCCTCAGGCTCGCTCATCGGCGGTGCGTTGCACGACCTCACCGGCGGCTATCGCATCGGCTTGCTCTTCGCGCTGTGCTCGATGGCCATCGCGGTCACCACTTTCTGGACCGTGCCGGCGCTTAGCAAGGTGAAATGAAAAAGGGGCCGGCTTGCAACCCGGCCCGCCCTTTTATGCGGCTCCTGCCGCCGCGGGAACCCAGAGCCCCGGATTGAGGTTGTCCGGGCGATCTTCAGCCAGCAGAGGGTCGG
>CAZZDV010000140.1:0-9914 GCA_964652785.1 uncultured Bordetella sp.
TTCGAACCGCCGACCAACGGATTAAAAGTCCGCTGCTCTACCAGCTGAGCTAACGACCCAAAACGAACCGCGGATTTTACTTGGTGGGCGGTTACCGGGTCAACGAAACCGGCGGTATTAACCCTAAAGCGCGCTCAAGGCTCGCGCATCAGCCGCCAGTACTGGAATTTCATGGTAAGCGCGGAGCCTGCGACGATCGAGACGAGCGTGAGGATCGACCCGAGCGCGAGCGTCGAAACTCCCGAGATGCCCTGCCCGATCGTGCAGCCCAGCGCAGTGACGCCTCCAAACCCCATGAGCGTCGCGCCGGCCAGGTGCGTGGCGGTGTCCTCTGCGTCGCGAAATCCTTCCCAGCGGAAGGTGCGGCTGGCAAGCGCGTACACGGCCGATCCGACGACCACGCCGAAAGCGGAGACGATGCCGAACGTGAGGACGCGCGAGGTGTCGGTCCAGAGCATGAGGTACTCGAGCACGTAGGCGAGCGGCGCGACGAAGCTGAAGGACTCCATGCGGCCGCTGTTCGTGCCAACGAAGGCCTCCTGCAGCGTGTTGGGGTCTTCCTCGAGGTGGCCGATGTGCCCGCTGACATACCAGGCCCCGACCACCACGAGGCCGATGACCACGCCGCCAAGCACATTGTCGAAATTCGAGCGGAAGTCGCGACTCGAAAACACCGTGCCGATCAGGCCAAGCGCAATGACAAGCGAAAGCACGAGCACCAGCGTCGGCTTGGAGACCCCAAGCGGACCTGCAAGCAGCGTAGGCAGGTCCTGCCCGCCCGGCAGCACCAGCGTGGCTTTCTCCAGCACGCCGACCCGGAACGCGCCGAACAGCCCCTTGAGCGTCATGTAAGCCGTGATCCCGATCACCATGAACACCACGACCGACTTGAGGTTCCCGCCGCCAATCCGGATCAGCGTTTTGGAGCCGCATCCCGAGCCCAGTGTCATGCCGATCCCGAAAAGGAATCCCCCCGCGAGATAGGACAGCCACGTGAAATTCGGCGTCTGGTAGAGGGACTTCGACAGGTCGATCGCGCCCGCGAGGTGCAGGCCGTTGGCGCCGAGGATCGCGACCGCAATCGCCAGCAGCCACATGCGCATGCGGCCGGTGTCGCCCATGTTGACCCAGTCCGACACCGCGCCCATGGTGCAGAAGCTGGTCTTGTTGCCCACCGCGCCGAAGATGAAAGCGAGCGCAAACGATCCGCCAAGGACGTAGGGCACCAGCTGCGCGGGCGTCGTTTCACTCATGTTGCGTAGCGCGTGCTATCGGCCACGCCGGCCGCGGCAAAACCGTCTTTCCGGATCCGGCAAGCATCGCACAAACCGCAGGCCCGGCCGGCCGCATCCGGCTGGTAGCAGGTCACGGTCCTTGCGGGATCCACGCCCAGCTCGATCGCGAGCTTGATGATCTCCGCCTTGGACCGGTCCACCAGCGGGCCGCGCACTTCGATCCGGCGGCCTTCGACCGCGGCCTTCGTGGCAAGGTTGGCCATTGCCTCGAATGCGCCCAGGTATTCCGGACGGCAGTCCGGGTAGCCCGAGTAATCGACGGCATTCGCACCGACGAAGATGTGCCGCGCGCCAAGCACTTCGGCCCAGCCAAGCGCCAGCGAGAGCAGGATGGTGTTGCGCGCCGGCACATAGGTGACTGGAATGCCGCCCGTGACGCCGGCCGTGGGCACCTCGATCGATGCGTCGGTCAGCGCCGAGCCTCCGAACGCTGCGAGGTCGAGCTTGATGGTCTTGTGCCCGGCCGCCCCCGCCGCAGTGGCAATGCGGGAAGCCGCCTCAAGCTCGGCCCGGTGCCGCTGGCCGTAGTCCACCGAAAGGCAGAAGCACTCGTAGCCTTCTCGCAATGCCCAGGCGAGCGTGGTCGCCGAATCGAGCCCGCCGGAAAGAAGGACAACCGCCTTGCGCCCGGTTGCCGCTGCCGCCCCCACGGCCACAGCTCAGCGCTTCTGCAGCCGCTGCTTCGCGGTCGCGGCCGCCTGGCTCGCGGGGTAGCGCTCGAGGATGCCTTCGAGGGATTTCTGCGCGCCGCGACGGTCGCCCAGTGCTTCCTGCGAATTGGCGATATTGAGCATCGCGTCCGGCGCCTTGGCGTCCTCGGGCCAGGACGCGAGCAGCTTCTGCTGCGCGGCGATTGCATTGCGGTAGTCGCGCTGCGCCGCGTAGGCCATGCCCGTCCAGTACTGCGCATTCGGCGCCAGCTTGCCATTGGGGTAAGTCACCATCAGGCCCTGCAGCGCCGAGATCGACAGGGGATAGTTGCCTAGCTTGAACTGGTTGAGCGCGGCCTCGTACGCCTTGGTCTCTTCCGGCGTTGCCGGCGCGTCCGCGGGTTTTTCGACGGCGGCGGTTTCGCGCGGCTGCTCGAGCTTCCTCAGGCGCGTGTCGATGTCGAGGTAGAGGTCCTTCTGCCGCTTGTCCGCATTCTCGACCTGGTTGGCGAGCACTTCGATCTGGCCGCGCATGCGCGAGAGATCGCCCCGGAGCGCATCGATCTGGGCCGCGAGGTCGACGAGCGCGCGGCGATCGCGCACCTCCGTCTCGATGCGGCCCAGCCTTTCGTCGACCGCCTGCTGGCTGGCGGTGACCTGCCGGCGCAGCGCCTCGATGCGCGCCCTCGCCTCGTCATCGTCGAACAGCCCCGCATTGGCGGCCGGCGCCGCGGCCGCAAACGCCAATGCAACCAGCGCCGCGCGCGGCAGGACGAGCATCAATATTCGCCGCCGTAGAGGATGTCATCGCGGCGGTTTTCCGCATAGGCTTCCTCGGTCGATCCCTGGGCCTTCGGCTTCTCCTCGCCGAGGCTGACGGACTCGACCTGCTCTTCGCGCGCGCCGAGCAGCATGATCATCCGCTTCATCGCGTCCGCCCGCTGCTGGCCGAGGGCGAGGTTGTACTCGCGGCCGCCGCGGTCGTCGGTGTTCCCCTGGATCAGCACCTTCGCCGTGGGGTTTTCTCGCAGGAACTTGGCATGCGCCTCGACCAGCGGGCGGTACTCATCCTTGATCGAGAAACTGTCGAGGTCGAAATACACCGAACGCTTCGAAAGGATGCTCTTGGGATCCCTGAGGATGGGCCAGGTGCCGGCGCCGGGCTTGGGTTGCGAAAGGTCGACGCGGGCAACGGGTCCGCCCTGCACGGGGCTGGTCTGGACCGTGGGCGGGGGAACGACCCCGGGCTTGCGGTCTTCGACCGTGGCGCCCGCCTGTTCGTCTGGCGGCGAGCCAGCGCACGCTGCAAGCAGCGCCGTGGCGAGTAGGCTGATCAATATGGCACGCATTTTTGTCTCCTATGATCCGTTTTCATTCCTTGATGAACGGGCCCCACGCGGGCTCGCGCACATCGCCGCCGGTCACCGTCAGCCGCTGCTTCACGCGCCCGTCGGAGGACACGGCCGAAAGCACCCCTCGCCCGCCGATCACGGTTGCGAGCAGGATCATGCGGCCGTTGGGCGAAAAGCTCGGTGATTCGTCCTTGTCGCTGTCGGTGAGCACCTGCACCTGGCGCGCGCCGAGGTCGAGCATCGAAACCTGGAACCGGCCGCTGTTGCGCGCGATATACGCCAGACTTTTGCCGTCGGGCGAGATGCGCGCGGAGACGTTGTACGTTCCATCGAAAGTCACGCGCTGCGGGTCGCCGCCGTTGGCCGGCATGCGGTAGATCTGCGGGCTGCCGCCACGGTCGGAAGTGAAGTAGATGTGCTGCCCGTCAGGCGAAAACACCGGCTCTGTGTCGATGCTGGTCGAGCTCATGAGGCGGCGCAGGTTGCTGCCGTCCGGGTTGACCGTGAAGATCTGCGACCCGCCTTCGCGCGAGAGCGCCACTGCAAGGCGCGAGCCGTCGGGCGACCAGGCCGGCGCGCTGTTGGAGCCCTTGAAATTCGCCGCCACCTGCCGCTGCCCGCTCTGCAGGGAGTGGACGTAGACGACGGGCTTCTTCTGCTCGAACGAGACATACGCGAGGCGCCGGCCATCCGGGGACCACGAGGGCGAAATGATCGGCTCGAGCGATGCGAGTGCCGTCTCGGCGCCCGCGCCGTCGGCGTCCGCGATCTGGAGCTCGAAGCGGTTGCCTCGCTTGAGCACGTAGGCGATGCGCGTGCTGAAAACGCCTCTTTCGCCGGTCAGCTTTTCGTAGATGTAGTCGGAGATGCGGTGCGCCGTGGCGCGCACCTGGTTCTTGTTGAGCGTATAAGCCACGCCGCCGAGCGTTGCCTGCTTCACCACGTCGAAAACACGGAAGCGCACTTCGTATCGCCCGTCAGGCATCACCGCGACGCTGCCGAGCACGAGCGCATCGGCCAGGCGCGAGCGCCATTCGGGAAAGTTGACCGGGCTCGCCTCCGTCAATGCAGAAGGCGGCGGCTCAATCGTGCGAAACAGCCCGCTCCTTTCGAGGTTCGCGCGCACGATCGACGTGATGCCGGGAGGGAGGGCGCCTTCGCCGGCGAAGGGCACGATCGCGATGGGGAGCCGGTTCGTGCCGCCTCCGGTGATCTCGATCGATAACTGAGCCGATGCGGCCGGCGAGAAGGCTGCGGCGGCCAGAACCAGCAAGAAGTACCAACGCCTGAGCATGCTGCGGATGCTTCCTTTGTGGAGAGGCCGATTATAGCGGAGCGACTTCGTTCACTCGTACGGACGGAAGGTTAGTATCAGTTCGCGCTCGAAAAGTTCACCCTTGTCGGGTTTCGGCAGCGGCGATGATTTGAGGATTGCCCGTTCGACTGCGGTGTCGTATGCAGGAATGCCGCTGGATTTCTTGAGCTTTGTCGAGATCACTTCGCCAGTCGGCAACTGGATGACTACGAACACCGCTTCCGGGTTGCCTTTCAGGTCGATGGGGAGGATCCAGTTCCCCCTGACCTTTGCGATTATTTTGTCGGTGTAGCCCGACAACGCCCGCTTCCTGGCCGCGTCCCCTTCCCGCGCCAGTTGATTCTTGATGTCCTGGCGCTCGCGGTCGGCCTTGAGCGAGCTTTGCTCGCGCGCAAGTTCCTCGCGCATTTGCTTCTGCATTTCGTCGTCGCGCGGCTTGGCGGGCGCGACCGGCTTCACCGGCTCGGGCTTCGGCTTCACCGCCTCGGGCTTGGGTTTCGGCTTGGGGGGCTCGGGCTTGGGCTTCGGCGGTTCGGGCTTCGGGGGCTCGGGTTTCGGTTTCGGTTTCGGTTTCGGCTTTGGCTCAGGCGGCTCGGGCTTGGCCTTGAGCGCGATGTCCGGCTTGGGCAGATCGATTTTGGGTTCCGGCTTTGGCGGCGGCGGTGCCGGCGCAGGCTGCACCACGGGCTCCGGCTTAACGTCCACGCGCTGCACCGGAGACGGCGGAGGCGGGGGCACGTAGAGCTCGACGCTGATGGTCTCGGGCGGACGCGACTGCCAGTGCACGCCGAGGAACAGCACGCCGAAGAGGATGGCATGCACGAGGATCGCAAGCACCGCGGCGGCGTTGCCCCCGGGCTCGCCCCGCTCTTCGAAATGGACCGGGATGGTTGCGGCGCTCATTGCGTACCCGATGGAGCGTTCATCGACCGGTCAGTGAATCCACGCGCCCGTCACTGGGCGGGCTTCACCGACAGCCCGACCCGCTTGACCGATTGCTTTTGCAGCTCGTCCATTACTTCGAGCACGGCCTCGTATTTCACGTTCTTGTCGGCGGAGATCACCACGGGCTGGTCTGCGTTCTTTGCCTGCTTGGCCTTGACGATGCCGGCGAGCTCGCCCTTGCCGATGCGGCGTTCCTCCTGCACCGCGCCCTTGGCATCGCGGTCGCGCACGATGATCGATGCGTCCTCGCGGATGACGACTTCGAGCGGCGTGGCCGGCGCGACCGAGGACTTGCCGACGCTCGGCAGGTCCACCACGCCGGGCGTGGTCAGGGGCGCGGTCACCATGAAGATCACCAGCAGCACGAGCATCACGTCGATGTAAGGCACGACGTTGATCTCGTTCATCAGGCGGCGGGAGCTGTGGAGTCTCATCGGCGCGTCCCGGGCTACCCGCGCGCGGTCTGGCGCTGGAGGATGTTGGAGAACTCCTCCATGAAGCTCTCGAACCGGATCGCGAGCCGGTCGATGTCATGCGAGTAGCGGTTATACGCAACCACCGCGGGAATCGCCGCGAAGAGGCCGATCGCGGTCGCAATCAGCGCCTCCGCAATGCCGGGCGCGACCTGCGCGAGCGTGGCCTGCTGCACGTTGGCCAGGCTCCGGAATGCGTGCATGATCCCCCACACCGTGCCGAACAGCCCGACGTACGGGCTCACCGAGCCCGCGGAGGCGAGGAACGAAAGGTGGCTTTCGAGCACGTCCATCTCGCGCTGGTACGTCGCCCGCATTGCGCGCCGCGCGCCATCGACCATCGTGCTCGCATCGGTGCCGCGCTGGCCGCGCAGCTTGGAGAACTCGCGAAAGCCAGCCTCGAAAATGCGCTCCAGGGTGCCGATCGAGTGGCGGTTGTTCACCGCGCCCTGGTAGAGCAGGTTGAGGTCGTTGCCGCCCCAGAATTCGCGCTCGAACGCGTCGGTTTCGGCGCGTGCGCGGCGGATGGTGAACATTTTGCGGAAGATGAACAGCCAGCTCATGAACGAGACGCCGAGCAGCAGCGCCATCACGAACTTCACCACCAGGCTGGCGCTCGCGATCAGCGTCCAGAGTTCGAGGTCCTGGTTCACGTTCATAGCTTGAGGTTCATCCGCCGTTGTCCAGAATTTTCTTCAGCGTTGCGGGCATCCGGGCCGGCCGCTGCCGGTCCCGGTCGACGAGCGCCAGCCGCACCCGGGCTTCGACCAGCAGTTCCTGCCCGCGTTCGACGTGCTGCTCGAAATCGACGCTTGCAGGCCCGATGGAGGCGACCCGGGCAGTCACGGCCAGCAGGTCGTTCAGCCGCGCAGGGCGATGGTAGCGCACCGTTATGCCGTGCACCATAAACAATATGCGGCTCTCTTCGGCAAAGCGCGGCAGGTCGAATCCGCGCTCGTTCAGCAGCTCGGTTCGAGCGCGCTCCATGAACGCGAGGTACTGCGCATGGAACACGACGCCGCCCGCGTCGGTGTCCTGGTAGTAGACGCGCACCTGCAGCCTGAAAGGCGCGCTCAGGGTTTGCCCTGCTTTTCGCGCATCGCTTTCATGAGCACCTGCGAGCGCGCGGAAAGCTCCTCGGCGTGGCGCAGCCGCTTGGCGTCGCCCGTCTGCAGGCCGGCTGCATATTCGGCGAACATCTCGCGCCGCACGCCCACGAATTCAGTGAGCGCGCGCAGCCTGTCGGCGATCGGCGCGCCCGGATCCACCTTGAGCGCGGTGAATCGCGCATGCGCAACGATCCAGCCGGGCAGGACGTCCTTCTCCAAACCCTCGCCAAGCTGGCGGTCGTTGATGCGCCCGGCCTTTCTCGCCTCGATCAGCGAGCCGGCCTTTTTTGCGAGCGCCTCCTCCTCCACCGTGAACTGCTGGATCGCCGCAGTCGCGGCTTTCTGCGCGGCATACGAATACTTCGGCGGCGGAACGACAGAAAAGAGCGCACCCAGCGCAACCGCGGCCAACCCTGCGGCCGCCGCGGCGCGGCCGACACCCATCGGCGCGCGCGGCTCCAGCGGCCGCGCGAGAACCCAGGCAAGCGCAAAACCGCCCACAAGCCCGCCCGCGTGCGCCGCGTTGTCGATCGCCGACACCATCGCCCCGATGACGATGGAATACGCAATGAACGCGATGGTGCTGCCCATGAGGCTCTTCAACACACCGTTCGGGATCGAGCCGGGCTGGCCAAGCACATAGGCGCCCAATGCTCCGTACACGCCGAAGATCGCCCCGGATGCGCCCGCGCTGACGACGCGATCGGCGTTCCACAACAGGCTTGCGAAACTGCCAGTGAGCCCCGCGAAGAGGTAGATCGAGAGGAACGTGAAATTCCCGTACAGCCTCTCGACCAGGCCGCCCGCACCCCAGAGCGCCCACATGTTCATCGCGATATGCAACAGGCCGAAATGCAGGAAGGCCGAAGCCAGCAACCGCCACCATTCGCCTTCCTTGGTGAGCGGCCCGAAGTTGGCCCCCCAGCGCAGGTGCACCGTGGAATTCGATTCGAGCAGCCCCGCGCCATCGACGAGCATGGCAACGAACACCAGCACGTTGATCGCGATGATCGCGTGCGTAACCCACACGCGCGGGGTCGCCGAGTAAAGCCGATGGCCGAAGAGGCCCTGCTCGGCCGCGAGCTGATCGGCGCAGGCTCGGTCCGGCCCCTCGCTGCCGGACACCCTCAGTCCGGGTTCCCTTTCTCGGGTTCCGGCGCGAGGCTGGAGAGCAGGTCCGCGCCGCCGTTCATCGCCGCGGGCGCCACGAGCCCGAAATGGCGATACGCCTGCAGCGTGGCCATGCGCCCTCGCGGGGTCCGTTGCAGGTAGCCCTGCTGGATCAGGTAGGGCTCGAGCACGTCCTCGATGGTGTCGCGCTCTTCGCCGATTGCGGCGGCGAGGTTCTCGACGCCGACCGGCCCGCCGCCGAAGCGCTCGATCACCGCGAGCAGCAACTTGCGGTCCATCACATCGAATCCCAGCGGATCGACATCGAGCATCCTGAGCGCGGCTTCAGCTACTGATTGCGTAACGATCCCGTCCGCCTTGACCTGCGCGTAGTCGCGCACCCTGCGCAGGAGCCGGTTGGCGATCCGCGGCGTGCCGCGCGAACGGCGCGCGATCTCGGGTGCGCCTTCGCCCTCCATGCCCACGTCGAGCAATTGCGCCGAGCGCCTCACGATCGAGGTCAGCTCGGCCTGGTTGTAGAACTCCAGGCGCGCGACGATGCCGAAGCGGTCGCGCAGCGGATTGGTCAGCATGCCCGCGCGCGTGGTCGCGCCAACGAGCGTGAACGGCGGCAGGTCGAGCTTGATCGAGCGCGCCGCCGGCCCTTCGCCGATCATGATGTCGATCTGGTAGTCCTCGAGCGCGGGGTAGAGGATCTCCTCGACGATCGGCGAAAGGCGATGGATCTCGTCGATGAAGAGCACGTCGCGCGGCTCGAGGTTGGTCAGCAAGGCGGCGAGGTCGCCGGGGCGCTCGAGCACCGGCCCGGAGGTCTGGCGCAGACCAACACCCATCTCGCGCGAGATGATGTGGGCGAGCGTGGTCTTTCCCAGGCCCGGGGGCCCGAAAAGCAGCACGTGGTCGAGCGCCTCTTTACGGCCGCGCGCCGCCTGGATGAAAATCTCGAGCTGTTCGCGGATCTTTTTCTGGCCGACGTACTCGGAAAGCTTCTGCGGGCGCAATGCGCGCTCGATCTGCTCCTCCTGCACTGAGACTGGAGCAGCCGAGATCAGCCGGTCGGTTTCGATCGCCACGTCAGGATTTTGCCAGAGCTTTCAGCGCGGCCCGGATGCCGTCGGAGACCGCCATGTCGGCCGGAATCTTCGCCGCGGCGATGCGGGCTTCCTTGTCGCTGTAGCCCAACGCGAGCAGTGCGTTGAGCACATCCGAGCTCGAGCTCGGCTGCGAGCCGGCCCCGCCTGCGCCGGGCAGCACGTCCGCGAGCTTTCCCTTGAGTTCGAGCAGCAGGCGCTCGGCGGTTTTCTTGCCGATGCCCGGAATCTTGGTCAGGCGCCCGGCATCCTGCGTCGCGACGGACTGCGCAAGATCGCTCACCGACAAGCCGGAGAGCACCGACAGCGCGGTCCGTGCGCCGACGCCGGAGATGCGGATCAGCTTGCGGAAGGCCGAGCGCTCCTCCTCGGTGCCGAATCCGAACAGGATGTGCGCGTCTTCGCGCACCACGAGATGCGTCAGCAGCACGACTTTCTCGCCGGTGGCCGGCAGGTTGTAGAAAGTGCTCATCGGCACGTCGACTTCGTAACCGACGCCGCCCGCATCGACCATGACCTGCGGCGGATTCTTCGCCGCGAGGATGCCTGTGAG
>CAZZDV010000141.1:0-9888 GCA_964652785.1 uncultured Bordetella sp.
AAAAGGGGCCAGGCTCAAATTAAAAGAATTAAAAGGGGCCAGGCTCAATTACCTCCCGATCGCAGCTTTGCGACTTCTTGCGAAGTAATTGAGCCTGGCCCCTTTTAATTCCCTTTTAATTCGGGCGGCGGTCCCAGACCTCGGGGTTGACGAAGTTGACGGGCTTTTCGCCCTTGAGGAGGCGCACGACTTCGCGCGCGGCGCCTTCGCTCATGCGCTCCACTGCCTCGACCGTGAGGCCGGCCTGGTGCGGCGTGAGGACGACGTTGTCGAGCTGCATCAGCGGGTGCTCGGCCGTCAGCGGCTGCTTGTCGAACACATCGAGCGCCGCGCCGCGGATCCTGCGCTGCTGCAGGGCTTCGGTGATGGCGGCTTCGTCGACCACGGGGCCGCGAGCCACGTTGACCAGGATCGCGTTCTTCTTCATCGAGGCGATGCGCGCGCGGCTCGCGAGGCCTTTGGTCTGGGCCGTCAGCGGGCAGGCGAGGATGATGAAATCGCTCTCGGCAAAAAGCTTGTCCGCGCTCACGCCGGCCACATCGGCCGGAAGGTTCGCGAGGTTGCGCTGGTGGCCGATGATCTTCATGCCGAAGCCGTGATGGCAGATGCGAGCGACGATTTTCCCGATCGCGCCCACGCCGACGATGCCGACGGTCTTGCCGGCGAGCTCGATGCCTTCATCCGCAAGTACGCGCGCGGTCTCCCAGCCTTTCGTGCGCAGCAGCGCGTCCATGCGGTGCGTGCCGCGCGCGAGCATCAGCATGGTCGTGACCGCATGTTCGGCCACGGTCTGCGCATTGACGCCGGGCACGTTGGCCACGGGGATGCCGAGTTGTGTTGCCGATTCCATCGGGATCAGGTCGACGCCCGCGCCGTGGCGCACGACGCCCTTGAGGCGGTTGGGGCGCTCGAAGAGGTCGTCGGGCAGCTTGGTGCGCACGACCAGCACGTCGCAGTCGCCGACCATGGCGCGCAGGGTCTCAGGCTTCTGGTCCGGCGCGAGCACGAACTCGGCGACTTCGCGAATGATGTCCTCTCCGACGGGAACGGTCGGGTTGGTGAGCAATACCTTGGGGCGGGCCATAGTGTCCTGGTTGTCCTGGTTCGTCCTAATTCTTCAGTTTGGAAAGATCGGGCGATGCGCTCGGCATCAGGGACTCGAAAGCACGCGCGGCGCGCAGCACGAGCGCATCGGCATAGCGCGCGCCGACAATGTGCAGGCCCACGGGCAGGCCGTCTTTCGTGAGTCCGCACGGAACCGAAGCCGCGGGCTGCTGCGTGAGGTTGAAGGGGTAGGAGAAGGGCGACCAGTCGGTCCAGCGCTTTTCCTTCAGGACGTCCGCCACTTCGCGCCCGGCCTCGAAGGCGGCCAGCGGCAGCGTCGGCGTGAGGAGCAGGTCGTACTGCTCGTGGAAGAGCTGCATCTTCAGGCCAAGCTGGCCGCGAAGCTGGGCGGCGGCGAGCAATTCCATCGCGGAGAACTCAGACCCCTGCCGCGCCGTATCGACAAGGCCCGGGTCGATCAGGGCATGCTTTTCCTTCGGGATCGTGGAGAGCAGCAGCGCCGCGCCCGGGAACCAGTGCTTCGCGAAAATTTCGCCCGCGTTCTCGAAGCCGGGATCCTTTTCCTCGACGATCGCGCCGAGCTCGGCGAAGCGAAGCGCGGCTTTCTTCACGATCGCCGCGATCTCTGGATCGACGTTCGCATAGCCGAGGTTCGCGCTGTACGCGATGCGCAGGCCCCTCACGCCGTCATCGAGCCCGACGCGGTAGTCGCGGCCGTCGGGCGGGAGCTGCAGCCAGTCGCGCGCATCGGGCTGCGTCAGCACGTTCATCATGAGCGCGGAATCCGTCACCGTGCGCGTCATCGGCCCCACGTGCGCCACCGTGCCGAAAGGCGAGAGCGGCCACGCGGGCACGCGCCCGAACGTGGGCTTGATGCCGAACAGGCCGCTGAAAGCGCAGGGGATGCGGATCGAGCCGCCGCCGTCGGTGCCGATCGTGAGCGGCCCCATGCCGGAGGCCACCGCCGCGGCGCTGCCGCCCGAAGAGCCGCCGGGTGTCTTGGCCGGATTCCACGGATTGCGCGTGATGCCCGTGAGCGTGTTGTCGCAGACGCCTTTCCAGCCGAACTCGGGCGTGGTCGTCTTGCCGACCAGGACCGCGCCGTGCTCGCGCAGGCGCGCCACTGCCGGCGCGTCGTCGTTCCATGGACCCTTGGGGTCGACGGTCCTGGAGCCGCGCAGCGTCGGCCAGCCGCGGGTTAACAGCAGGTCCTTGATCGAGGTCGGCACGCCGTCGAGGAGGCCCTTGGGCTCGCCTTTCATCCAGCGCGCCTCCGATTGCCGGGCGCATTCCAGCGCAAAGGACGCATCGACATGGCAGAAGGCATTCAACACCGGGTTCAGCGCCTTGATGCGCTCGAGCACGGCCTGCGTGGCTTCGACGGGCGAAAGGCGTTTGGCGCGATACAGCGCGAGCAGCTCGGTGGCCGAAAGGGAACAGGGATCGGAGGCCATGCGTGGAATCCTCGGGGAATGAAGCGCCGTATTGTAGGTCAGCGAAGGCGCGCACTCCGCCCGCTATGCCGCGAGCCTCGCAGCCAGAAGCTCGCTCACTCGTTTGAGCACTGCAGCAGACACTTTCCCCAGTCTTGCCGCATCCACCGCCTCGATCGTCGCGATTTTTGCGGTCCGGATCAGCGAAGCCACCGGCAGGCCGGCGGCCGACAGTTTGCCCACCGGCACGTCGCCGGGCCAGCCGCGGTTCTCGGCGCTTGTAATCATCACCACCCAAAGCAGGCCGTGCGTCTGTTCGAGTGAGGGCCCCGACACCACCATTGCCGGGCGTGACTGCCGTGTCGGGCGATCGGTGTACGGAAAAGGCACCTTGATGACGTCGCCGCGCCTAAAGGTCGGCATACGCCTTTGCGTCCGCCTCGGAATTCCACTCGTCGAAGGTTCCGAACGGATCGTCCCTGGCCGGCTCCCGGCTTACCTTGCTCAGGATCACGCGCTGGTCTTCGATCTGGTAGACCAATTCATCGCCCGGTTTGAGGCGCAACGCCGTCCGCACGGGCTGCGGAATGGTGGTCTGCGCCTTGGAGGTGAGCTTGCTGATGATCATGGTCGATCCCCCGACGATCGATGCGTGTCGAACCGATCGTAAGGAATTTCCTTACGAGGGTCAAGGAAAAAGAACCCGGTTTCAACGTTCTTTCCCAGTCCGGCCGATTCAGTCGATGAGCTTGCCGTCCTCGTAGAACGGATACGGCCCTGCGAAATCGCCGACGAACGCGGTGTGGCTGATGACACCAGTCTCCGGCGTATAGGCATGCAGCCCGTACGCGGGCGGTTCCATTACGAAGCGCGAAGCCGCGTCCTCCGCGAGGTCGAGCGCGACCTGATGCGCGGGGCTGGGCACGGTGCAGGCGATCGTGCCGCCGAAGCGGGCCATGATCGGGCGATGCAGGTGGCCGCAGAGCAGGCGCTCCACCTGCGGATGCTTGCGGATCACTTTCTCGAGGTCTTCCGAGCGTTCCAGCCCCTGCCGGTCCATGTGCCCGATGAAGGTTTGGAAGGGCGGGTGATGCATCAGCACCACGGTGGGTTTGCCCGGCTGCGCGGCAAGCGTCGCATCCAGCCACGCAAGCCGATCCGCGGACGCAAGGCCGCCGGATTTGCCCGGCACCGTCGTGTCGAACCCGACGATGCGCAGCGGATGGTCTTCGATCGCGTAGTTGATGTACTCGGGCGACTGGCGCAGGTAGGCGTGCTCCGGGAAGGCGTTGCGCATGGCTGTGCGCTCGTCATGGTTGCCGGGCAGCAGGTACACCGGCATCTTCAGCGGCGAAATCAGCTCGCGCAGGGTGGCGTATTCCTCGGGCCGCCCGAAATCGACGAGGTCGCCGGTAAATACCACAACATCGAGCGGCTGCGGCAGCGCGAGCATGTGGGCAACGCACGCGCGCAGCATGCCGGCGGTGTCGACGATGCGATACGACCTCTTGCCGCCGGCCTTGATGTGCAGGTCGCTGACCTGCGCGACGAGGAAAGGCTTGGCCACCTTATGGGTTCCCTTAGTCGTGTTCGCCTAGTCGTGTTCCCTCAGTCGGCCTTGATGCCCGCCTGCTTGATCACCCGCGTCCAGCGCGCCAGATCGGTTTCGAGGAATTTTCCGAATGCCTGCGGCGTGCCCGGATCGAGCTCGGCGCCGAGCGCCACCAGCCTCTTTTCGACATCGGGATGCTTGAGCGCGGCGTTGATCTCTGCATTGAGCTTGCTGACGATGTCGGCGGGCGTGCCGGCGGGGGCGAGATAGCCGAACCACGTGCTGACCTCGTAACCCGGGAAGCCGCTCTCGGCCACCGTGGGCATGTCGGGCAGGGCGGAGGAGCGCTTCGGCGTGGTGACCGCGAGCGGGCGCGCCTGGCCGGATTGCACGCGCGCTTTTGCGAGCGCCATCGTGAGCGGCATCATCGAAACTTCGCCGCTGATCAGCGCGGTGACCGCTTCGGGCTGGCCCTTGTAGGGAATGTGCACGAGCTTGATCTGCGCCATCTGCTCGAGCAGCTCGGCGGCCAGGTGCACCGAGGACCCGGCGCCGGCCGAGGCGTAGTTGATCGTGCCCGGGCGCGCCCTGGCGTAGGCGATGAACTCGGCGAGCGACTTCGCCGGCACGGACGGGTGCACGAGGATCACGTTGGGAATTACGCCGACCAGTGCGACCGGAGCGAAGCTCGTCAACGGATGCCAGTTCAGCTTCGAGTAGAGACTGATGTTCGTGGTGTGCGAGGGGCTCGCGACGACCAGCGTGTAACCGTCGGGCGCCGCGCGCGCCACGACCTCGGTGCCGATAGCGCCGGCCGCGCCGACGCGGTTCTCGAAGACGCTGGGTTGGCCGATCGTCTGGGTCATGCGCTCGCCGACCGAGCGCGCGATCACGTCTACGACACCGCCCGGAGGGTAGGGCACGATCACGCGGATCGGCTTGGTGGGGAAAGTCTGGGCGGCAGCCGGCAGGGCGCAGAGGCCGGCGGACACCGCCACGGACGCAACAAGCAGCCTGAGGGCCGATGGAATGCCGGCGGTTCGAAAAATGGCGCGATTCATGACTGCCTCCTCGTTGCTATGCCGGGCGTTATACCGCGAATCGGTTACACGCCGATTGCGTATTCCCTTAGCGCATGAAGGTCCGGCGCCACACCAAGGCCGGGCTCCTCGCCAAGCGTGGCGAAGCCGTTGGTTACCTGCTCGACCGGACCGCTGGTCAGCGTGCGCAGCGGGTTGGGATTGGCGTCGACCTCGAGCAGGCCGTCGCCGCCGGCCGCGGCCAGCAGGTGCGCGGACGCCACGAGGCCGATGCCGCCGCCAAGGTAATGCGGGCAGTACCGCAGGCCGTGGCCGAGGATTTTCCGGGCGACCGTGAGGCAGCCGGTGAGGCCGCCCCACTTGGCGAGGTCGGGCTGGACGACCGCGAGCGCATGCGATTCCAGCGCCCGGTCGAAGGCGGCAAATGCTGCCAAATTCTCGCCTGCGGCCAGGCTGGTAGCGGCTGAGACGGCTAAATGCTGCCATTCGCTCCATGCGCGGTCGGCGCGCAGCGGCTCTTCCAGCCAGCCCAGGCCGAAGGGTTCGAAGGCCTCGGCCATCTCGATGGCGGTCTCCAAATCCCAGGCCTGGTTGGCGTCGACCATGAGCGGAAGGTCGCCGATGGCTTGGCGCAGCGCCTTCAGGTTGGCGAGGTCGCGCTCCTTGCCGAAACCGACCTTGAGCTTGAAGGCGCGATAGCCTTCGGCCTGTTTCTGCGCGGCCAGCTTTTCGGGTGACGTGGGATTGAGGCCGCTCGCATAGACCGGGATCTTCGGCGACTGGCCGCCGAGCAGACGCCACAGCGGCTGCTTCTGCCGCCGCGCATGCAGGTCCCAGAACGCCGTATCGATGCCCGCGATGCACTGCGCCACCGGGCCGGGCTCCGCCGACTGGATCGCCAGCACCTCGGTTTGCGCGGTGAGATTCATGAAGGCCATCTCGGGCGACACAAAGCGCTTGCCTTCGACCATCGGCACGAACACCGAATCGACCAGCCGCGCGCGATGCTCGGCGCCGACCGTCGGGAAATTGCACCAGATCTCGCCCCAGCCTTCGACGCCGTCGGTGTCGGTCACGCGCACGAACACGGCCGGGCGATCGCGCATGATGCCGAACGAGGTCTGCACCGGCGTTTCGATCGGCGCCCGGAAGACGAACGCCTCGAGGCGGGCAATGCGCAACGGGCTGCTCAACGTGCTGCTCAACGTGCTGCTCAACGTGCTGCTCAAGGGCGCAGGTCCATTTCGAAGTGGATGTAGTCGCCGCGATAGGTGACTTCGCCCAGGTACAGCACCGTGCCGTCGGGCGCGTTGCAGACGCGGCGCACCTCGGCTACCGGCGCGTTGACCGGGATTTCGAGATGCCCGGCGACCTCCACGTCCGCGCTCGCAATGGCGAGCGTCTGGCGGGCCTTGGCGATCTTCACCTTTGGCAATTCGAGCAGCACGGGCACCACCGTCTCGCGCCGGAAGCGCCTGGGCGCCATCCTGAAAACCTTCTCTTCGAGATAGATCGAGATCACGCAGTACGACTGGCCGTTGCGCGAATGCACGCGGCGCATGAAGTGATAGCGCTCCGCCGGCTTGCCGTCCTTGGGTTGAAGGGCGGGGGTGGCGGAGGCCTCTTCGATGAGCGTGAGCTTGGGCTTGTCGTCGCGATACACGTCGGCCAGCGCATGCAGCGAGGTTTCGAGCCGCAGCCAGCGATCCTGCGCCGGCTGGCCGGTGACGAAGGTGCCGCGCCCTTGTTGCGGCGAGAGCAGGCCGTCGCGCGCAAGCAGATCGATGGCTTGCCGCACGGTGACACGCGCCACTTCGAACTCGCGCACGAGGGCCTCGAGCGAGGGCAGCTTCTGGCCTTCGATCCACACTCCGCGCGCGATGCGCTGGCGCAGCAGCCCGGCGAGCTGCGCGTAGCGGGGCACCGGACTGTTGCGGAACAGCCGGTGCGTGGCCGCAGTAAAAGTCACAGGTTGAAAGTCATGTTGTGCCAAACGTTCTATTCATAGTACCTTTGCGCCGAAGCCGCTACAACGCATGGCGCGCGTTTATTTCCGCGTCATTCGGCATGCCGAACCGGAGACCCGCTCACTTGCGCCGCACCATCCTGATCCTGGCACCATGGGCACTCATGCTGCTCGCGTGGTACGCAATCGCGCTCTCGGGGCTGGTGAATCCCTCGCTGATGCCGACGCCGCACCAGGTGGCTGCGCGCTTCTGGGAACTTATCAACGGCGGGCGCCTTCCCATGGACATCTGGATGTCCACGCAGCGCGTGTTCCTCGGCGTGGCGCTGGGCACGCTGCTGGCCGTGCCCGCCGGCTTCATGCTCGGCTGGTACCCCGAGGTGCGCAGCTTCGTCGACCCGGTGATCAATTTCTTCCGGGCCCTTCCGCCGATCGCGCTGATCCCGCTGGTGGTGGTGTATTTCGGCATCGGCGAGCCGGCGAAAGTGATCATCCTCTTCTATGCCGCGTTCTTCGCCGGCGTGATCGTGATGTACGAAGGGATTGCGCAGATCAGCCCGATCTTCGTGCGCGTGGCGAAAACGCTCGGCGCCACGGACGCGGAAATCTTCCGCAAGGTGATCGTGCCGCTCACCGTGCCGCACATCCTCACCGCGCTGCGGGTGGCGCTGGGCGTTTCCTGGGCCACGCTGGTGGCCTCCGAGTTGATCGCCGCGCAGCAGGGCCTGGGCGCGCTGATCCAGAACGCGGGCTCTTTTTTCCAGCTCGACATTATCTACGTCGGCATCATTTGCATCGGCTTCATCGCCCTGGCGATGGACCTTGCGCTGCGTGCGGCGACGCGCAGGATGCTCGCCTGGCAGGACCGGATCAGCGCATGAGCGCGGCCGCCGCGATAGCGTCGCCCGCGTTGCCGTCGGCTGCGCCGCGCATCGTCTTCGACCATGTTTCGGTGGAATTCAACACCGCCCACGGCCCGCTCAGGGTCGTCGAGGACGTTTCGTTCTCGATCGCCGACCGCGAGTTCGTCTCGATCATCGGACCTTCGGGCTGCGGCAAGACTACGATGATGAACATCGTGGCCGGCTTCGTGCAGCCCTCGGGCGGCACGGTCACGCTGGATGGCAAGCCGGTCGGGGGGCCGGGCCCGGAGCGCGGCGTGATCTTTCAGGAATACGGCGTGTTTCCCTGGCTCACGGTGGAGCAGAACATCGCGTTCGGCCTGGATCTCGCGGCCAACCGCCTGCCCGCAAGCGAGAAAGCCGGGATCGTGCGCCGCTACATGGGGCTCATGGGGCTGGACGATTTCGCCAAGGCCTACCCCAAGACACTGTCCGGCGGGATGCGCCAGCGCCTGGCGATTGCGCGCGCCTACGCGGTGAAGCCTGAATTCCTGCTGATGGACGAACCCTTCGGCGCGCTCGACGCCCAAACCCGTTCGAACATGCAGGATCTGTTGCTCGAAGTCCTCGCGGCGGAGGGCAAGACGGTGATGCTGATCACGCACTCCGTCGAAGAGGCGATCTACCTGTCCTCGCGCATCATCGTGGTGACGGCGCGGCCTTCGCGGATCCGCACCGTCATCGACGTGCCGTTCGCTTACCCGCGCGACGAGGGCCTGCACGAGCGGGCGGAGTTCGGCGGGCTGCGCTCGCATATCCGCGAGCTGGTCATGAAAGAGTACGCGGCACAACAGCGGCAGTCGATCCGCTCCCTTGAATGAAAACGGAGGAAGCACCATGAAGACGCATCGAACCGGCATGAACCCCGGCGGCATCAACCGGAGGAAATTCCTGCGGGGCGCGGGCGCGGCGGCGGGCCTCGCGGCAGCCGGTTTCCCGGCGATCGCGCAGCAACGCACCAAGCTGCGCGTCGGTTACGTCAACACGCTCGCGGTGAACGGGCAGATCTGGACGGGCATGCACCGCGGCCACTGGGCCAAGGAAGGCCTCGAGCTCGAAACGACGATGTTCAGCACGGGGCTCGAGCTGTTCAACGCCATGATCGGCGGGAGCCTCGACATGCTCTCCACCGGCGCGGTGCTGTCGAACTTCCCGGCGCGCGGCCAGGGCAGGGTTTTCCTCATCAACAATGTCGAATTCGCCACCGCGCAGTTGTGGGTGCGCGAGGACATGGGCATCAAGACCTGGGCGGACCTCAAGGGCAAGAAGATCTCGACCACCGCCGGCACCACCGCGCACGTGTTCCTCGACACCGCCCTGCGCGCCAACATGATCGACCCGGTCAAGGACATCGAGCTGGTCAACCAGGGCATGCCCACCGCGGTGACCTCGTTCATCTCGGGCGCCGTGCCGGCGGTTGCGCTGTGGGTGCCGTTCAACATCACGGTGCGCCAGAAAGTGCCGGGCGCGAAGATGCTGGTCGACGCTTCGGCCTATTTCCCGCAGGCGGCGATCGTCGGCGGCTGGGCGGCGCGCACCGACTACTACGAAAAGAACCGCGACCTCTGCGCGCGCCTGGTGCGCGGCTGGGCCGCCTCGAACGACGACCTGATGGCGAACTCCGCGGCCATCCTGCCGGTGATCCAGAAAAACAACTACCCGCAAGTGCCGATCGAGGACCTGCAGGAGCAGTTCAAGGCCTCCAGGTACTACTCGTCGGCCGAGTGGCGCAAGCTCTACGCCGACGGCACGGCCACGCGCTGGCAGCAGCAGGTGACCGACTTCTTCGTGCGCTTCGGCGGGATCCAGAACCCGGTGCCGGCATCGACATATTTCGACACCCGGTTGTATCTCGATACCGTGAAGGCGTGAGCGCTGCCTACGACTACCTCATCGTCGGCGCCGGTTCGGCGGGGTGCCTCCTCGCCAA
>CAZZDV010000142.1:0-9873 GCA_964652785.1 uncultured Bordetella sp.
GCGCCGCCGAAGGTCAGCAGCGCCGCCTTGGTGAAGAAGACACCCATCTTCGCGAGCGTGCTGTCCCAGCCGTTGACGGCGACCAGCGCGAACATGGTGAAGCCCCACAGCGCCAGCCCTGCTACTGCAAATATGGCGACACGTGACAGTTTGTACTTCGCATGCGCGGGTGTCGGAGTGTCGTCGTCGATCAGCGCCGGGCCGTAATGCTTCTGCGCGGAGCCGTGACCGCCGCCCATCGCGAAGACGTGGGGCGCGAATCGCCCGCCGAGCGCCCCGATCAGGCCGGCCCCGATGACGATGACCGGAAAGGGCAGCGAGAAGGCGTAGATCGCGACGAACGCCGCGACGCTGATCGCCCACAGGGCAGGATGCTTGAGCGCGCGCTGGCCAATGCGCCACGCGGCCGCGAGCACGATCGCGACGACCGCGGGCTTGATGCCATAGAGCAGCCCCGCGACCGCGGGCACGGTCCCGTAGGCCATGTAGATGTACGAAAGCGCGATGAGGATGAAGAGCGAGGGCAGCACGAAGAGGCCGCCGGCGACGATGCCGCCCCAGGTGCGGTGCATGAGCCAGCCGATATACGTCGCGAGTTGCTGGGCCTCGGGACCCGGCAGCACCATGCAGTAGTTGAGCGCATGCAGGAAGCGGCCCTCGGAAATCCAGCGCCGCCGCTCGACGAGCTCCTGGTGCATGATCGAGATCTGCCCGGCCGGCCCCCCGAACGAGATGAACCCGAGCTTGAGCCAGAACCGGAAGGCTTCGCGGAAAGGTACTGCCGCAGGCGGCGTTTCGGTCATTTGTAAAGGTCCGGATTCCAGGTGTGCGTCTCCTGTTTGTCCGACGCGCACCATGCGTACAGCGCGTCATACATGACCATGCCCTGCGCGAGCATGGCGTGGTCGTCAGCGAACAAGCGCGAAAGCCCCAGCGAGAGTGCGAGCAACCCTGGCGCCTGCGGTGCAAGCTCTAACTTGCCCGTGTCCGCGGCCCGCACGATGGTCGCGAGCTGGAGCAGCGCCGGATCCCGCAGTCGATAGACGCGCACGAACGCATCGAAACTGCAACGGTCGCCCTCATGCGAGAACTCGACGTCCGGAATGTCGTAGGGCACGGAGTCTTTTTCCACCGCAATCTCCTTGACGCGGTCCCGCGGCACGTAGAGGAACTCGGCTCCCGGATCGACAAAGCGCCGGATGAGCCACGGACAGGCAATCCGGTCGATCTTTGGCCGCTCCCGAGTTATCCAGCGGGTGGAGGGGCCCGCTGGCTTGGCGCGCAGGGGGAGGCTGTTTTCCTTCCAGTGCACGATGCCGCCTTCGAGAAATCGCGCCTCGCGTCCTGTGGCATTAAGGGCTTCGGCGGCGCCCTGGCTCACGGCATGTCCGTGCACGCAATACACAACGACTTTTTCGGCTGCGGGAAGTGTGGTGGCCCACTCGGCAATGCGGTCGGGGTCGCGGCGCAAAGCGCCGTCGATCATCTCGCGCGATTCTCCAAACGCCGGCGCTCGGCGCACATCGATGACCAGCGGCGGATGCGCGGTCTTCAGCGCTTGGGCAAGTTCGGTACTGCGGATAGGGGCGTCCATGGCTCTGTCCTAAGAGGTCATGCAGAGCTTGGACGCGGTCGTCTTTGAAAGGCGGGGAGTCTGCTTTCCCCCGTGAGCGCGATCATCCGTCCGGCGGGGCGAGGCTGTCAAGCGTCCGCGCCCGGTAATCCATGAAAGTTCGACTTTCACTTTCTCTCATCAACTGCCAGCGCGGCTCTCCGGGGAGTTCGTGTACTGGTACAAGTACATTGTTCCGATCATGAAAATCCGACGCTGTGGCGATCGAGGGACACCGCCTTGATCAGCGCGAACACCCGCACGCCGGGTGCCAGACGCAGCGTGCCGATCGAATGCCGCGTGATGCGCGCGATGATCGAAGTGCCGCCGACGTCGATCTTTACGTCGGCGCTCGATTTTCCGTCCTGCCCGATCTCGGCCACCACCCCCGGCAGGCAGTTGAGGACGCTGATGTTCTTCGGGCAGTCCAGCGCGATCGACACATCGCGCGCGCGGATGCGCACGCGCACGTGCTCGCCCGCCAGGGCATCGAGATCGGTCGTCAGCAATTCGCCGCCCGCGAACTGGAGCTTTGCGATGCCCGTGGCGAGGTCCTGTGAAAGCACGCGTGCGTCGATGATCGCGCCGCCTTCGAAACGGCCGATCTGGCTCCTGAGGTCGAGGCGCGAGGTCAATTCGGGCACGCTCCCCACGCTTGTGACGCGCCCTTCCGAAATCAGGACGAGCGTGTCGGCCAGCCGGGTGACCTCGTCGATGGCGTGGCTCACATAGATGATCGGGATCTTCACCTCTTCGCGAAGCCTCTCGATGTAGCGCAGGATTTCGCTCTTGCGCGCCGAGTCGAGCGAGGCCAGCGGCTCGTCCATGAGCAGCAGGCGGGGGCTGACTGCGAGGGCGCGCGCGATCCCCACCCGCTGACGCTCCCCGCCTGACAACCGGTCGGGCTTGCGCTCGAGAAGATGACGTATGCCGAGGAGGTCGATTGCGTGGTCGAGGCTGATCTCGCCGGAGGGGTGGGCGCGGCGTAGCCCGTACCGGAGGTTGCCCATCACCGAGAGATGCGGGAACAGGCTCGCCTCCTGGAAGACGTATCCGATCGGGCGTTCGTGCGTCGGCAGCCACCGGCCCTCGTCCTGCCAGACCTCTCCATTGACCACCAAACGACCTTGGGAAGCGCGCTCGAGACCGGCAATGCACCGGAGCAGGGTCGTCTTGCCGGAGCCCGAACGCCCGAAGAGCACGGTCACGCCGCGCCCCGGGATGCTCAGGTCGACCTCCAGCGTGAATCCAGCCCAGCCGAGCTTGAATCGAGCGGCGATCGCGTCCAAGCTCAACCCACCCGGCGAGCGGCGGGCCGCCACCAATACAGGGCCAGCAACACAATGAAGGAAAAAAGCAGCATTACGAGGGAGAGCTTGTGCGCCTGAAGGTAGTCGAGCGCTTCGACATGGTCATAGATCTGCACCGAGGCCACCCTGGTAACGCCGGGCACGTTGCCGCCGATCATGAGCACGACGCCGAACTCTCCAACCGTATGCGCGAAGGTGAGAATCGAAGCCGTGATGAAACCGGGCAAGGCCAGGGGCACCGCAACGGTGAAAAATGCGTCTACAGGCGAGGCCCTGAGCGTTGCTGCCACTTCCAGCGGACGCTCGCCGATCGATTCGAACGCGGTCTGCAGCGGCTGGACCATGAATGGAAGCGAGTAGAACACCGAGGCGATGACCAAGCCCCAGAAAGTGAACGGCAGCGCACCAACGCCGAGAGCTTCGGTGAGCCTGCCGACCGGCCCCTGGGGACCCATTGCAAGCAGGAGATAGAAGCCCAGCACCGAAGGCGGCAGCACGAGGGGCAACGCCACTACTGCGCCTACCGGAACCTTCCACCATGCGCGCGTGCGGGCCAGGCCCCAGGCAATCGGCGTCCCCACGACGAGCAGGATCAGCGTGACGATGCCCGCGAGGCGTACCGTCAGCCAGATGGCCTGCATGTCTGCATCACTCAACAGTACGCTCCCCTTGGGAAAAATTCTCCAAACCCTTGCGCCCCCTATCGCCTGGCGGCTTCTCCGGGCAGTTCGAAACCATATTTGACCATGGTCGCTCGCGTCTGCGCACTTCCCATGTACGCGTCGAATTTTTTTGCGAGTGGATTGGCCGCTGCCCTCTTGGTGATGATGTAGCCCTGTTCGAGCGGCTCGTGCAGCTTGTCCGGGATCAGCCAGTAGCCGCCCTTGCCGGCGAGCCCCGCGTTCAGCGCGAGCGACAGGGCGATGATCCCGACCTGCGCGGCGCCTGTCTGGACGAACTGCGCGGCATGCGAAATGCTTTCGCCGTAGACGAGCCTGGGCTCGACTTTATCCCACAGACCCGAGGCACGCAGCGCCTCCTGCGCGCGTTTGCCATAGGGCGCGTGCCGTGGGTTGGCTATCGCAATGCGGGTGATCTTCGGGTCGGCAAGGCTCGCCAGGGTCATTTTGGACGCATCCATCGTTGCGCTCCAAAGGACGATCCTCCCGAACGCGTAGCGCTTCACTTCCGAGGCCGCGAAGCCGCCCGTTGCCAGTTCGCGTGGGTATCCGATGTCCGCCGAGAAGTAGAGATCGTAGGGCGCGCCCTGCTGGATCTGTGTGTGAAACTTGCCAGAAGACCCGTAGATGACTTCGACCGTATCGGCGCGATTGGCCTTGCGGAAATCCGCGACGATCTCGTCCATCGCGAACTTGAGATCGGAGGCGGCTGCGATCGTGATCTTTTCCGCCGCCGCCGGCGCGGCAAGCGCGAGGCAGAAGGCGGCGAGCAGCATTCTTGCGACGGGTCGCATTGCCAGTTCTCCTTGGTGGCGAATATCGCTCCGGCACCCCGGGCGGCCATCGTCTTCTGGATTCCTCTCATGAGCATTCTTGCATATCTGATGCGCGCGCCGTTCGCGTAGCATCCGGGATTCCAACGAGATGCCGGCCGGCGCCGCCACGATGCTTCCCAAGTTGTTCCCCTCATGAATACGTTGCACGACGCGTTCGCCGGCGCCCTCGCACTGATCCTGTCGGGCGATCCGGCGCTCGCGCAGATCGTTCTGCTGAGCCTGGGCATCAGCCTCGCCGCAGTGGCGCTGGCATCGCTGATCGGCCTGCCGCTGGGCGCGGCGATTGCCGTCGGGCGATTCAAGGGGCGCCAGGTCCTGATTGTCCTGCTCAATGCGTCGATGGGCCTGCCGCCGGTGGTTGTCGGACTGGTGGTGTACGTGCTGCTTTCGCGTGCCGGGCCACTGGGTTCGCTCGGCCTTCTCTTCACGCCGGGCGCGATGGTGATCGCCCAGACCATCCTGATCGCGCCGATCATCGCAGCGCTCTCTCGCCAGGCCGTCGAGGACGCCTGGGTCGAGTACGAGGAGCAGCTGAGGTCCCTGGGCGCGAGCGGCTTCGGCGCGGCGCTCACGCTCGTGTGGGACATCCGTTACTCGCTGGTTACTGCAGTACTCGCTGGCATGGGGCGCGCGCTTGCCGAGGTTGGCGCAGTCATGATCGTCGGCGGCAACATCGATGGCGTCACGCGTGTGATGACGACCACGATCGCGCTCGAGACTTCCAAGGGCGACCTCGCGCTGGCGCTGTCGCTCGGGTTGGTGCTGATCACCCTTGTGCTGGCCCTGAATGCCGGCGCCCACCTGGTCAAGGAAGCCGCGCGCAGGAGGTACGGATGAGCAGAATCCTGCCGCTGCGGCTTACGGACGTGTCCTTCGCGGCGGGCGGACGCACGATCATCGACCGCGTGTCGGTCGAACTCGCGCAGGGTCCGAGCACCATCGTGCTGGGCGCGAACGGGGCGGGCAAGAGCGTGCTCATGCGCCTCATGCACGGCCTGCTCGCGCCAAGCGGCGGCAGCGTGACCTGGCTCGGGCTGAACGCCGCGCGCGCAGCTCGGCTGCAGGCGATGGTGTTCCAGCGGCCGGTCATGCTGAGGCGTTCGGCATTCGCGAATATCGTCTACGCGCTCGCGCTGGCCGAGGTGCGCAAGCCCGAGCGCGAGACGCTCGCCTGGGAAGCGCTCGACAGCGTCGGGCTCGCGAGCCTCGCCCACCGGCCCGCGCGCGTGCTCTCAGGCGGCGAGCAGCAGCGCCTTGCACTGGCGCGCGCCTGGGCCCTGCATCCCGAAGTGCTGTTCCTCGACGAGCCCACCGCCAGCCTCGATCCGCGGGCCACGCGCGAGATCGAGAGCGTCATCCGGGCTTTCGATGCGGCGGGTACGAAGATCGTGATGGCAACGCACAATCTCGGCCAGGCGCGCCGCCTGGGCGACGAAGTCCTGTTCGTGCACGAAGGGCGCATCGCCGAGCTCTCGCCGATCGACGAATTCTTCGCCCAGCCCCGGTCGCCCGAGGCGGCGGCATTCATCAAAGGGGAATCTCCATGGGCATGAGGAGGATCGTTTCCAATCTGCTGTTCGCGGTGCTTGCAGCGGCTGGAATCGAAAATGCCCAGGCGCAGCCGCGCTTCATCACCGTGGCCTCGACGACCTCGACCGAGCAGTCGGGCCTGTTCAAGCACCTGCTGCCCGCGTACACGAAAAAAACCGGTCTCGAGGTGCGCGTCGTGGCAGTCGGCACTGGGCAGGCGCTGGACCTGGGACGCAGGGGCGACGCGGACGTCGTGTTCGTGCACGACCCCGTGGCCGAGAAGAAGTTCATCGACGAGGGCTGGGGCGTCAACTACCACCAGGTCATGTACAACGACTTCGTCATCGTGGGGCCGAAGTCCGACCCGGCGAAGGCAGGCGGCAAGGATGTCGTGGGCGGCCTGCAGAAGGTCAAGGCCGCGCAGCAGCCTTTCGTGTCGCGCGCCGACAAGAGCGGCACGCACGCGGCCGAGATCCGCCTTTGGCAAATGGCCGGCGTGGACATCGCGAAGGACAAGGGGCCCTGGTACAAGGAAACCGGCTCCGGCATGGGGCCTGCGCTGAATACCGCCTCGGGCATGAACGGCTACATCGTGGCCGACCGCGGGACCTGGCTTTCCTTCAAGAACCGCGGGGACCTCGTGATCCTGGTCGAGGGCGACAACAAGCTCTTCAACCAGTACGGGATCATGCTGGTGAATCCCGCGAAGCACTCGCATGTGAAGCGTGACCTGGGAAACGAGTTCATCGCGTGGGTCATCTCGCCGGAAGGGCAGAAGGCCATCGCCGATTTCAAGATCGGCGGCGAGCAGCTGTTCTTTCCGAACGCGAAGTGACCGCGGCCGCGGGCCGCTCGTGAGGTGCGCGCGGGGCATCGCCTCGCCGATTGCTTTTCGCTCGTGACGTGGAAGCGCATGGCTTCATCGACGGTTGGCAGTATTTCGACCGGGAACTCAATGCTGGCGCGGGGTTTTGGTAAAAAATGGCAGCATTAGCGCTCCGCTTTCCGCATCACAGAAATGATGCCCTGCGTTTCCACTGATACCGTAGTGACGCGCTCCAGCAGGTCAATGGCCTTGACCTTGTAGTCCGCGAAGCGGTACGCAGAAGCCGGAACGGAACATGAGGCGGACTGCCGCAAAAAAAAGCCCGGGTCGAAACCCGGGCTTCATTTTGGAGCGAGCGAATCAGCAGCAGCAGCAGGCTGCGGCAGCAGCAGTCGCCACCAGGCTCAGTCCGACAGCCACAGCGATCTTCATTACTTTAGACATGGAACCTCCAGAGATAAGTCAACGGCCCGTCGGCCGCTGCGGAAGTCTATCCGAACTTCGCGTGCGAATAAGCGAAAGGACGACGAACGAAGCGATGCCCAATGCCCCGGTGAAGCCCAGCGCCGCCATGCCGAACCGCGACAAGAGGATGTCGAACAGGAAAGGCGCCGCGGACTGCAAGAGGCGGGCGGGCAACATCAACAGGCCCTGCCGCAGCCCGTAACCCCCAGCGCCGAACAAGTGCAGCGGGAGCGTCCCGTTGGCTATGGTCATCACGCCATTGCCCGCGCCGTGCATGACGGTGAAGACGGGCGCAGCGGGCGCGCCGGCTGCGAGCAGGACGCCCACCCCGACCGGGTGGGCAAGCGAGGCGACCTGTGCCGAGACCAGCGGCGACACACGCCGCAGGAACCAGAACTCCATCGCGCGCGCTGCGACCTGCGCGGGCCCGATCAGGGCGGCGGCGGCGACAGCGGCCGGGAGAGTCGCGCCGGCCTCCTGGAGCACGCGCGGAAGATGCGCGGCCATCGCAGTACTTCCGAACCACGTGCCCGCGAAAACGAAAGCCAATCCCGCCATCACCCATCGCTGGCGTCGGTCTGGGATCGGTGCCGGCGCGCCGGAAGCAGCCGGGGCGGCATGCTTGCCTGCAGGAAGGAGCACGTTTAGCGGGAGGCAAATCACCAAGTGTGTCGCCGCCCAGAGATAGCACGCGGTCCGCCACCCGAAGCTCGCTTCGTACCACGCCGTCAGCGGCCAGCCGATCGTGCTGGCGAAGCCTGCAATGAGCGTGATGCCGGTGATGGCGCGGCGTGCGTCCGTCCCATAGATGCGGGCGAGCGTGGAGAAGGCCGATTCGTACAGGCCGCAACTCATGGCGACGCCCAAAAGCGTCCATGCGGCAATCAGCGACACGGGGCCGCTTGCCAGCCCGATCGAAGCTAACGCGGTGGCGAAAAGAAGGTTCGATCCGGGCAGCACACGGTGGCCGCCGTGGCGGTCGATCAGCTTTCCTGAAACGGGCCCGAGGAATCCGGCGGCGAGCAGTCCACTCGAGAAGGCGACGAAGACCCACGCGGTGCCCAGCCCAAGCTCAGCGGCGATCGGGTTGGCGAGGATGGCCGCAAGGTAATAGCTCGACGCCCAGGCGAGCGTTTGCGACGTGCCGAGCATAGCGATGACCCGGCCTTCGCCCGGCTTCATCTCATGGGGCGCAGCACGCCTGGCAGGCAAAAAATTTTCAGATCCCGACCCCGAGCATCCTGATCACGCTCGCGGGAGCATCGGCGCAGCATTCCCGCAGCAGGAAGGCGCTCAATCGCTGGATGTCCGAGTATTCGGCGCGGCAGATCAGTTCGCGCCCGATACGCACCTGCGCCACGAGGCCGGCACCGACCAACGCGGCCAGATGATGGTTGAGCGTGGACGCGGGAATGTTCGAGGAGCGCTGCAAGGCGCTGACGCTGATGCCCTCGATGCCGGCGCGAAGCAGCAGGCGGAACACCTTGAGTCTCACGGCGCTGCCGAGGGCGGCGAGCATCGCAGCGGCGCGTTCTTCGGCGAGGGCTGGCTGGCATTTCGGGGCGGCGGGCATGGAAACAACTATATCACTAGAAAAATGGATGTAAAACGACTCGCTCTTCCCATGCCATGTAGAAGCTCCGCGTATGATCGTGGAGTGGGTGCAGAAGAAGCTGACATTGCCGGATTTTTGTTCGCAATTTCAAAGTGACCAGGAGATTCACATGAAGATTCGCATGCTGCTGGCAGTCACCGCCAGCCTGTTCGCCGCTTACGCGTCGCCGGGATTTGGGCAGGCCACCGTCAAGGACGGCGTGTTCACCAACAGCGCCGGCATGACGCTTTACACGTATCACAAGGATTCGAAGGGCAAGAGCGTTTGCAACGGGACCTGCGCCACCAACTGGCCGCCGCTGATGGCTTCGGCATCGGACAAGGCAAGCGGCGACTGGAGCGTCGTTACGCGCGACGACGGTGGCAAGCAGTGGGCCCATAAGGGCAAGCCCTTGTACCTCTGGGTCAAGGACAAGAAGTCCGGCGACAAGACGGGCGACGGCGTAGGCGGCAACTGGGCGGTGGCGAAGCCCTAGCCGGCACCTTCCGAATGAAAGTCTTCGGTTTTGCGGGCTGGTCCGGCAGCGGCAAGACGACCCTGATCGAGAAGCTGATCCCGCGTTTTACCAAGCGGGGCCTGCGCGTATCGCTCATCAAGCACGCGCATCACACCTTCGATGTGGACAAGGCCGGCAAGGACTCTTACCGGCATCGCCATGCAGGCGCCTCCGAAGTGCTGGTGACGTCTTCGCAGCGCTGGGTGCTCATGCACGAGCTGCGCGGCACGCCCGAGCCCTCGTTCGAGGAGCAGCTCAAGCATTTTTCGCCGTGCGACCTCGTGATCGTCGAGGGCTTCAAGTTCCAGGCGATTCCCAAGCTCGAAGTGCATCGCGCCGGCACCGACGCGGCCTTGCTGCACCCGAATGACGCGAACATCGTGGCCGTGGCCACGGACGCAAACGTCGAAACCAGCTTGCCGCTGCTCGACTTGAATGACGATGGGGCGATTGCGGAATTCATCCTTCAATACCTGAAGCTGAAATGAACAAGGAAACGCGTT
>CAZZDV010000143.1:0-9793 GCA_964652785.1 uncultured Bordetella sp.
AACAGCGGCGGCAACGGCGGTGGCGCTCGGTGCGATATTTTCGACCACGGTCCTGGCGCAGGGCTACGGCGGCTACGTCGTCCAAGGCAGCGGCTATCCGCAAGCAGGGTACGCACAGGGCGGCTACGGTGGCCAGGGCGGCCACGGCTCCCAAGGCTATGCCGGCCAAGGCAGAGGCCTGGAGCGCCGCGATGCCTCCAATATCCAGCGGATCGAGCACGGAATCCGCACGGGTCAGCTGACTCCGCGGGAAGCGCAGCGGTTGCAGTGGCGCCAGGCGGAGATCGACCGCATGCAGGCGATCGCCCGCAACGACGGGTTCATGGCCCCCCACGAGCGCGAGCGTATCGCAGCGGCACAAGAGGATCTCAGTCAGGCCATCTGGAGACTGAAGCATAACGAGCGCCAGGCGCGTTACTGAGAACGACTCGAGAAACAGGACCACGGCCGCGAACCAATCGCGCGGCTGTGGTCTGTTGACGCGATAACATGCGGCTTTCCCTTTCCGGAAAGCCGGATGAAATCGCCCGACGACCCGCCTCGCCCCGTTGCCGCAGGAATCGCATTCCCCGCGGCATTGCGCATCGGGCTGGTCGGCACGTATTCGATCGTGGTCTCCGACGAGCACACCGCGCCTTTTGTCGGCAGCGGCAAGGTCAGGGTGCTCGCGACCCCGGTCATGATCAATCTCTTCGAGGCCGCGGCGCTCGCCTGCTGCGAGCAGCACCTGCCCGCAGGCCACCAGTCCCTCGGCATCCACCTCGATGTCCGCCACATCGCCGCCACGCCCGTGGGCATGCGGGTGACCGCGACTGCCGAGCTGGTGAAGATCGACGGGCGCACGCTCACTTTCCGTGTCGAGGCGCATGACGAGCGCGAGCTCATCGGCGACGGCACGCACGAGCGCGTCGTCGTCAACGTGGAGCGCTTCGACCAGCGCGTGCAGAAGAAGCTGGCGTAGTCTTGAACGCGACCCGCCAGCCGCTGGATGCGCAGGCTATCGCCCTCATGCTGCTGCTCTGCCTCGTCTGGGGGCTGGGGCAGGTGGCGGTCAAGCTTGCTGTCGAGGGCGTGTCGCTGGTCACGCAGGCCGCGATCCGCTCGGCGATCGCGACGGTCCTGCTGGTCGCGTGGGCCCGCTGGCGGAACATCCCGCTCTTCGGCCGCGACGGCACTCTGGGCATCGGCATCGTCGTCGGGCTCATGTTCGGCGGAGAGTTCGTCTTCATCTTCCTCGGCCTCGCGTGGACCGACGCGGCGCGCATGGTCGTTTTCATCTACCTCTCGCCGTGCTTCGCGGCGGTGGGGCTCGCATGGTTCATCCCCGGGGAGCGGCTCAGTGCCCGCCAGTGGGCTGGCATCGCCGTGGCGTTCTGCGGGCTTGCGCTCGCGTTTGCAGACGGAATCACCTCGTCGCGCTCGACGCTGCTTGGCGACGCGTTCGGGGTGCTCGGCGGCCTGCTCTGGGCGGCGACCACGGTGGTGATCCGCGCCACGAAACTCAGCGTGATCAGCGCAAGCAAGGCGCTCTTCTACCAGCTCGGGGTCTCAGCGGTCATGCTGGCGGCGCTCGCGATGGCGATGGGCGAGCCCGGCGTGACACGGCTCACGCCCGTGGTGATCGCCAGCCTCTTCTACCAGTCGGTGATCATCGCCTTCGCGAGCTTCCTGATCTGGTTCTGGCTGCTCAAGCGCTACCTCGCCGCGCGGCTCTCGGTGTTCGCGTTCCTCACGCCGCTCTTCGGCGTCGCGGCCGGCGTGCTGATCCTGCGCGAGCCGATCACGGCCGTCTTCGCGGGGGCCGCGCTGCTGGTCGGGGCCGGGATCTACCTGGTGAACAGCTCGGAAGGCTGACCCGCGCTAGGCCAGCGCCTTGCCGACGATCTCGCCGACATCGCGCGAAAGGCCCGGCGTGTCGCGGATCCTTTCGAGCGCCGCTTTCGCATGCGCCTTGCGGCCCGCGTCGAACTTGCGCCAGCGGTCGAACGCCCTCGCAACGCGCGATGCGACCTGCGGATTGAGCTTGTCGATCGCGATGACTTGCTCCGCGGCGAATTCGTAGCCGCCGCCATCGGCCGCATGGAAGCGCACATGGTTTGCCGCAACGAAAGCGCGGATCAATGCGTAGATCTTGTTCGGGTTGCGCAGATCGAAAGCCGGATGCGACGTGAGCCGCTTCACTTCGGCCAGCGTGCCCGGCAGCCGCGAGGTGGCCTGCACCGCAAGCCACTTGTCGACCACCAGCGGCTCGTGCTTCCACTTTTCGTAGACCGACTCGAGCGCGAGCACGCGCTCCGGGCAATCGGTGTTGGCGAGGAACGTGAGCGCCGCCATCGCATCGGTCATGTTGTCCGCGGCCTCGAACTGCTTCACGCAGAGCGCGAGCACTTCGGTGTCGCGCAATTCCATGAGCAGGCCAAGGCACAGGTTCCGGAGCGTGCGCTTGCCGGCCGAAGCTGCGTCAGGCGAATAAGGCCCGCTGACGGCCATCGAGTGATAAGTCGACAGCAACTCGCTGCGCAAGGCCCCGGCCAGCTGGCGACGCAAGCCGTTTCGCGCAGCGTGCAGCGCATCGGGGTCGACCACCTCCACCTGCTCGGCGAGCGTGTTCTCGGAGGGCAGGTTGAGCGCTTCGGCGGCGAACGCCGGGTCCTGCGGCGCATCGGCCAGCACGCGCGCGACGGCATCGATGAACGAGCGCGGTGCTTCAGGGTCGTCGCTTAGCAGGATGCCCGTGGCCAGCCGCTGGCCGGCTTCCCACCGGTTGAACGAATCCGAATCGTGGGCCATGAGGTGCGTGAGCTCGGCTTCGGTGTAGGCGTACTTCACGATCACAGGCGCTGAGAACCCGCGCAGGATCGAAGGCACGGGCGCCTCGGCAACGTTCTCGAACACGAAGCGCTCCTGCGCCTCCTTGATCGAGAGGAGCTGCGAAACCACGTCCTTGCCGTCGGGACCGACCAGCCCCACTGCGAAAGGGATGTGGAAGGGCAGCTTGTTCGGCTGGCCCGGCGTCGGCGGGCACGACTGGGTGACATTGAGCGAATAGCGCTTCTCCGCCGCGTCGTAGTGGCCGGTGACTTCGAGCACCGGTGTGCCGGCCTGGTCGTACCAGCGCTTGAACTGCGAGAGGTCGATGCCCGAGGCGTCCTGCATCGCGGCGACGAAATCGTCGGTGGTCACGGCCTGGCCGTCGTGGCGCTCGAAGTAGAGGTCCATGCCCTTGCGGAAGAGCTCGGGTGCGAGCAGCGTGTGCTGCATGCGCACCACCTCGGCGCCTTTCTCGTACACGGTCATGGTGTAGAAGTTGCGGATCTCCATGTACGACTGCGGCCGCACCGGGTGCGCCATGGGTCCCGCGTCTTCGGGAAACTGCGCGCTTCGCAATTGGCGCACTTCCTGGATGCGCTGCACCGGGCGCGAGTACTTGTCCGAGCCGTACTCCTGGTCGCGGAACACGGTGAGGCCTTCCTTGAGCGAGAGCTGGAACCAGTCGCGGCAGGTCACGCGGTCGCCGGTCCAGTTATGGAAGTACTCGTGCGCCACCACGCGGTCGATGTTCTGGTAGTCCACGTCGGTGGCGGTGTCGGGCCGCGCGAGGATGTACTTGGTGTTGAAGATGTTGAGGCCCTTGTTCTCCATCGCGCCGGAGTTGAAGTCGCCGACCGCGACGATCATGTACTGGTCGAGGTCGAGCTCCAGGCCGTAGACGTCCTCGTCCCATTTCATCGAGCCCTTGAGGCATTCCATGGCGAAGCCGCACTGGTCGAGCTTGCCCGGCTCGACGTAGATCGCAAGGCGCGCGTTGCGCCCGGACTTGGTGACGAAAGAGTCCTGGAGCATCTCGAGCTTCGCCGCGACCATGGCAAACAGGTAGGAGGGCTTGGGGAACGGATCCTCGAACTTCGCCCAGTGACGCCCCCCGCGCTGGTCGCCGAAACCGGCAAGATTCCCGTTCGAGAGCAGCACCGGGTACTTCTCCTTGCTGGCGCGCACGGTGACGGTGTACTTCGCCATCACGTCCGGACGGTCGATGAACCACGTGATGCGGCGGAAGCCCTCGGCTTCGCACTGGGTCACGAAGCCGGCCTTGGTCGCGTAGAGGCCTTCGAGCTTGGTGTTCTTCTGCGGGACGATCGTGACCGTGGTCTCGAGCTTGAACTCATCGGGCACATTGGGGACGCTCAGGCGCTCGGCCTCGGCGGTGTACTCGCCCGCGGCGAGCTTGCGGCCATCGAGTGAGATCGCCTGCATTGAAAGCTCATCGCCGTTGAGCACCAGCGGCGCTTGCGGCTCGGCCGATTCCGGGTTGCGGCGGATCGACAGGCGCGAGCGCACGAGCGCGTCCTCGTCGCGGATCTCGACGTCGAGCTCGATCGTCGTGATGAGGTAGGGCGGCGGGGTGTAATCCTTGAGGAAAATGGTCTTGCCAGAGGGTTCACGCATGGGGTCGGCGGCTTTCGGGGAGGGCGGGCAGGTGGGACCGTGATTTTACCGTCCCGTTCGGGCCGCCCCCTATAATGATCCGCATCAGAGGAGAGGAGAAAACGCGAGTGAAGTCACTCATCGCAGCGCTGCTGCTGGCATGCGGGGCGTTGGCCGCCCATGGCGTGGAAATCCTGCCGAAGGCCGGCAAGCCCGAGGAAGTCGGCCTGTCGTCGGAGCGCCTGGCCAGGCTTGGCCGGGTCACGCAGGATCACGTGGATGCCGGGCGCCTGCCGGGCGCGGTGATCCTCGTCGCGCGCCGCGGGCGCATCGCCTACTACGAGAGTTTCGGTTTTCGAGACCGCGATCGCGGTCTGCCGATGGCGCGCGATTCGATCTTCCGCATCTACTCGATGACCAAGCCGATCACAACAGTCGCGGCGATGATGCTGCAGGAGGAGGGCCGGCTGCAGGTGTACGACCCGGTGTCGCGCACGCTGCCCGAGCTCGCGAACATGAAAGGCGGCCACGAGCGAGTCGATGCCGCGGGCCGCAGGACCTACGAAGTGATTCCCGTCCAGCGCGAGATGACGCTGCAGGACCTCATGCGCCATACCTCGGGCTTCACTTACGGCACGCGCGGCACGAGCCCGGTGAATGCCATGTACCTGGACGCGAAAATCGGCAGCCGCGAGGACTCGAACGCAGAGCTGGTCGCCAAGCTTTCGAAGATCCCGCTCAAATACCAGCCGGGCACGCGCTGGGAGTACGGCGTCTCCACCGATGTGCTCGGGAGGGTGGTCGAGGTCGTGTCCGGCAAGCGGCTCGGCGATTTCTTCGAGGAGCGCATCTTCCGGCCTCTGGGCATGGTCGATACCGCGTTCTACCTGCCGGTCGACAAGGTGTCACGCGCCGCACAACCGTGGCAGCGGCCGGGCGGACCGCCGCCGACGCCGCGCTTCGATGTGGCGGTGCAGGCGAGATACGAATCCGGCGGCGGAGGCCTCGTGGGCACGGCATCCGATTACCTGCGCTTTGCGACCATGCTTCTCAATAACGGCAAGCTCGGCAACGTGCAGCTGCTCGGCAGGAAGACCGTGGAATACATGACCGCCGATCACCTCGGCGCGATCCCCATTGAGGCGGCGGGGCTGGGGTTCGGGCTCGGTTTCCAAGTGCGGCGCGAGGCCGGCGTCGCCGGGCTGGCGGGCACGGTCGGCGAGTACGGCTGGGCAGGCAACGCGGGGACGCTTTTCTGGATCGATCCCAAGGAGCAGCTCATCGCCCTCTACATGATCCAGGTGAGCGACCCGGACCGCATCGCGCTGAGGAACCAGTTCAGGACGATGGTGATCCAGGCCATCGTCGATTGAGAAGCATCCGGGCATTGATTCACCGAATTGCATTGTTGCGAAGGGCAGGGCTAAGATACCTACGCACTATTCCAAGGAGACCACCATGAAAAAAACCATAGCCGCAACCACCATTGCACTGATCGGGGCGGTGGCCGCCGCCACCGCATCCGCCGCCTATCCCGACCGCCCCATCAAGATGATCGTGCCCTGGGCCGCCGGGGGCGACACTGACAACATTTTCCGCCCGTTCGCGCCGGCATTCCAGAAGCACCTCGGCCAGACGGTCGTGATCGCCAACGTCGGCGGTGCGTCGGGCACCAAGGGCGCCAAGGAAGCCAAGGATTCGCCGCCCGACGGCTACACGGTGTATGCGGTGCACGACTACATCCATTCGACGTTCTACACCGGCGTGGCGGACGTGAACTACACCGACTTCGAGCCGGTCTGCCTCATCGCCTCGACGCCTTCGGTGCTGACTGCAAGCCCGAAGACGCCGTGGAACGACTGGAAGGGGCTGCTCGCCGACGCCAAGGCGCGCCCGGGGCAGATCTCGGTCGGCGCGACGCTCGGCTCGACCAGCCACTTCTTCCCGGCGCTGATCGAGAAAGCCGCGGGGATCAAATACAAGTACGTGTCGTACGAGGGCCTCGCGCCGCGCATGAACGCGATCCTCGGCGGCCATATCGACCTGACCGATTCGAACCTGACCCAGAAGGGCAAGGTCGAGGCCGGGCAGCTGAAGTTCATCGCGATCGCCACCGAAAAGCGCAGCCCGGAGATGCCGAACGTGCCGACGCTCAAGGAGCTTGGCGTAAACGTTGTGTATGACGTGAACCGGGGCCTGCTCGCGCCCAAGGGCACCCCGGCCGACGTGCTCGCCAAGCTGGAGTCCTCCTGCGCGGCGGCGGCCAGGGAGCCGGCGTTCGTCGATTCGATGAAGAAGCAGGCGACCGACGTTCGCTACATGGGCCGCAAGCAGTACGCCGACTGGCTCAAGGGCAACGACGACCTCAACAAGACGCTGGCGAAGGATCTCGGCCTGCTCAAGCGGTGAGCCGGGACGCAATCGCCGGGCTCGTGGTGTTCGCCGCGAGCGTGGTGCTGTTTGCGCTGACCCTCGACCTCAAGGACAGCCCGCTGGTGCCGGTCGGCCCGGGCTTCTATCCGCGCATCGTGCTCGGGCTCACGGCGCTCCTGTCGCTCGGGCTGGTGGTGGGCGAATTACGCGGGCGGCCCAGGCGGCAGCCCCCGGATGCCGGCCTGCGCGACGTGGAGGCGCCCGTGGCGCCGGCGGCCAGGCCCAACTACCTGCTGGTGGCGCTGAGCTTCGGTGTGTTCGGGCTGTATTGCGCCGCGCTGCCCACGCTCGGTTTCCGGATTGCAACTTTCGCGTATGTGTTCGGCTCGAGCGTGTTGCTTTCGCGGCCGCGCAGTGCAAAAGGCTGGGCCGGCGCGCTGGTCCTCGGCTTGGCCACCTCGTTTCTGACCTGGCTGATATTCGAACGCGAACTGTCGGTGCTGCTGCCGCGCGGTCGATGGACGGATTTCTAGGCGATGTTCGACCTGCTCGCCACGGCGCTGGTCAATATCGCGCAGTTCAAGTATCTCGTGCCGCTGTTCTGCGGGACGCTCGCCGGGGTCATCGGCGGCGCGCTGCCCGGGGTGACCATCACCATGACGATCATCGTGGTGCTGCCGTTCACCTTCGGCCTCGACCCGCTGCAGGGGCTCGCGACCATGACCGGGGTGTATGTAGGCGGCTCGGCGGGGGGGCTCGTGACCGCGGTGCTGCTCGGCCTGCCCGGCACGCCCTCGGCGATCGCCACCACCTTCGACGGCTATCCCATGGCGAAGAAGGGCGAGCCCGGACGCGCGATCTGGCTGGGCGTGTGGGCCTCGTTCTTCGGCGGCCTGCTCGGCGGCGCGTTCCTGATCCTCGCCACCGGGCCGCTCGCGCGCATCGCGCTCGAGTTCGGCCCGTGGGAATTCTTTTCGCTGTTCATCTTCGCGCTGTCGATGGTGGCCGGGCTGGTGGAGGGGTCGCTGGCCAAGGGCCTGGTGGCCGGCGCGCTCGGCCTCATCGTCACGATCCTCGGCAACGACCCGGTGATGGGCCAGAAGCGCCTGACCCTGGGCATCCCGGCGCTCGAGGGCGGCATCGACTTCCTGCCGGTGCTGATCGGCGTATTCGCGTTTGCGCAGACCATGACCGAGGTCGAGCGCATGGGCGGCGGGCGAAAGGCGCTCGCCGCGGTCGAAACCGGCGTGAAGCTGACCGTGTCGCACCTCAAGGTGATTTGGGAGATCGTCTCGCGCCCGGTGCTGCTCCTGTGGTGCTCCTTCATCGGCGTGCTGATCGGCGTGCTGCCCGCCATCGGCGGCAGCGCCGCGAGCATGTTCGCCTACGACCAGGCCAAGAAGATCTCGCGCCGGCCGCAGTTGTTCGGCAGCGGCGTGCCCGAGGGCATCATCGCCTCGGAGTCGTCCAACAACGCCAACGTCGGCGGCTCGCTGGTCACCATCATGGCGTTCGGCATCCCAGGCGACGCGGTGACCGCGGTGATGCTGGGGGCGCTCACCATCCACGGCATCCAGTCGGGGCCCCTCTTCATCCAGCAGAACGCGCAGCTCGCCTACGGCATCTTCGCGGCCTACCTGCTCGCGCACGTGCTCATGGTCATCATCCTCGGCCTGCTCGCGCGCGTGATGCTGCGCATCGTGAGCGTGCCCAAGGCCGCGCTGTTCCCGGTGGTGCTGGTGCTGTGCGTGATCGGTGCCTATGCGCTCAACAACACCATGTCGAACGTCTACATCCTGCTCGCGTTCGGCGTGCTCGGCTACGCGATGGTCAAGTTCGGCTTCCCGCTCGCGCCGTTCATCCTCGGCGTGATCCTCGGCGACCAGATCGAGATCAACATGATCCGCGCGGTCATGACCGACCCCGACCCGTGGCTGTTCCTCACGCGGCCGATCTCGGGCGGGCTGCTGATTGCTTCGGTGCTGTCGGTGGCGTTTGCGGTCTGGCAGCACCGCAGGCAGCAGAAAAAAGGCGTCAAGCCGGTGGAAGACGATGCGGATTTTTAGTTTTGTGGCATCGCTGTGCGTTGCTTCGGCGGCGCTCGCGCAACCGAAGACCACGGTCGTGCTCGGGACCGCAACGCCGGGCGGCGGTTTTCCCGTCTACGGCGCTGCGTTCGCCGCGACGGTGAATGAATCCGACCCGACGCTCAACGTCGAGCCGCGCAACACCAAGGGCAGCGCCGAGAACATCCCCTTGCTCGAAGCCGGCAAGCTCGACATCGGCCTGGTGCAGGGCGAAGCCGCGCACGAAGCGATCAACGGCATTGGGCGCCCGCCTGCGAATCTGAGGATCATCGCGGCGATGTATTCGTCTCCCGGGATGTTCGTGCTGCGTGCCGACAGCCCGGCAAAGACAATTCGAGATCTGGTGGGCAAGCCGATCGCTTTCGGCGCCAAGGGCTCGGGGCTCGTGATCCTTTCGCGCTATGTGCTCGACGGCATCGGCCTGGACCAGGACAAGGATTTCACCGCCGTGTATCTCGATCGGGCCGGCGACGGTCCCGCGATGGCGCTGGACGGGCGCGTCGCGGCGTTGTGGGGCGGCGGCATCGGCTGGCCCGGCTTCGACACGATGGCGAAAAGTCCCGGCGGCGCGCGCTTCATCGCGCCGGATGCTGGCGAGATCAAGCGCATCCTCGCGAAGCACCCCTTCCTCAAGCCGCTCACCGTGCCGGCCCGGACCTACCCGGGGCAGGATGCGCCGATCCATTCGGTGGGTTCGTGGAGCTTCGTGCTCGCCTCGCCCGCGCTGGCCGATGACGTGGCGTATCGCCTCATTCGCGCGCTCCACAGGGGAGAGGGAGCGATCGCCAAACGCCTCCCCGCAGCTGCTGAAACCACGGCTGCGAACACGTTCGCCGCAGCGCCGCCGCAGGACCTCATCCATCCCGGCGTCATGCGCTACCTGCGCGAAGCGGGCATCGCGCGCTAGG
>CAZZDV010000144.1:0-9631 GCA_964652785.1 uncultured Bordetella sp.
CTTCTCGGTGAGCCTCTTCTTCATCATGGGCCCGGGCGGGATGCATTCGTTCGGTCACGCGGCCTACTTCGGGCTCGGCGCGTACGGCGCCGGGCTGCTCGTCAAGGGCGGCGCATCCATGGAGGTCGGATTGATCGTCGGCCCGTTGCTTGCCGGCATTGGCGCGCTGGTCTTCGGCTGGTTCTGCGTGCGCCTGTCCGGCGTCTATCTCGCGATGCTTACGCTCGCATTCGCGCAGATCGCCTGGTCCATCGTGTTCCAGTGGGATGCGTTAACCGGCGGTTCGAACGGCCTCATCGGCATCTGGCCGGCGCCCTGGCTCGCTTCCAAGACCGCGTACTACTACCTCACGCTGTCGGGCTGCGTGCTCGGCATCTTCGCGCTCTGGCGCTTCCTCTACTCGCCGTTTGGTTACGCATTGCGCGCGGGCCGCGACTCGCCGCTGCGCGCCGACGCGATCGGCATCGACGTGCGCGCGATGCAATGGGCGGCCTTCGTCATCGCGGGCCTCGCTGCGGGCGCGGCCGGTTCCCTCTATGCGTTCTCGAAAGGCTCGATCTCCCCCGAGAACCTCTCCGTGACGCGCTCGGTCGACGGGCTCGTGATGGTATTGCTCGGGGGCATCTCGAACCTGACCGGGCCGGTCTGGGGCGCGGCGATCTTCACCTGGCTGCAGGATGCGGTCGCGCGTGAGATCGACTACTGGCGCGCGGTTCTCGGCGCGGTGATCCTCACTCTGGTGCTCGTTTTCCCGCAGGGCGTGGCCGGGTTCGTGAGCGAGAGGATCAATGCAATGCGCAATGCGCGCCAGCGCGTGGCTGCGGCATGAGCGTCCTGACAGTCCGCAATCTTTCCAAGGCCTATGGCGGCGTGCAGGCCGTCTCCCGTGTCTCCTTTAGCGTGGCCGCAGGCGAAATGCTCGCGTTGATCGGCCCCAACGGCGCCGGCAAGACCACCTGCTTCAACATGCTCAACGGCCAGATCGAGCCCGACAGCGGGTCGATCGAGTTCGAAGGCCGCAGCCTCGCGGGGATGAAGCCACGGCACATCTGGCGCCTCGGCGTCGGGCGCACCTTCCAGATCACCGCGACGTTCTCCTCGATGACGGTGCGCGAAAACGTGCAGATGGCCCTCCTCTCGCACCAGAAGCGTCTCGCATCGCTGGCCGCGCTCGCAACGCGCACGAACGTGAAGGAAGCCGACGACCTGCTGGCCCGCGTCGGGATGGCTGAGCAGGCCGGGCGAAGCTGCGCGGTGCTCGCGTACGGCGACCTCAAGCGCGTGGAGCTCGCAATTGCCCTCGCAAACCAGCCCCGGCTGCTGCTCATGGACGAGCCAACGGCCGGCATGGCGCCACGAGAGCGCAGTTCTCTCATGCAGCTCGCCGAAGGCCTCGCGCGCGATTCGGGCATTGCGGTCCTCTTCACCGAGCACGACATGGACGTCGTGTTCGCGCATGCTCACCGGATCATCGTGCTCGCGGGCGGCGAGCTGATTGCCGAGGGCAGACCGGACGAGGTTCGAGCGCACCCCAAGGTCCGCGAGGTCTACCTCGGGTCCGGCACGACCTACGGGGCAGCCCATGCTTGAAGTCTCCGGCCTGAACGCGGCTTACGGGCAGGCGCAGATCCTCTTCGATGTCGCACTCACAACGGGTCCCGGTGAAGTGGTCGTGCTGTTGGGACGCAACGGCGCGGGGAAGTCCACCACGCTCAAGGCGCTCATCGGGCTGGTGCGCCCGACTTCGGGCGAGATCCGCTTCAATGGCCAGCGCATCGACCGCCTCGAGCCATACCAGATCGCGCGGCTGGGCCTGGGCTATGTGCCTGAAGACCGGCGCATCTTCGCCGACCTCAGCGTCATGGAGAACCTCGAGGTCGGCCTGCAGGAAGCACGCGAAGGCTCGGCGCGGTGGACGCCCGAGCGGCTGTTCGAGCTGTTCCCGAACCTCGGCCGCATGAAGGACCGCCGCGGCGGGCGCATGTCGGGCGGCGAGCAGCAGATGCTCACCATTGCCCGCACGCTCATGGGCAACCCGTCCACCGTGCTGCTCGATGAGCCCTCAGAGGGCCTCTCCCCGCTGATCGTCGAGCAGATGGCCAACACCATTCGCAACCTCAAGCGCGAAGGCCTCTCGGTGCTGCTGTCGGAGCAGAACCTGCATTTCGCGCAGCTCGTGGCCGACCGCGCCTACATCATCGAGACGGGCCAGATCCGCTACAGCGGCACGATGGCCGAGCTTGCCGCCAACGAATCGGTGCGCGAGCAGTACCTGTCAGTTTGAATGCGGAATCAGACGTAAAATCCGCACATTCACTCTAAGCGCGATAGGCGGCGAAGCATGAGCACCTCCACCTTTACCCAACGTCTCGAGCAACGCAAGAAGGAAAGCGAAGGAAAGGCGCGCCCGGACAAGATCCGGATCGACCGCTGGCGGGTTGCACTGATGGAACTGCGATCGAAGATAAGGAAATGGCTGGATGATCCGTTGAAAAAGAAGCTGATCGAATTGACCGAGTTCGAGAAGGAGCTGCACGAAGATCGAGTTGGCGCTTACAAAGTCAAAGGGGTCATTGTTTCACTTGGTCGGCAGCGGATCGTGTTCGATCCCGTGGCGACGTATGTGATCGGCGCGTTTGGCCGGGTCGACGTTGTCGGGCCGGCAGCCAAATTCACTTTAATCAGACAGAAAGACGACGTCCATTGGAGTCTCGTGAATCCGAACGACCCCAGGCAATTCGAGCCGTTCACTAAGGAGACTTTCGAGCAAACCTTGCTCCAGGCACTCGGTTAGTCCTCCGCATGAACCAAGGCAATCAAGGTCTTCTTTTTGTTTGGTCATGGTTTCAACAATCGGCTTCCGGGCTTAGGTTGCAAAAAGAAGAACTTCTTTCCGGAAAAGTACCTCGAATCCAGATTGATCCGTCAGTCGTTGGCTTGACACCGGCGGAGCTCGACGATTTGTTTCGTCGCTACGAGACCGAACTCGAACTGTGCGTCTCCCTGAGCTTGCTGGCGGCGACCGAAGCCGCTTTGCGCGTCGACTTCCACAATCGAGTCTCGAACAGATCGAAAGACGCTCTGAGCCGTGCTTTCCGCCAAATCCGGAAACGTCGCGGAAAACGAGTTCGCCTGGATGAAGACATATTGACGGCATGGTCCGATCATCATTCGTTGGCGCGGCGTTCAATTGGCGATTTCCGGGGTGCTCTCAATCTTCGAGATTGGCTTGCTCATGGGAGATATTGGACCCCGAAGCTGGGTCGACAGTACGATTCCCAGGGCATTTTCAGGCTTTCGGAAGCCTTGCTGGTTGCAACAAAATTGCCGATCCGATAGCTAAATGTCTCCAGCCACCTGGATCGCCGGCATCGATGTCGGCGGCACGTTCACCGACCTGATCGCCATCGACACGGCCAGCGGCGCCGTGCGCCTGGCCAAGGTGCCGACCACGCCGCAGAACCAGGCCTTCGGCGTGCTTGCCGCGATCGAATCGGCCGGCCTCGACCTGCCCTCGCTTGCGCTGATCGTCCACGGCACGACCACGACGACCAACGCGCTGCTCGAGCGCAAGCTCGCGAAGACCGGCCTCATCACCACCAAGGGCTTTCGCGACGTGCTCGAGCTCGGCCGGCGCACGCGTCCAAACTCGTACGGCCTCACCGGCTGGTTCGAGCCGCTCATTCCCCGCGAGCTGAGGCTCGAGGTGGCCGAGCGCGTCGATGCCGACGGCAATGTGGTTACGCCGCTCGACGAAGCAGCCGTGCTGCGCGCCGCCACCCAGTTGAAGGACGCGGGCTGCGAGTCGCTCGTCATCCATTTTCTGCACAGTTACATCAACCATTCGCATGAGGCCAAGGCGCTCGAAATAGCCAGGCGCGTCTGGCCGAACCGCTACGTGACCGCGGGCCACCTGATCCTTTCTGAATACCGCGAATACGAGCGAGGCGTGACCGCAGCGGTCAACGCGTCGGTGCAGCCGATCCTCGACCGCTATATCCACCGGCTCATGGACGAGTTGCGCATGCGCGGCTTTACCCGCGACCTGCTGGTGATGCAAGGCAACGGCGGCACCGTGGCCGCAGGGTTGGCGGCCGAGACCGCGGTCAACACGGTCATGTCCGGCCCCGCTTCCGGAATCATCGCGGCCGCCTACTCCGCGACCGCCTCGGGCGTGGCGAACGTCATCACTTACGACATGGGCGGCACCTCGACCGACGTAGGGCTGATCACGGATGGCGTGCCCACCGTTTCGGCCGAGCTCGAAATCGAGTACGCGATGCCGATCCACGTGCCCATGGTGGACGTGCACACCATCGGCGCAGGCGGCGGATCGATCGCCTTTCTCTCGGATGCCGGCATGCTCCAGGTCGGCCCGCGAAGTGCGGGCGCGATGCCGGGGCCGATCTGCTACGGACACGGCGGCACCGAGCCGACGATCACCGATGCGAACCTGCTGCTCGGCCGCCTGAACCCGGACAAGCTGCTCGGCGTCGACAACCCGGTCAGCCTCGCGCATGTGAAGGAGATTTTCGAGGAGCGCATCGGCAAGGCGCTCGGGCTCGACGCGATCGGCGCGGCCGCGGCGATCATCCGCATCGCCAACGACAAGATGGCCGGCGCAATCCGCATGGTCTCGCTGGCCAAGGGCCACGACCCGCGCGACTTTGTGCTGTTCCCCTTCGGCGGCGCCGGGCCGTTGCACGCCGCGGCGCTGGCGAGGGAACTGGGCATTCCGCGCCTGCTGATCCCCATGCGCCCGGGCATCACCAATGCACTGGGCTGCGCTGCGGCGGACCTGCGCCATGATTACGTCAATACCGTCAACAAGCCGCTGCCGTCGCTGGACGATTCGCTCGTCAAGGCGGTGCTCGAAGCGCAGATCGCCGAGGGCCGCGCCACGCTCGATCGCGAAGGCGTGGCGATCGAGGGCGTGAAGCTGCTGCACTTTGCCGACATGCAGTTCCAGGGCCAGAGCCACATCCTCACCGTGGCGCTGCCGGACTCGAACGTCTCGCGAGGCCAGTTGCAGGAGCGATTCGACGCGGCGTACTGGGAGCGCTTCGGGGTCGAGCTGCCGGAGATCCGCGCGGTGCTCGTCAATCTGCATACCGCGGTGATCGGGCTGCGGTCGCGATTCGACCTGGCGGTGCTCGGGCGCTCGGAACGCGCCAGGACCCTCGCGGAAGCGAAGAACGCCGAGCGGCAGGTCTGGTTCGACGGCGGCTTCCGGGCGACGCCCGTTTACCAGCGCGAGAAGCTGCCCGCCGAAGCGAGATTCGAAGGCCCGGCGATCATCGAGCAGCTCGATTGCACTACCGTGATCGAGCCCGGAAACCGGGTGCAGCTCGATGCGCTCGGAAATCTTATTGTGGAGGTTGCATGAGCGCGAACATGGGCTTGCTGCTCACCATGACCGAGCCGCCGGCGGCCATGGACGAGGAATTCAACGCCTGGTATGACACCGAACACATGGCCGAGCGGCTGTCGATTCCCGGTTTCCTCTCCGCGCGGCGCTGGCAGCGCGACTGCAAGCCCGGCGAAGGGCGCTATCTCGCCACCTACGAGCTGACCTCACCGGGCGTGCTCGAAACGCCCGAGTACCTCGCCCACATCGGCGAGCATTTCACGCCGTGGAGCAAGCGCTGCCTTGGTGCCGCCACTTTCTTCCGGCGCTGGGCCTGCGAGCAGGTCGTGCCGGGCAACCAGGCGCCGGATGAGGCGGCCAAGGCGCTCTTCATGGCCTGCGGCGACGTGCCCGCCGCGCACGAAGAGGAATTCAACCGCTGGTACGACATGGAACACCTGCCCCTGCTGCTGCAGGTGCCCGGCGTGCTCGGCGCGCGGCGCTTTCGCGCGGGATCAGGCTCGCCCCGCTACATCGCGCTGTATGACCTCTCGGACATCAAGGCGCCGGACCACCCCGCATGGAAAGCCGCCGTCACTACCGAATGGACCAAGCGCATCGACGAGCTCAACGTCGACTGCGAATGGATCCTCTCGGCGTGGAAGGCGATGCCATGACGCAAGCGGCCATCGATCCCATCACGCTGGCCGTGATCCAGAACGGCCTGCAGCAGGTCTGCAACGAGATGGACCTCGCCTTCTGCCGCGCGGCGTTCTCGCCGGTGATCTCGGAGGCCATGGACCGCTCGGATGGCATCTATTCCAGGGAGGACGGCTCGCTCATTGCGCAGGGCGAGCTCGGCCTGCCCGTGTTCGTCGGCACGATGCAGTTCTCCACGCGCGCGGTGATCGAGCGCGTGCGCGAGAACAAGTGGGAAGTGAACCAGGGCGACGTCTTTATCGTCAACGACCCGTACCTCGGCGGCACGCACCTCATGGACGTGAAGTTCGTGAAGCCGTTTTTCTACCAGGGCCGGGTCTTCGCCTGGCTGGCCAACACGGGCCACTGGCCGGACACCGGGGGCATGGTGCCGGGCGGTTTCTCGGCGCACGCCACCGAGTCCGAGCAGGAAGGCCTGCGCCTGCCGCCGGTCAAGCTCTACAAGAAGGACGTGCTCGACCAGGAGATCCTGTCGATCATCCTTTCCAACATCCGCATCGCGGACCAGCGGATCGGCGACATCAAGGCGCAGGCCGCGGCGCTCGCGATCGGCGAGAAGCGGCTCGAGGCCTTGCTCGACCGCTACGGCGCGGACACGGTGGAATCGGCCATCGGCGAGCTGCGCCGGCGCGCCGCGCAGCAGATGCGCGCAAAGATCGCGACCATTCCCGAAGGCTCCTTCGAGGGCATCGCGATCGTCGATTCGGACGGCGTGGTGGACGAGCCGCTCACGATCCGCATGAAGGTCACGAAGAAAGGCAACGACCTCGAGTTCGACATGACCGGCTCTTCACCGCCCTGCGCGGGGCCGATGAATTCGGTGATCGCCACCACGCGCTCGTCGATCTACCTCGCGATGAAGCACATCTTCCCGGAGGTGCCGATCAACGCGGGCACGTTCGAGCCGCTGCACATCAAGGACCCTGAAGGCACTTTCCTCTACGCGCACTATCCGCGGCCGGTTTCGGGCTGCGCGGCAGAAGTCAGCCAGAGGATTGCCGAGGCCGTGTTCTCCGCGCTCACGCACGCGATTCCAGAGCGCCTGTTCGCGGCGCCCGCCGGAAGCTCGGGCAACCTCGCGGTCGGTGGCAGCGACCCGCAGCGCAACCGCAACTACGTGATGTACGTGATCTCGGGCGGCGGCTACGGCGGCAGCCCCTCCGGCGACGGCATCTCCAACGGCTGCTCGACCATCGGCATCTCCAAGACCCCGCCGCTCGAAGTCATGGAGCAGTACTACCCGATCCTGTTCGAGGAGTACTCGCTGCACGAAGGCTCCGGAGGCGCGGGCGAGCAGCGCGGCGGCATGGGCGTCAACTACACGATCCGGCTGCGACGCGGGGCGGCGCGCGCTTCGATGGTCATGGACCATGGGCGCGTCGGCCCGCAGGGCGCGCTCGGCGGCTCGGACGGCGGCGTGAACACCGTGGCGATCGACCAGAAGGGCGTCGAGTACCGCCCGCCGCATCTGTCGAAGGACCAGGACATCCAGCTCGGGCCCGGCGACCGCATCCGCGTCTCCACGCCGGGCGGCGGCGGGTTCGGCGATCCGTTCAAGCGCGACCCGGCCAAGGTCGCAAAGGACGTGGCTCGTGGCTACTACACGGCAGCGCAGGTCGAGAGGCAGTACCGCGTGAAGACCAGCGCCGGCGGCGCGCTGGACGAGGCAGGCACCGCGAAGCTGCGTTCGGGCTGATGCTCGCGGAACCCGGCCCGGGCATCGTCGCCGCGCTCGGATTCGGCGCCTCGAACGTCTTCGGCAAGATCGCCTTAACGCGGCAACAGCCAGCCAATACTGCCAAAAGTTCCCCCAGGCCCGCGCAGGCATTGGCCGACAGCCGGAAATGCTGCCACGGGCCAGACGCCTACCCCGTGCGCAGGCCCGCTCTCTCGAGCTCTACGGCAATGGCCGCGCGAACCCTTTCGTGCTCGGGATCGTCGGCGAAAACCGTTTGCCTGAAGCGATATTCGAGCGTGGCAACCGACAGGATCGACGCGTCGATGCCGGCCCGGATCCATTGCATGTCTTTCGGCGCGCCGCGCGAATACTTCGCGATCGCCGCGTCGTGGGGCTCGATGAACTTGACCAGCGTGCCGCCCGGCAGGGCCCGCGGGATCATCCGCTGCTCCCAGCCCTCCGGCAGCGTCGGCAGCAAAGCGAGTTCTAACGAGCTCCCATTGCGCCCGCACGACGCTCACCCCGGGCCAATCATCGCGTCCTCAGGCAAGCACCGGCTCCGCCGCGAGTCCTACGGTTTCGTACGCCACGAGCGAGGGCAGATCCGGCGCCACGTTCATGACGCGCGCTCCGAGATCCATCACGACTGAGGCGACCGTCTCCATGCAGGCTTCCGCCTCGACCGCGGGATCGGGACGGCGGCAGATCGACAGGAACCCTTCGGACTCGTCGCGCAGCATGCGCTCCAGGTCCTGCGGCGAGAAGCGGCCCTTGTGCCCACCGGCCAGCGCGTTGATTCGCTCCAGCCGCGGATAGGTCGACATGCTCGGCGCAAGTGACGCCTGGTGCCTTGCGGCCTCGGCGGCGAGGAAATGGTTGGTGTGACAAAGCGCCCGCATTTCTTCACACGCCGCCCCGCGGATCACGTCCAGGCCGCGCGGCGAGAATTCCAGCGCCGCCGTCTCCCCGCCCGCATCCGCGCACAGCACGTTCGACGAAGCGCCGAAATCGAGCTTCGAGGCAAATGTCACTGCGTCATCCACCGAGCGCCGCTTGAGCAGCGCGCGCAACAGCACATGCACCGGCACGCCGGGCTTCGAGCCGTCGTCCGAGGACCGCAGGATATTGAGGCACACGCCAAAGCCATGGCTGTTGAGCCCGATCTTGGCGAGCATGCCCGCCTCGGTCAGCGTCAGGCACGTCGCGCCGTCGGTTTCAGTACAGCGCAGGAGCACCAGGGCCGCGCGCTGCGCGCCCAGCCAATCCCAGTTCTGGGCAAGCAGCGTGGTGCCGGTCGTGCTCATGGCGGGCTTGACCGCGATCGAGGTGCACTCGCCCCAGTCCGGCACGCCGCCAGCGATATTCCTCGAGGCGATGCCCTTGCGCTCCGGGTGCGGCTGGCCGGGATAGGTGGGCGGCAGGATCTCGGTGCGCGCATTCAGCGCGAGGATCTCGTTCACGCTGCGGCCGGACCCGGCTGCGATGCCTTCGATCTCCTCCAGCAACTCGTGGTCGAGGTCGCCGATCAGGTCGCGGTAGCCTGCGCCGAGCTGCTGGGCCCCCTTCCAATCGATGCCGCAGAACGCGAACAGGCGCGCATAGGTGGCCACGGAGCGGTCGATGCGCTTGCGCGCCTTCATGCCGTGCTGTTGTCCGCGGTTGCGCGGGCTGCCTTCGACTTCGATGATCGGGAACATGCGCGAGGCTCCTTAGAAAGGCCGGTCGCCCGCCACCGCCACGCGTTCCATGCGGCGGCGGTTCGGGTAGTAGTCGTTGCAGGCGTAGTGCTGTGTCGAGCGGTTGTCCCAGAACACGATCGTGCCGGGCTTCCAGCGCACGCGGAACTGGTACTCCGGCACGCGCGGCAGCTCGCACAGGAAATCGAG
>CAZZDV010000145.1:0-9613 GCA_964652785.1 uncultured Bordetella sp.
GGCGCCACCGCCGACTGATCAACCGCAAGGAGAACTCCCATGGCATTCAAGGTCATCATCCCCGAAGGTTCGCCACCCCCGCTGGCGCCTTACTCGCCCGGCGCCAAAGCCGGAAATGTCGTCTATGTGGGTGGCACGCTGGCCATGGACGCCGCCGGCAAAACCGTCGGGGTCGGCGATGTGCGCGCCCAGACGCGTCATGTGCTGGAGGGCATCCAGTCGGTGCTGGCCGCGGCGGGCGGCACGATGTCGGACATCGCGTTCAACCAGATCTTTCTCAAGGACCTCGCCGACTACGCCGCCATGAACGAGGTCTACAAGGAGTATTTTCCGAAGAATCCGCCGGCGAGGTACTGCATCCGGGCCGACCTGGTGCGGCCGGAGTTTCTCGTCGAAATAGCGTCCACCGCGCACGTGGGAAACTGAGCGCATCCATGAGCCTCTCCACTCCGGCGGCGCGCCGCCACCTCCACACCCGCAAGATCCACTGCGAGGGCTTCCAGCGCGATGACGGCCTGTGGGATATCGAGGCGAGCATCGTCGACACCAAAACGCACAATACGGTCGAACCTTTCCGCGGCGCGCGCGAAGCCGGCGCGCACGTGCACGACATGCAGTTGCGCCTGACCCTGGACCGCGAGATGGTCGTCAAGGACATCGAGGTGTCCACGAACCATGCGCCTTACGATCCCTGCTTCACTGTGGCGCCGGCGTTCAGGAACCTGATCGGCGCGAAGATCGGCGGGGGCTGGCGCCGCGCGGTCAACGAGGCGGTTGGAGGCACCAAGGGCTGTACGCACCTCAAGGAATTGCTCATGCCCGCGGCGACCGTGGCTTTCCAGACCATGGGCAGCTGGCCGAAGGAAGGCGAGACGAAGGAAGGCGAGGTCAAACCCGTTGCGTTACCCGGCAAAGCCGCCCAGAAACCGTATTTCCTCGACGGCTGCAAGGCCTGGTCGACTGAGGGCGAAGTCGTTGCAAAGCTCTACCCGATGCATCATGTAAAGCGCGGCTGAGGAAACCAATGAACAAGTTCTGTACGCTGCTGTTTTGCATCTCCGCCGGTTTTGCGGCCGCGCCCGCGCACGCGCAGGCACCGTTTCCGAACAAGGCGGTGCGCGTGATCGTGCCTTTTCCCGCGGGCGGCTCCGCCGATGTCCTCGCGCGCATCGTCGGCGAGAAGCTCTCCGGCAAATGGGGCCAGCCGGTGGTGGTCGAGAACCGCGTCGGCGCGGGCGGCAATATCGGCGCGGAGTTCGTCTATCGCGCGGACCCGGACGGCTACACGATCCTCTCCAGCCCGCCGGGACCGCTGTCGATCAACCACAACCTGTACAAGCAGCTCCCGTTCGAGCCCGCCAAATTCGTGCCGATCACGGTGCTCGCCATCGTCCCCAACGTGATTACAGCGAAGCTGGACCTGCCCGCCAATTCCGCAAAAGAGCTCATCGCCTACGCGAAAGCGAACCCGGGCAAGGTGATCTACGCTTCGCAGGGAAACGGCTCGACCTCGCATCTCTCCGCACAGATGTTCGCGACGATGACCGGCATCGAGCTCACGCACGTGCCCTACAAGGGCGAAGGCCCGGCGCTGGTCGACATCGTTGCCGGGCGCGTCGACATCTTCATCGGCAACATCGCGGCGGCCCTGCGCTTGCAGCAGGCGGGCAAGGTCAAGTTCCTCGGCGTGGCCAGCCGCACCCGCAGCCCGGTTGCGCCGGACATCCCGGCCGCGGCCGAGATCGGCCTGCCGGACTTCATCGCAAGCGCGTGGTTTGCTTTCGTTGCGCCGCCCGGCACCCCGAATGCGATTGTGCAGCAGATCAACGCGGCAACCGTGGAGGCGCTCAGGATGCCGGACGTGCGCAAGCGCTACCTCGAGCAGGGCGCCGAGCCGGTGGGCAACACCACCGCCGAGATGGCGGCCTTCGTGAAGGAAGAAATGGCACGCTGGCAAAACGTCATCAAGACGGCCAATGTGACCCTGCAGTAACCGTTTCGAGGAATCCCGCATGAATGCAACCGAGCGGCACGTCGCCTGGCCCGAAGGCATGGTCTCCGGTGCGCCCTACTGGGCCTACCAGGACGAGGCTACGTACCGGCTGGAACAGAAGCGGATCTTCGAAGGCGCCGTCTGGAACTATGTCTGCCTCGATGCCGATGTAGCCAGGCCCGGTGACTATCGCACGACCTTCGTCGGCGAGATGCCCGTCATCGTTGTGCGGGGCGAGGATGGCGAGATCTACGCTTTCGAGAATCGCTGCGCGCATCGCGGCGCGCTGATTGCGTTGGACGACGGCGGCAGCAATGCCAGGGATTTCCAGTGCGTCTACCACGCGTGGACGTACGACCTCAAAGGCAACCTCAAGGGCATCGCGTTCGAGGAGGGCTCGAACGGGCAGGGCGGCATGCCCAGGGATTTCGCGAAGGAAAAGCACGGCCCGCGCAAGCTCCACACCGCGACGCTCTTCGGGCTCGTTTTCGCGAGCTTGTCGGACGACGTGCCGCCGATCGAGGATTACCTCGGCGAGGAGATCCACGGCCGCATCGAGAGGGTCTTGCGCAAGCCGATCCGCGTGATCGGCCGGTTCACGCAGGCGCTGCCGAACAACTGGAAGCTGTACGCCGAGAACGTCAAGGACACCTACCACGCGAGCCTGCTGCATCTGTTCTTCGGCACTTTCCGGATCACGCGGCTTACGCAGGGCGGCGGGGTGCTCGTGAGCGAAGACGGCGGGCATCACGCGAGCTACACCATCGATGCGCCCGGCGACGCGAAGAGCGATGAATACGCCAGGCAGGGCATCCGCTCGGAGAGCAAGGGCTACCGGCTGGCCGACCCGAGCCTGCTCGATTCGGTGGACGAGTTCGGGGACCGCATCCAGCTCCAGATCCTGACGGTGTTCCCGGGATTCGTGCTGCAGCAGATCAACAACGCCCTTGCGGTGCGCCAGATCCTGCCCAAGGGCATTGGCCGCATGGAGCTCAACTGGACGTACTTCGGATTCGAGGACGACACGCCCGAGATGAGGAAGCGCCGCCTCAAGCAGGCCAACCTCGTGGGGCCGGCCGGGTTCGTGTCGATGGAAGACGGCTGTGTCGGAGGTTTCGTGCAGCGTGGCGTGGCGACCGCGGGTGACGAGTTTTCGGTCATGCGGATGGGCGGGGATGCAACGCAGACCGACACCACGCGCGCGACCGAGGCTTCGGTTCGCGGATTCTGGAAAGCGTACCGCACCCACATGGGCATCTGATGGGATCGATGGGCGTTTCCGCGCCGAGCCTGAATTCGCGGCTGATCGAGCTGAACGCGGCCTACGCACGCGCGATCGACGACGGCAACTTCGAGGCGTGGCCGGAGTTCTTCCTCGAGGATTGCCTGTACAAGCTCACCTCCGCGGACAACCACGCGCAGGGCATGGAAGCGGGCGTGATGTACGCGGATTCGCGCAACATGCTGCGCGACCGGATTTCCGCGCTCCGGGTGGCCAACATCTATGAGCGCCAGCGCTATCGCCATATCGTCGGGCTGCCTTCGGTGCTGGCAAGCGTTGGCTCGGGCGTACGGTCGGAGACGTCTTTCCTGGTCGTGCGCATCATGCGCGACGGCACGATGGATGTTTTCGCCACCGGGCGCTACCTCGACCTGATCGAAGAGGATGCCGATGGAAACTTGCGCTTTCGCGAGCGCATTGCCGTCTGCGACAGCAATCGCTTCGACACGCTCGTAGCGATTCCACTATGAGTGGCAAAGCTGCGCGGATCGCAATCGCGATCGGGGATCCCAACGGCATCGGCCCGGAAATCGCCGTCAAGGCCGCGAGGAAATTCGCGCAAGGGCCCGTCGAGCCGGTGCTGGTCGGCGACGAGTTCGTGATCCGCGAATACGGCGGCGAGGGCCTTGCAGTGGCGCCGGTCAAGGCGCTGGAGGCGGCCGGGTTCTCGCCAGGGAAAATCGATGCGCGCGCGGGCGTGGCGACCGTCGCCTATATCCGGGAGGCCGTGCGCCTGGTGAATGCCGGGGAGGTCTCCGCCATCGTCGCCTGCCCGCAGTCGGAAACCGCAATCAACAGCGCGGGTATCCCTTTCTCCGGGTATGCCGGGTTGCTTGCGCAGATCACGAAGACACCGGAGGACCAGGTGTTCCTGATGCTCGTGGCCGCGGGCCTGCGCATTGCGCATGTGACGCTCCATGAAAGCGTCCGAAGCGCGCTCGGCCGCATCACGACGGATCGGGTGGTTGCGGCGGGCCTCGCCACCGTGAAGGCCGCCGAGCGGCTCGGCGTAAAGCGGCCGAAGCTCGGCGTGTTCGGCATCAACCCGCATGCGGGCGAGAACGGCCTGTTCGGCGACGACGACGACCGCATCACGGCGCCCGCGGTCGCGCGGCTCAGGGAGCTTGGCGTCCTGGCGGATGGGCCGGTGGGCGCGGATGTCATGCTTTCGCAAAGGAAGCACGACGTCTACCTGGCCATGTTCCACGACCAGGGGCATATCCCGATGAAGCTGTTGTCGCCGCTGCGCTCGTCCGCGCTCTCGATCGGGACGCCGGTGCTGTTTTCCAGCGTCGGGCACGGCTGCGCCCACGATATCGCGGGCAAGGGCGTCGCCGACCCGATCTCGGTGATCGAGACTTTCGAGCTGCTGAGCGCCGCGACGGCGCGCTGATCCTTGCCTTCGAGCTTCACCATCCGGGTTGCAAATACCGACATTGCTTTCCCATGCGATGCGGACACGACGATCCTGGAGGCGGCGCGCATTGCCGGCTATGAGATGCCGTACTCCTGCCAGCGGGGCGCCTGTGCAAGCTGCCGGGGCCTTGTGCGCTCGGGCGAGATCGACACGCCGTATCCCGGGGATCTCTACACCCTCTTCTGCCAGACGCGGCCGAGATCCGACCTGGAGATCGTGCCCCGCGAGATCCGCCGCATCGACCCGAACGCGAAGAGCACGATCGAGGCCAAGGTGCTGCGAGTCACCGTGGCGGCCGACGACGTACGGATCGTGCAGCTGCGTTTTCCCCCAGGCGTGCGAGTGAAGTTCAAGGCCGGGCAGTATCTCGATGTGATCCTGCCGGATGGTGCACGGCGCAGCTTTTCGATGGCGAATGCGCCGCAACAGAGCGATGTCGCCGTCTTGCATGTGCGTGTCCTGCCCGGCGGGAGGTTCGCCGAGGAGGTGCTGCCCGGCCTGGCTGCGGGAAGCCGGTTGCGGGTCGAAATCCCGTCAGGCGATTTCTGGCTGCGCGAGAGTTCAAAGCCCGCCGTGTTCGTCGCGAGCGGCACCGGGTTCGCGCCGATCAAGTCGATCCTTGAAGATGCCTTCCGCAAGAAGGATTCGCGTGAAGTGGTGCTCTATTGGGGTGCCCGCCGCGAAAAGGATCTCTACCAGGCCGACCTTCCCGCGAAGTGGGCCGGCCTTTATCCGCAGTTCCGCTTTGTGCCTGTGCTGTCGGAACCCGAAGAAGGCTGGACTGGCCGCACCGGTTTCGTCCATCGCGCGGTAATGGAGGACTACGCCTCACTCGCCGATTGCCAGGTCTATGCGTGCGGCGTGACCGCAATGATCGATGCGGCGCGGCATGATTTCACCGCCGGGCGCGGGCTGCCCGCCGACGACTTTTTCTGTGACGCGTTCGTCACCCCCGCCGACCCGAAACCCTCATAAAGGAAATGCCATGGACGAAGCCCTCAAACCCCTCTACGAACGCGGCCTCAAAGTCAGGAAAGAAGTGCTCGGCGACGCCTATGTCGACAACGCGATCAATTCGGCCGACGAGTTCTCGCGGCCGCTGCAGGAGTACCTCACCGCGCATGCCTGGGCGGCGAGCTGGGCGCGGCCGGGACTGGAGAAGAAGACGCGCTCCATGCTCAACCTGGCGATGCTTACGGCACTCAACCGCGGCCACGAGTTCCGCATTCACGTGAAGGGCGCGCTGAACAACGGCGTCACCAAGGAGGAGATCCGCGAGATCCTGATCCATGCCGCCGTGTACTGCGGCGCGCCGGCCGCGATGGACAGCTTCAGGATCGCGAAGGAAGTCTTCAAGGAACAGGGGATCTAGCCATGGGAAACCTCGAGCACTACTGGATGCCGTACACCGACAATCCGCGCTTCAAGCTGGCGCCCAAGATGATCGTCGGTGCGAAGGACATGCACTACCGCCTTGCCGACGGCAGGGAAGTGCTCGATGGCCTGGCCACCCTGTGGTGCGTGAACGCGGGCCACTGCCGGCCGAAGATCGTCGAGGCGATTCGCAAGCAGGCCGGTGAGCTCGATTTCGCGTCTTCGTTCTCGACCGGGCATCCGCTCGCCTTCGCTGTTGCGGAGCGCGTTGCCGAACTCGCGCCGGAGGGGCTGGACCACGTGTTCTTTACGAACTCCGGGTCTGAAGCGGTGGACACCGTGATGAAGATGGCCGTGGGATACCACCGGCTGAGGGGCGAGGGCGCCCGCACCCGGTTCATCGGGCGGGAGAAGGGCTATCACGGCGTGAATATCGGTGGGATGTCCGTGTCGGGCGTGCCGGTCAACCGCAAGGCCTACGGCGGCCTGCTGCTCGGCGGTACAGATCATCTGCGCCACACGCACGACCTTTCCGCCCGAGCCTTCGTGCGCGGATGCTCGCCAACGGGCGCGGAACTGGCCGACGAACTCGAGCAGCGCATCATTCCGTTGCACGATGCCTCCAATATCGCGGCGGTGATCGTCGAGCCGGTTTCGGGCGCGGGTGGCGTGCTGGTGCCCCCGCAGGGCTACCTGCAGCGCCTGAGGGACATCTGCACCAGGCACGGGATCCTGCTGATTTTCGACGAGGTGATCTGCGGATTCGGGCGATTGGGCAAGCCGTTCGCCTCGCAGTACTTCGGCGTGACGCCGGACATGATCACGTTCGCCAAGGGCGTGACCTCGGGCAGCGTCCCGCTCGGCGGCGTGATCGTGAAGAAGGAGATCTACGACACGTTCATGAAATCGTCAGGCGCGGGCGTGCAGTTCTTCCATGGCTACACGTACTCGGGCCATCCGCTCGCGTGCGCGGCCGCGCTCGGCACGCTCGATACCTACGCGGAGGAAAAGCTCTTCGACCGCCCGAACGAGTTGGCCAAGGCTTTCGAAGATGGCGTGCATTCATTCAAGGGCGCGCCCCACGTGATCGACTGCCGCAACCTCGGCCTGATCGGCGCGATCGAAATGGCGCCGCGTGAGGGCGCTCCGGGCGCGCGGGGATTCGAGGTGTTCGAGAAGTGCTGGGACAAGGGTGTTTTCGTGCGCCCGGTCGGCGACAACGTGGCTTTCTGCCCGCCGCTCATCTGCGAAAAGAAGCACCTCGACCAGATGTTCGGCACGGTTGCCGAGGTGCTGAGGACCGTGGCCTAGTTCAGAGCCAACCCGATTTTTTGAACCGGAACCACAGGTAGACGTCGATCCCCACCATGAGGCCGACGGCAAACGGGTAGCCCCACAGCCACCTGAGCTCGGGCATGTGATCGAAATTCATGCCGTAGACGCCGGCGATCATCGTCGGCACCGCGACCAGCGCGGCGTAGGAGGCGAGCCGCTTGGTGGTTTCGCTTTCACCCAGGGTAATGAGCGACAGGTTGACCGCCGTCGCCGTGGTCACCATCTCGCGAGTGGAATCGATGTTCTGGTTGACGCGGATGAGGTGATCATAGACGTCGCGGAAATATTCGCTCATCCCGGAGCAGACCTGCGGCACGCGTCCCCCGTAGAGCTTGCCGATAGTGTCGAGCAGCGGCCCGGTCGCGTGCTTGAGCGTCATGAGCTTGTGCTTCAGGTCATAGAGAGATTCAATGTTGGCGCGCGTGGTCGAGCCGCCCGAGAAAATGCGCGATTCGATGTCTTCGAGCTCGGTTTCGAGCGCATCGAACACCGGGAAGTAGCGGTCCACCACCGCGTCCATGAGCGCATAGAGCACGTACCCCGAGCCGTGCCTGAGCAACTCGGGCTCGCGCTCGCAGCGGGCGCGCACGTCCTGGAAACCCTTCGAGCTCCGGTTGCGCGCGGACAGCACGTAGTTGCGTCCCACGAAAATATCGACTTCTCCCACCTGCAACTCGGTGCCGCTGAGCTCGACGGTATGCAGCACCGCGAACAGCGAGTCGCCGTATTCCTCGATCTTGGGCCGCTGGTGGCCGTGCTGAGCGTCCTCGACCGCGAGCTCGTGGAGGTCGAACTCCTCCTTCATCTGCTCGAGCTCGGCGGGCTCGGCGTCCTTGAGGGCCACCCAGACGAAACAGTCCGGGCGGCTGACATAGGTGCTGATGTCCTCGACCGAAATCTCGGCGAGCTTCTTGCCATCCTGGTAGGCGACGCAGTTGACCAGCATGGCCGGATGATAACGGTAAAATAGTTCTTTTTTCGGGTGCAATCCCATGCTGCAACTCTCCAAGCGCGCCACGGACCTCGGCACCGAGAACGCCTTCGTCGTGCTCGCCGAAGTCAACGCCCTTGCCCGTACCGGCAAGGACATCGTTTCGTTCTGCATCGGGCAACCGGATTTCCCGGCGCCCCTGCATGTGCAGGAAGCCGGCATCCGGGCGATCCGCGAAGGCAAGCATGGCTATACGCCCTCGGCGGGCATCGATCCGCTGCGGGAGGCGGCGGCAAGGTACATGGCGGGCATGCGCGGCGGGCTGCCGATCCGCCCCGATGACGTCGTAGTGGGCGCCGGCGCGAAGCCCTTCATCGCTTACGCAATCCTGTCAGTCACCGACTATGGCGTTGGCGACGAGGTGATTTACCCGAATCCGGGTTTCCCGATCTACGAGTCCCAGATCCTCGCTTGCGGCGCCAAGCCGGTGCCGGTCAACCTGAAGGAAGCGCGCGACTTTTCTTTCGATCCGGCGGAGCTCGAGAAACTCATTACGCCGAAGACGAAGCTGCTCATCCTCAATTACCCGCATAACCCGACCGGCGGCCTGCTCACGAAGGCGGAACTGGAACAGATCGCGGCCATCCTCAGGAAGCATCCGCAGGTGTGGGTATACGCCGACGAGATCTATTCGCGCCTGACGTTCGAGGGCACCTTCTTTTCGATCGCGCAGTTGCCCGGTATGTACGAGCGCACGATCATCTCCGACGGCGCATCGAAGACCTGGGCGATGACCGGCTGGCGGATCGGGTTCATCTCGAACCCGACGCTCTCGCCCGTCTTCACGCGCTGGGTAACGAACACCGACTCCTGCGCGTCGCAGATCTCTCAGTGGGCGGCCGTCGAGGCGATCAACGGGCCCCAGGATGCCGCCGAGATGATGAAAAAGAGCTTTCACGAGCGCCGCGACCTCATCGTCGGCCTGCTCAACAAGGTCCCCGGCGTTGCCTGCAAATCACCGGGCGGTGCTTTCTACGTCTGGCCGAACGTCACCGAGGCCTGCAAGATGATCGGCGCCAGGGATTCGGAGGAATTCCGCAAACGCCTGCTGAACGAGGCGGGCGTCGCAGTGCTCGCCGACATCCACTTCGGCTCGAGGGTGGCCGGCGAGGGCCAGCACGTGCGCTTCTCGTACGCCGCCTCGAACGAGATGATCGAAAAGGGCGTCGCCCGCATGGCGGAGTTCATCCGGAAGAACACCGCCAAGGCGGCCTGAGCTTC
>CAZZDV010000146.1:0-3546 GCA_964652785.1 uncultured Bordetella sp.
CAACTCGCGCATCGCGTGCGGCAGCAGGTTGATGCCGACGCCCAAGGGCTTGATCTCCGGTGCCGCCTCGAACACCCGGCAGGCAATGCCCGCTTGGTGCAGCGACAACGCGAGCGTGAGCCCGCCGATGCCGCCGCCGACAACGAGGATGCTCATTCGAGAGTCCGCATCATGGCGAAAGCGCTACTTCGCCAGCGCACGCCACGCGGCCAGCGCCGCGGGGACAAACCTGAGCGTGTACGTACAGCTTTAACTTTCCGGATCAATGGCGTCAGCCGATCGCCGCCGCGAACGCAGGACGCGCTTTGATCCGCGAATACCAATCCGCCACATGCAGGCGCGCGTCGATCATTGCCCCCTCGCCCAACGCCGCGAGCCGATGCACGAACGGGGCCATGTCGACGTCGGCCAGCGTGTACGCGTCGCCCGCGAGCCACGCCGAACCGGCAAGCGCCGCCTGCATGCGGTCAAGAGTCTTCGCCAGGCGCGCGAGCTCGGTGTCCAGTTCGGTTGCGGTGAATCCGCGCGTGACCGCCGCAATCCAGCGCTGCGCGTTCTCGCGGTTTGGCATCTTGGCGGCGATCGCCGCGAACTCTCCCTCGCTCATCGTGCCGGCGAGGGCCGGGCGGAGGTTCTTCTGGTAGGACGGCGCCTTGATTGCCCAGGCCGGCTCGGTTGCGATATACAGAGTCCACTCGCGCATGCGCGCGCGGCCGAGCGCATCCGCCGGGCGCAGCGGCACCTGCGGGAAAACCTCGTCGAGATACTCGTTGATCACCATCGATTCGGTGAACACGTGGCCCTCGTGGACCAGCACCGGCACCATGCCGGCCGGGTTGAGCGCAAGGAACTCAGGCTTGAGTTGATCGAAGGTGCGCAGGTTCAGGTGGTGGCCGGTCCACGACAGCCCCTTCTCTGCCAGCGCAAGACGCACTTTTTGCGAGCAGGTGGAGCTTGTGCTGTGATGCAAAGTGAGCATGGGTCGCGAGTCACGCCCGCCGCTTGAGCATGCGCAGCGGGTTGTAGGCGAGCACCGTCTGGCCGTTCTGGTTCACGACGATGTTGGAGGTGCGCACGAGACCCCGGTCGCCCTTCGATGTCAGCCGCGCCTCGATGACTTCGGCTTCCACGTGGAGCGTGTCGCCCACTTTGGTCGGTCCCTTGATATCCAGCTGGCAGTTGAGGAAAGCCAGGCCCGTGTCCTGCATCGTTGGCAACAACAGCCCTTCGGCGAACGAATACACCATTGCGCCCGGCACCGCACGGCCCTTGATGGCGCGGCCGGCGTCGTCCTCGACGGCGAACAGCTCTTCGGTGAGCCAAGTGAGGTTGATGAAGGCCGTCACGTCGCTCTCGGCAATCGTGCGGCGATGGGTGCGGAAGCGATGACCGACGGGGAGGTCTTCGTAGCAGAATCCGCGGCCGACTACGGGCAGGTCATGGTTCATTGCGTCATCCGGTCTGAAATTCGGGCGCGTCTCACGCCGCCGATACCCTAGCACATCGAGCGACAGCGTATGCCGGGGCACTGCGTTGTTGTATAGTCGTCCCTCGAAAATTGCGCTAACACGAGTGAGCGGAACCTTGAAATTCATTGCGCGCATTGCACGCATTGCACGCATTGCGACGCTGGCCATGGCTGCGCTTGTTCTCGGCATCTTCGGGGGCGGCGCTGCCGCCGACGAATACCCGGGCAAGCCGATCCGCATTGTCGTCCCCTATCCGCCGGGCTCGGTGACGGATCTGCTCGCGCGCCTCATCGCGCAGAAACTCATCGAGGTCTGGAAGCAGCCCGTGGTGGTGGAGAACCGCGGCGGGGGCGGCAGCGTCATCGGGACTGAAATCGTCGCAAAGGCGCCGCCCGACGGTTACACCCTGCTGGTCGTGGCGCCGGACCTGGCGATCAATCAGAGCCTGCGCAGCAAACTGCCCTACGATGCGGAAAAGAGCTTTGCGCCGGTCACGCTTCTGGTGTTCAGCCCCACGGTGCTCAGTGTGAATCCGTCACTGCCGGTGAGTAACCTGCGCGAGCTGATCGCCCATGCAAAGTCCCGCCCTGGCCAGCTCAGCTACGCGTCCGGCGGCAATGGAACCGGCGCCCACCTCGCCATGGAGCTGCTGAAGCACATGGCGGGTGTCGACATCGTTCATGTGCCTTACAAAGGCGTGGCGGCGGCGGTCACCGCCCTTCTCGCCGGCGAGGTGCAGGCCACGTTTGCCCAGATGTCGACCGCACGTCCGCAGTTCCTGGCCGGCAAGTTGCGTCCCCTCGCGGTCTCGAGCAGCGCGCGTTCGCGCGCCATGCCGGACCTGCCCACCGTGGCGGAGGCGGGACTCCCGGGGTTCAAGGCGGATGTGTGGTTCGGTGTTGTCGCGCCAGCGGGAACGCCGGGCGCCATTGTGTCCCGTCTGAATAACGAGATCGGCCAGATCCTGCGTGCAACGGACGTCCAGCAACAGCTCCTGCCCCAAGGCATCGAGCCCGCGACCGGCTCGCCGGCGGACTTCGCGGCCTTCCTCAGTGCCGAAATAGCGAAATGGGCCGAAGTCGTCAAAAGAACGGGCGCCCGCGTCGATTGAGGTTTGTGATCCTGCCCTGAACCGAAAGAACCCGATGCCCGACACGCCTGTCTCGATCAAACGCCTCGGCGTCTTTCTGGGTGCCGAGATCACCGGCATCGACCTGACCCGGCCGCTCGCGCAGCCTGCCTTCGACGCACTCAAGGTGGCGCATGCCGAGCACCTCGTGCTCGTCTTTCCGAACCAGGTCATCTCCTCGGAGGACCTGCGGCGCTTCGGGCGTTATTTCGGCGAGCTCAGCGTGCACCCGTTCTCGACCAGTTCGGCCGACAGCCCCGAATTGATCGTTTTCGACAACAAGGAGGGCAACCCGCCCGCCGCCACCGACATGTGGCACACCGACGAGACCTTCCGCGCAGCGCCGCCGATGGGAACCGCGCTGTGCTCCAAGATCATCCCCGAAGTCGGCGGTGATACCACCTTCGCCAGCATGAGCGCGGTGTACGAAGGGCTGTCGGACCGCTGGCAGCGCTTCCTTTCGGGGCTCGAGGCGGTGCACGACTTCAAGCCTTTCAGGAGCCTGTTCCCGACCGACCAGGCCGGAATAGAAAAGCTGCGCCGGTTCGAGGCGCTCTATCCGATGGTGACGCACCCGGTAGTGACATTGCATCCGCTGACCGGCAGGAAAGTGCTCTTCGTCAATCCGCAGTTCACGCTGTCGATCAAAGGCATGGCGGAGGACGAGAGCAGGACCATCCTCGAAATGCTGTACCGCAAGACCCTGATCCACGAGTACCAGTACCGCCACCGCTGGCAGCCGAACATGCTGGTGTTCTGGGACAACCGGGGAGTGCAGCATTCGGCGCTGCATGACTACTACCCGCAGCGCCGCCTCATGGAGCGCGTGACGGTCAGCGGGACGCCGCCGGTTCCGCACGGCCCTGGCGCCGACCCGAAGGATCTGCGCCGCTATCTGATGCCGCCGCTCTCCGCCTTCAGGCAAACCGCGCAGAAGCGCCAGCACGA
>CAZZDV010000146.1:3646-9549 GCA_964652785.1 uncultured Bordetella sp.
TCGCCGGCGAGATACTTGGCCGAGTTGGCTTCTGCGCCCGCGGGCTTACCGGTGTCGTACAGCCACGCAGCCTTGAAGACCATGAGGTTGGCCGCCTCGAGCGCCATCCAGTTGGCCGCGAGCGGATGCTGGATGCCCTGGTTCTGGCCGATCGGGCGGTCGAACACAACGCGCTCCTTGGCGTACTGCGTGGCGCGGGCGAGCGCGCAACGCCCGAGTCCCACGGATTCGGAGGCAATCAGGATGCGCTCAGGGTTCATGCCATGCAGGATGTACTGGAAGCCCTTGCCCTCCTCGCCGATGCGGTCGGCCTCAGGGATCGGCATGCCATCGAAGAACACCTGGTTGGAGTCGACGCACTTGCGGCCGAGCTTCTCGATCTCGCGCACCTCGACATGCTTGCGGTCGAAGTCAGTGTAGAAAAGCGTGAGGCCATCGGCGGGCTTGCTGCACTCCTCGATCGGCGTGGTGCGCGCGAGTAGCAGGATCTTCTCGGCGATCTGCGCTGTGGAGATCCACACTTTCTGGCCGGAGACGATGTACTTGTCGCCCTTCTTCTCGGCGCGGGTACGGATGCGCGTGGTGTTGAGGCCGGTGTTGGGCTCGGTCACCGCGAAGCACGCGCGCTCCTTGCCCGCGATGAGATTTGGCAGCATGCGCTTCTTCTGGTCCTCGGTGCCGAAGACCACGACCGGGTTCAGGCCGAAGATATTCATGTGCACTGCCGACGCGCCGGAGAAACCCGCACCCGATTCGGCGATCGTCTGCATCATGATCGCCGCCTCGGTGATCCCCAGCCCCGCCCCGCCATGCGACTCGGGCATCGCGATGCCGAGCCACCCATCGCGCGCGAGCGCTTGGTGGAGTTCGGACGGAAACCCGCCCTCCTTGTCCTTCTTCAACCAGTAGTCATCGCCAAACTGCGCGCAGATCTTCCCGATCGCCTCGCGTATCGCGTCCTGCTCCGGGCTGAAACCGAAATCCATCGACTAGTCCTGAAAAGGGTTCACTGCAGGATGGTGATCCTGGCTGAGGAAAGTTTAGCCAAAATCGTGGACGGGCCACCATTGTTTCACTTCGGTGCCGCGCGTGTTTCTAGACGATGGCAGCAATCTGCCCGGAGGACCGCTACTGGCGCGGGGTCAGGTGGAATAATGGCAGCAATTCTAAATCGATCCGGGGTCTCCTTCTTGCCTCGGTGCTGCGCCCGAAGCGCGCGCCTGGCAACTGCGGGAGCTACCCCGCGCGAACCGCGCCTGACTTCAGCACCTCGGCGATCTCGGCGTCGTCCATGCCGATCTCCACGAGAATCTCGCGCGTGTGCTCGCCCGTCTTGGGCACCGGGCGCCTGAGGCTGCCGCCGCGCTTGCCGTGAGCGTGTACCGGAAAGAGCGCGAATTTCTCGCCGCCGATCTCCTGCACGTCTTCGCGAGCGACGATTTGAGGCAGTGAAGCAGCCTCCGCCGGCGTGAGGCACAAATCGACCGGCACATCGGCCGCCTCCAGCGCACTTACCCACTCCTGCGCCGTCTTCATCGCGAGGACCTGCGCAAGCCGCGCGGACAAAGCGTCGCCATTCTCGCGGCGCAAGACGTCCGTCGAATATTTGCTGTCCTGGAGATCCGGCGCCGCACCCTCGACGGCTTTGAGGAAGTTATTCCAGAAATGGTCTTCCAGGATGCCAAGCGTAAGCCGCCGCCCATCCCTGGCCTCGAAAATATCGTTGACCGGGAAGATGTGCGCCTTGGGGTCCACGCCATGGCTCAGCGAATGCCGCATCGCCGACCAGAAGAATCCCGCCTCGAAGAGCGACACGTCGAGTTCCACGCCCTTGCCCGTCTTCGTGCGGTCGTACAACGCAGCCAGCACCGCCGCGGCAGCCGCGCTACCGCCACCCATGTCCGCCACCGGCAGTGAAGACCGGCTCGGGGCTTTAAGCCACTGGCCCGGAAACGAGAGACCGCCGGCCGCGGCGATGTAGTTCACGTCATGTCCCGGACGCTCGCGCCAAGGCCCCGTCTGCCCGTACCCGGAGATCGAGCAGTAGATGATCCGCGGGTTGTGCGCCGCAAGCGAGTGGTAGTCGATGCCCAGCCGCTTGGCCACCCCGGGACGAAACCCTTCGAGCGCGATGTCCGCCTTCTCCGCGAGCTTGCGCACGATGGGCTTGGCCTCGGGCGCCTTGAGGTTGATCGCGATGCTGCGCTTGTTGCGGTTCTCGGTGCGGAACTGCACCGGCACGTAGCCGCGGCCTGGGTCGCCGTTGATCGCTTCGACCTTGATCACCTCCGCGCCGAGGTCTGCAAAGATCGCCGAGCAGAATGGCCCGGGAACGAACATCGAGAAGTCGACCACCGTGATGCCGTCGAGGGGAAGCCAGGGCGTGGGCATGCGAATTCCGCGTGAGAAAGGATCGGGGGCGAAAGTCTAGCCGAAACCCCCAGCGCGCGAGCGTGGAACCGCCTAGTGCTCGACCGCCTCCACGCAAAACTCGAGCTTCTCAGCCGCCCCGCCCGCCGAGTGGCCGAAGCAGATCACGCCGCACCCGCTCAGCATGACCTGCGTGCGTTGCACCAGCGTTTCGCCGGTGCCGCCGAAGGTGACGTACGAGCCGTTGAGGCTCATGTCGGCGTAGTAGAAGCCGCCATTGCGATACTCGATGACGCCGTGGTTGCGCGAGGCTTCGGTGGCGCCGACCTGGATGTCCGCGCCGGGATCGCGGCCGACCGAAAGGTGCTTGGCGCGCGGACCCACCGTCCACTTGCGTCCGCCGAAGCTCAGCACCAGGCGCGAGCCCGCGACGGGCACCACGGGCGCGAGCTCGGTAATGGTGGCTTCCTCGTCGGAGTCGTCGTGCCACGAGACCTCCTCGACCTGGACCTCCTCGTGCCGGCCGCGGATGTCCATCGCGCCGAGCCGGCGCATCGAGCGGCGCACAAGCGGCGAAATGCCGGGCGCACTCGCGCTCGAAGTGAGGATCTGCCCGGCCTTCGCGAAGGCCGTCAGGCGGCTCGCGACATTGACCGCATCGCCATACACGTCGCCTCCGCGCTCGACGAACCCGCCGGAATGCAGGCCCACGTGCATGGCCGGCTTGAAGCCGTCCTGCGCCTCGAACTTGTCCACTTCTACGAGGAGCTCGCGCGCGGCGCGCACGGCCGCGTCCGCGTTGGGCAGGATCGCCAGGACTTCGTCGCCGATGTACTTGATGACGCGGCCGCGATGCGCGGTGATCGCCTTTTCCGCGAGGCTGAGGAGCTGGTCGATGAGGATGCGCGCGCCCTGGTCGCCCAAGCGCTGGTGAATCTGCATGCTGCGGCTGACGTCCGCGAACAGGATCGCGGGGCCGCGGCCATCCTTGCGATGGACCTTGGGCAGCGTGATATCGGGACTTGCGCCGGCAAGCGGGCCGGATTCGAGCGCTTTCGTGACTGCGAGCATTTCACACCTCCCCAAACCGGAGCCGCGCCTGAAGGTGTGCGTCTTGGTCCGGGCCGATCCACTGATGTTTCAGTTCGATTGTCGGCAGGTAGTGCAAAAGGACCAAACACATTCTTACAGTGTTGGTGAAATATTCCGCAGTTCGCCGTAAATAGCGCGCGCAGAAGTGAGCATTAGTTCTCCTATCTGCAAACGCCCTACCGGACAATCACCGTAGCCAGCCCCAGCAGCATCCCCATGCTCACGATGTCCGTGGCGGTGGTGAGGAAGATGCTCGAGGCCGTGGCCGGGTCGGCGCCGAACCTTTTCAGCGTGAGCGGCACGATCGCGCCCGAGATGCCACTGATCGTGCAGGCGCCCACCATCGCGAGGAATACCACCACCGAGAGCAACAGCGCGTGCGGCGAGGACTGCGCGAGCGCCGTGTAGTACATCGCCGCGCCCGCGACAATGCCGATGGGCGCGCCGTTCATCGCGCCGAGAAAGCCTTCCTTGCTCACCAGCCGCAGGCCGTCGCCCGGCTTGATTTCGCCCAGCGTCATGCCGCGCAGCGTGACGGCCAGCGCCTGGCAGCCCGTGTTACCCGACTGCCCCGCCAGCACCGGCAGGAAAGCCGCCAGGATCACCAGCCGGTCGATCGTGCCCTGGAAATACGCCACCACGCCGCCGGCAAGGAAAGCGGTGAGCAGGTTGAGCTGCAGCCACGGGTGGCGGAACCGGAAGCTGCGGAACATCGGCGTGGAGATGCGCTCTTCCTTCTCGACACCGACCATGCTGCCGGCCTGCGCGGTGATCTCGAAGGCCTCGGCCTCGAAGATCGCCTGCCCGCGCACCAGGCCGAGCAGCCGGTTGCCCTCGTCGCACACCGGGTAGACCGGGAAGTGGCGGCTGAGCGAGGCCTTCATCGCCTCCGAAATCTCGGTTTCTGGACGGAAAGTGAACACCTTGCGCAGCATGACGTCGCCGACCTTTGCGGCGTCGTCGGTGAAGAGCAGGTCGCGCATCGTAACGAGGCCCTCGAGCCTGCCGTTCGCGTCAGTGACATAGCCATAGGTGACGAAGGTGGACTTCATCACCGAGCGCAGCGCCTCGGTCGCCTCGCCGACCGTCATGCCCTGCTTGAGGACCGCGTGGGCCGGCTCCATGAGGCGGCCGATGGTGTGCTCGGCGTACGCGCGGTTGCGCTCCCACTGCTGCGCGATCTCCGGCGGCGCGCACGCGAGGATGCGCTCGCGAAGTTCTGCCGGAAGCTCGGCGAGGATGTCCTGGGTAAAGGCCGGGTTGAGCTCGGAAAGGGCCGCGAAGGCGGCTTGCGGTGAGGCCGACTCGAGGAGTTCGGCGGCTTCGTTCGGCGGGTGGGCTTTGAGCTCATCGACCAAGCGGCCGCGGGTGATCGTGGTGTCTTCGGGCATCTTCGGGTCCCTTGGTTGGAGTGGGACGGAGGATACCCGCTTGGGGGTGGAGATGGCCGGGAGTCGGTTGGCGGAATTGGAATGCTGCCAATTCTTACGTAATGTCGATGTGCAGCGGGACGGTGCGTGGGCCACCCGGTTGATCTTGTGTATGCAATGCCCCGCCATACATTTTCGTTGGATGGCCCCGGCCGGAGAGATCGGACAGGGAACTTGCGTTTCGGTATCGCGACTCTGGTCGAGCAGGTGAACCCAGGTTCCCCCGTTACCCCTTCCTAGACGCGCGCGTCGTGCCTTTCCAGCGCGTGGCGCCAGTCCAGGATTTTCTCGTCCGCCGTCATCACTGCGGCCCCATGCTCCAACGCGGTCGCGACGATGAAGCGGTCGGCGGGGTCGTCGGGCAGGCCGGACAGTTCGAGCGAGCGCAGCGCGACTGCACCATCGATAGGAAGTTCGATCACCCCCGCATCGAGAAGGCTCTTCCGCCATTCACGAACCGGCGCGGGCAGGCGCAATCGGCGACGCGCTTCGAGCAGGCCGATTTCCCAGAACGCGATTGAGGAGACGGCGATTTTTCCGGCAGCCCAGTGCTTGTCGACCAGTGCGCCCGCTTTCCGCCCCAGCCTGCGGTCGTCCACCGTCACCCACACCAGCGCATTGGTATCGAGGACGATCACTTCAGCGCTTTCCAGAGTGAAGTCCCCACCGGAGAAACAATGTCGCCGAGAATCCTGATCCGGCCTTTGTGGAGGCCGCGAATCGACTTGGCGCGCGGCGGGCGATGCGGGCGCAGCTCGGCCACCGGCTTGCCGTTCTTGGTCACGACGATGGTTTCGCCGGTGCGTGCGACCTGGTCCATCAGCGCGAGGCACTTGGCTTTGAATTCGGAGGCCTGGATGGTGGACATGCGAATCCTTTGAAGGGATGCTTCGTGAACCGGATGACCACAATTATGCCCATGGTCGTTTAAGTGGTCAATTGGGGATGTGCCCGATTGTCAGGAGCAAATGAGTTGTCCGGATCAGTAGCACGTAATGTGTCCGGTTTTGA
>CAZZDV010000147.1:0-9460 GCA_964652785.1 uncultured Bordetella sp.
GGCGCGCTCCTAGCGCTGGCCGCGCCACGCCGCTTGTTATTAAATCCACACTAGTCCTCAAGGGAGACAACCATGGCTGACCAGAAAAACTGGCGTTCCAAGACGATTACCGGCGGCATCGCCCGCGCCCCCAATCGCGCAATGCTGCGCGCGGTCGGCTTCGGGGACGGCGATTTCGAGAAACCCATCGTCGGCGTGGCCAACGGCCACTCGACGATGAATCCCTGCAACGCCGGCATCCAGCCGCTGGTCGACAAGGCCATCGCCGCCCTCGAATCGGCCGGCGCCAAGCCGCAGATGTTCGGCGTGCCGACGATCACCGACGGCATCGGCATGGGCACCGAGGCGATGAAGTATTCGCTCGTCTCGCGCGAAGTCATTGCGGATGCGATCGAGACCTCGGTCAACGGGCAGGCCATGGACGGCACGCTGGTGGTCGGCGGCTGCGACAAAAACATGCCCGGCGGCATGATGGCGATCGCGCGCATGAACGTGCCGGCAATCTACGTCTACGGCGGCACCATCAAGCCGGGCCGGTGGAAAGGCACCGACCTCACCGTGGTCTCGGTTTTCGAGGCGGTGGGCGCCTACTCCGCGGGCAGGATGACGAAGGAGGACTACGACGGCATCGAGCGCAATGCGTGCCCATCGGTCGGCGCATGCGGCGGCATGTTTACCGCCAATACGATGTCCTCGTCCTTCGAGGCGCTCGGCATGAGCCTCATGGGCTCCTCGCAGATGGCGGCGCCCGATGCCGAGAAGGCCGATTCCGCGGCCGAGTCGGCCAAGGTGCTGGTCAAGGCGATCAAGGCGAACCTGCGCCCGCGCAAGATCATCACGAGGAAATCCATCGAGAACGCGATCGCGCTGGTCATGGCCACGGGCGGCTCGACCAACGCCGTGCTGCATTACCTCGCGATTGCGGATGCCGCCGAAGTGAAGTGGACCATCGACGATTTCGAGCGCGTGCGCCGCAAGGTGCCGGTGCTCTGCGACCTCAAGCCCTCGGGCAAGTATGTCGCGGTCGATTTCCACCGCGCCGGGGGCGTCCCGCAGGTGCTCAAGATCCTGCTCGAGAACGGCCTGCTGCATGGCGAGTGCATGACCATCACCGGCCGCACGATGGCCGAGGAACTCAGGAAAGTGCCTTCCCAGCCCCGCAAAGACCAGGACGTCATCCGCCCTTTCGACAAGCCGATCTACAAGCAGGGCCACCTGGCGATCCTCAAGGGCAACCTCGCGCCCGAAGGTTGCGTGGCCAAGATCACCGGCCTCAAGAATCCTTCGATCACCGGACCCGCGCGCGTTTTCGATTCCGAGCCCGACTGCATGAAGGCGATCATGGCCAAGAAGATCAAGCCCGGCGACGTCGTGGTCATCCGCTATGAGGGACCCAAGGGCGGCCCTGGAATGCAGGAAATGCTAGCGCCTACTTCTGCGCTGATCGGGCAGGGGCTTGGGGAATCGATAGGGCTCCTGACCGATGGCCGATTCTCGGGCGGTACCTGGGGCATGGTCGTCGGGCATGTAGCGCCCGAGGCGTTCGTGGGTGGCACCATCGCCTTGGTGAAGGAAGGCGATTCGATCACCATCGACGCCAGGAAGCAGCTGATCCAGCTCAACGTCTCCGCCAAGGAAATTGCCGCGCGGCGCAAGAAGTGGAAGCAGCCCAAGCCGCGTTACACGCGCGGGTTGCTCGCCAAGTACGTGAGGCTGGTGTCGACGGCGAGCTTGGGAGCAGTAACCGACCGGTCGGAGTAGCCCGCCGGGTTCCGGCTCGACTAGAAACCCGAGCCGGGCTGCTTCAGGAATTCGACCTCTTCCGCAGTACTCTCGCGGCCGAGCGCCGCATTGCGGTGTGGAAAGCGCCCGAAGCGCTTGACGATGACCCAGTGCCGCTTCGGGTAGTCCTCCGGATCTGCGGTCTGGGGGAAAGCCTTCAGCGGTTCGTAGAGCTCGAGCGAGCGCTCCTGTTCGGCGAGCGACTCGCTGTGCTCGAACGGCAGGTACACGAACAGGCGCTCGATCGGAAGCATCGCCTGGTCCCACCCCTTGTCGACGACTTGCTTTGCCGTCTCGAGCGCCAGCGGGTCGGTCTCGAATGCGCGCGGACTGCCGCGAAAGAGGTTGCGAGGAAACTGGTCGGTCACGACGATCAGCGCCAGCGCGCTTCGCGGTTGTTCCTTCCACTCGGCGAGCGATCCCCCGGCCGCCGCGTTATGCAGCTCCAGGTACCGCGCGCGGATCGATTCGTCGAACACGGGGTCCTTGACGAACCACGCCTTGCGCGGCGCGCCCGCCGGCACGCCGAACCAGAAATCAAGGACGTCCTGCGGCTGATGCATTGGATAATTGCTGCCCTGAAAATTGGGGTCAGAGTCGACTTTCAAAAGTCGACCCTGACCCCATTTAATCCGCTCATTTGATCGATGCCAAGTCCCATGCCCAACCGTCTCGCGCAGGAAACCTCGCCGTATCTCCAGCAACACGCGCAGAACCCGGTCGACTGGCATCCGTGGGGCGACGAAGCGCTCCAGCTCGCGCGGTCCACGGGCAAGCCCATCCTGCTCTCGGTCGGCTATTCGGCCTGCCACTGGTGCCACGTGATGGCGCACGAGAGCTTCGAGAACCACGAGACCGCCGCCGTCATGAACCGGCTGTTCGTGAACATCAAGGTCGACCGCGAGGAAAGGCCGGACCTCGACCAGATCTACCAGACCGCGCACCAGATGCTGACCCAAAGCACCGGTGGATGGCCGCTGACGATATTCCTCGCGCCGGACGGTACGCCGTTCTTCAGCGGCACCTATTTCCCGAAGACGTCGCGCTACGGGCTGCCGGGCTTTCCCGAGCTGCTCGAGCGCGTCGCGGCGATCTGGAAAGAGCGGCGCGCGGAGGTCAACGAGCAAGGCGAGCAGGTGCGCCTCGCGTTCTCACGCATGCAGCTCGGCGCCGGCGCCGCGACGGGACGGCCGGCGCACGCCTCGAATTTCGACGCGCAGCCGATCCTGGAGTCGCTTTCCAACCTGCGCGAGAATTTCGACGCCGATGCCGGCGGCTGGGCGCAGTTACCCGAGCGCGCGCCCAAGTTCCCGCATCCCACCGACATCGAGCTCTGCTTGCGGCGCTACGCGCATGACGGCGACGGGCACGCGCTGGAGATGGCCGACATCACGCTGGAGAAGATGGCGCAGGGCGGGATCTACGACCAGCTCGGCGGCGGCTTCTCGCGCTACAGCACCGATGCGACGTGGACCATCCCGCACTTCGAAAAGATGCTTTACGACAACGGCCCGTTGCTGTCGCTCCTGGCCGATGCTCATTGCGCCACCGCAAAGCCGATCTATGCTCGTGTCGCCGCCGAAACCGCGGGCTGGGTGATGCGCGAGATGCAGTCGCCCGAAGGCGGCTACTACTCCAGCCTCGATGCGGATTCCGAGGGGGTCGAAGGCAGGTTCTACGTGTGGGATCGCGAAGAGGTGCGTTCGCTGCTCACGCCCGAGGAGTACGAAGCCTTCGCCGGCCGCTATGGCCTGGACCATGAGCCGAACTTCGAGGAGAAGCACTGGCATCTCGTGCTCGCGCGGGAGCCCGACGGTACAGGCAATGATTCCCTGATCGAATCGGCACGCGCGAAAGTTTTCGCCGTGCGAGAGCAACGCATCCGCCCCGGCCGCGACGAGAAGATCCTCGTCTCGTGGAACGCGCTCATGGTGCGCGGCATGGCGCGCGCCGCGCGCGTGTTCGGCAACCGCGAGTGGGCCGACTCGGCACAGCGGTCGCTCGAGTTCATCCGCAGCACCATGTGGAAGGACGGGCGGCTCTTCGCGACCTACAAGGATGGCCGCGCGCACCTGAACGCCTATCTGGACGACTACGCCTTCCTCATCGACGCGCTGATCGAATGCCTGCAGACGCGGTTCGACGTGGAGCTGCTCGATTTCGCCGAAGAGGTTGCCGAAGCGATGCTCGAGCAGTTCGAGGACAGCGACGCCGGCGGCTTCTTCTTCACCGGGCGGGACCACGAGCGCCTCATCCACCGTCCCAAGCCGGGGCAAGACAATGCAACGCCCTCTGGCAACGGCGTGGCCGCGTTTGCGCTTCAACGGCTCTCGGCCCTCACCGGCGAAGAGCGTTTTCGCAGCGCGGCCGAGAGGACGCTCGAACGCTTCTACCCGACGATGCGGCAGCACCCCGCGGGATTTGGTTCGCTGATGATCGCGCTCGAGGAGTCGCTCGGACCGCCGACCACCGTCATCCTGCGCGGCGAGCCCGGGGCGCTCGAAGGCTGGACGCAGTCGCTGGCGCGCGAGTACTGGCCGGCGACCATGGTGCTGGCGATTCCGGCCAGCGTGGGGGGCCTGCCGGCGCTGCTCGACAAGCCGGCCGGCGACCCGGAATCCGGGGGCGCGGTCAACGCATGGGTATGCCAAGGCGTTACCTGTTTGTTACCGATTTCCGATCTGGAAACACTTCGCAACACCTGTACGCACGGGGCCACGCGATAATATCGATGTAAATTGCGCTCCCGGCCAGATTGGGCGCCAACCCGGCTTTTGCACACGTCTCAAGGAGCAGTGATGAAATTCGCCCCCCTCGCCTTTGCCCTCGCCGCCGCTGCAGTGGTATCGCTGCCCGCCAAGGCGAGCGACGAGCTTGCCAAGAAGCACATGTGCATGACCTGCCACACCGTCGACAAGAAGCTGGTCGGGCCGGCCTACAAGGAGGTCGCGGCCAAGTACGCCTCCGACAAGGCGGCCGAAACCAAGCTGTTCGACAAAGTGAAAAAGGGCGGGGTCGGCACCTGGGGCCAGATCCCGATGCCGCCGAACGAAAAGGTGCCCGACGCCGACGTCAAGGCGATGGTCAAGTGGATCCTGTCGACGAAATAAGTCAAAAGCCGCAGTCGAGACGCCCCCACAGGCGTGCGAACTAAGCCGGGCATTGCCCGGCTTTTTTATTGCCTCTCCCTGGGACCCGCGTTTATCATTCCGTCTTTGCGCCCCGCCCCTGATCCGCCCCTCACATTTGCTCCCGGGAGAACGTATGAACAAAACGAATAATCTCAACATTGCGATGCTTGCCGCTGCGGCCGCAGTGGCCCTGATCGGCTGCAGCGAAACCAAGGTGGAGGCACCGCCTGCGAAGGCTGTTGTCGTCGCCCCGCCGCCGCCGCCGCCGTCGATCGAAATCAAGATCGGCCACGTCGGCCCGATGACCGGCGGCATTGCCCACCTTGGCAAGGACAACGAGAACGGCGCGCGCATGGCGGTCGACGAAGCCAATGCAGCCAAGATCAAGATCGACGGCAAGGACGCCAAGTTCACGTTCGTCGGCGAAGACGACCAGGCCGACCCCAAAGTGGGCACCACGGTCGCGCAGAAGCTGGTCGACGCGAAGGTCGCCGGCGTTGTCGGCCACCTCAACTCGGGCACCTCGATCCCGGCCTCGACGATCTACAACGGCGCCAACGTGCCGGTGATTTCCGGCTCGGCCACCAATCCAAAGCTCACCGAGCAGGGCTTCAAGAACCAGTTCCGCGTGGTCGGCCGCGATGACCAGCAGGGCCCGGCGATCGCCGGCTACCTCGTCGGCGATGCCAAGCCCAAGACCGTCGCGATCATCGACGACGCGACCGCGTATGGCGAAGGCCTCGCCAACGAAGTCGAGAAGACCTTAGTCGGCTCCAAGATCAAGGTGCTGCCGCGCGAGAAGGGCACCGACAAGACGACCGACTGGAAAGCAATCCTCACCAAGGTCAAGGGCCGCAAGCCCGACGCAGTGTTCTACGGCGGCATGGACGCGACCGGCGGGCCGCTGGTCAAGCAGGCGCGCGAGCTCGGCATCAAGGTGGTGTTCGCATTCGGCGACGGCGCGTGCACCGACGAAATGGCCAAGCTCGCCGGCGATGCGGCCGAAGGGCTGCTCTGCTCGCAGGCCGGCATCCCCGTGGCTGCGGCGGACCAGAAATTCCTCGAGAACTACAAGAAGAAGTTCAACGCCGACCCGATCCTCTACGCGCCCTTCACCTACGACGCGGCGAACATGATCATCGAGGCGATCAAGAAGGCCAACTCGCCCGACCCGGCCAAGTACCTGCCCGAGCTCGCCAAGCTCGATTACAAGGGCGCGACCGGCCAGGTCAGTTTCGACGAGAAAGGCGACCGCAGGAACGCGGAGATGACGATCTTCACGATGAAAGCCGGCAAGATCACGCCGGTGGCCGTCATCAAGACGGGGAAGACCATACCGATCGCGGATTTCATCGCGTCGATGTCGGCGCCTGCCGCGGCACCCGCACCGGCGGCCGCCCCGGCCCCCGCCGCGGAACCGGCCAAGAAGTAAGCAAGCGTTTTTGCAGAACACCAAACGGCGCCTTCGGGCGCCGTTTTTCTTTGCCGGTTGTGTTTGGCCCGGCGTTTGCTAGTCTGACCGCCAATGGACATCTTCATCCAGCAGCTCATCAACGGCCTGACCCTTGGCAGCGTGTACGCCGTGGTCGCGCTCGGCTACACAATGGTGTACGGCATCATCCAGCTCATCAACTTCGCCCACGGCGAGCTGGTGATGATCGGCGCGATGGTGGCTTTCACGCTGATCGGGGTGCTGGTCCCCAAGGGACTGAACCCGATGGTCATCGTCCTGCTCGCGACCGCGTGCGCGATTCCGGTGTGCATGCTGGTCGGCTATGCGATGGAACGGCTGGCTTACCGGCCCTTGCGTCGCGCCCCGCGCCTCGCGCCGCTGATCACCGCGATCGGCGTTTCGATCATCCTGCAGCACCTCGCACTGCTCGTCTGGACGCGCAACAACCTCGCTTTTCCGCAGGTCATCAAGACGCAGTCCTACGCGATCGGCGGCGCGACGATCACCAACGTGCAGATCGCCATCATGCTGATGTCGCTGGTCATGATGGCCGGCCTCGCGCTGCTCGTGTACCGCACGCGGCTGGGGACCGCGATGCGCGCCACGGCGCAGAACGCGCAGGTCGCCGGGCTCATGGGCATCGACATCAACCGCATGATCGCCGCGACCTTCGTGATCGGCGCCGGACTTGCGGCAGTGGCCGGCGTCATGGTCGGCAGCTACTACGGCATCGCCCACTACCAGATGGGCGCCTTGCTCGGCCTCAAGGCCTTTTCCGCGGCCGTGCTCGGCGGCATCGGCAACCTGCCGGGCGCGATGCTCGGAGGGCTCACGCTCGGCGTGGTCGAGGCGCTCGGCGCGGGCTACATCGGCGACCTGACCGGCGACGTGTTCGGCAGCAACTACCAGGATGTGTTTGCGTTCCTCGTCCTCATCGTGGTGCTCGTGTTCCGTCCCTCGGGCCTGCTGGGCGAAAGAGTCGGCGACCGCGCATGAGGGAGCTGCTGCGCAGGAACGCGGCGGTGCGCTGGTCGGCGGTGGTGCTGATCGCCCTTGTGCTGATCGCGCTGCCCTTCGCGCTTTCGCAGGCGGGCACGGCGTGGGTCCGGATCACCAATCTGGCGATCCTTTTCACGCTGCTGGCGCTCGGCCTCAACATCGTGGTCGGCTTCGCCGGCCTGCTGGACCTGGGCTATGTCGCGTTCTATGCGGTCGGCGCGTATGCGTACGCGCTGCTCGCCTCGCCGCACTTCGGGCTGCATTTGCCGTTCTGGGTGATCCTGCCGATCGGCGCAGCCGTCGCGGCGTTGTTCGGGGTCCTGCTTGGCGCCCCGACGCTCAAGTTGCGCGGCGATTACCTCGCGATCGTGACTCTGGGCTTCGGCGAGATCGTGCGCATTTTTCTAAATAACCTGTCCCGCCCGGTAAATATTACCAACGGTCCCCAGGGAATCTCGCAGATCGACCCTTTCTCGATCGCGGGCGTGAGCTTCGCCAAGACCCACACGGTCATGGGCGCCATGGTGAGCGGCCCGATGAAGTACTACTGGTTCCTGCTGGCCCTGCTGGTCGTGGTCATCGCGATCAACCTGCGGTTGCAGAACTCGCGCATCGGCCGCGCGTGGGAGGCCGTGCGCGAGGACGAAACGGCGGCGCGCGCCATGGGCATCGACACCACCAAGATCAAGCTGCTCGCCTTCGCGATGGGCGCGTCCTTCGGCGGCGTCGCGGGCGGCCTGTTCGCCGCGATCCAGGGCTTCATCTCGCCCGAAAGTTTCGTGCTGGTCGAATCGATCATGGTGGTGGCCATGGTCGTGCTCGGCGGCATGGGCAACATCTGGGGCGTGATCCTCGGCGCCTTGCTGCTTTCTTTCGTGCCCGAAATCCTGCGCTACACGGTCGAGCCGCTGCAAAAGGCGGCGTTCGGCAGGATGATCGTCGAGCCCGAGGTCCTGCGCATGCTGATCTTCGGCTTCGCGCTGGTGCTGGTGATGCTCTTCCGCCCCGCGGGCCTGCTGCCCTCCGCGGTCCGCCGCAGGGAACTCGCCGCTCGCGGCGAGGGCGAACTGGCCGAGCGCAAGGCATGAAGAGCGGCAAAGCGCGAGGAGACAACAGCGCGAAGGCGCTGGTGACTGCCGAAGGCATCGGCAAACGCTTCGGCGGCGTGCAGGCGCTGACCGGCGTGTCGTTCGAAATCAAAGAGGGCGAGATCTACGGCCTCATCGGCCCGAACGGCGCAGGCAAGACCACGCTGTTCAACGTGCTTACCGGCATCTACGCCCCCGATGCGGGGACTTTCACTTTCCGCGGCCGCGACATCACCGGGCTAAAGACCCACGAGATCGCCGCCGCCGGCATCGCGCGCACTTTCCAGAACATCCGCCTGTTCGCGAACCTCTCGGCCCTCGAGAACGTGATGATCGGCCGCCATGTGCGCACGCGTGCCGGCGTGCTTGGCGCTGTCCTGCGCGACCGGCGCACGCGAGCGGAAGAAGCTGCGATCCAAGCGCGCGCAGTGGAGCTGCTGGAGTACGTCGGGATCGCGCCGCGCGCGAACGACGCCGCGGGCAGCCTGCCCTACGGCGACCAGCGGCGGCTCGAGATCGCGCGTGCGCTGGCCACCGATCCGACGCTGCTCGCGCTCGACGAGCCCGCGGCCGGCATGAATGCCTCCGAGACGATCGGGCTGCGCAAGCTGCTGGAACGGGTACGGGAGGACGGCATCGCGCTCCTCCTGATCGAGCACGACATGAAGCTCGTGATGAAGGTCTGCGACCGCGTGCTGGTGCTCGACTACGGCGAGCGCATCGCCGAAGGCGCCCCGTCCGAAGTACAAAAGGACGCCAAGGTGATCGAGGCGTATTTGGGAACGCCGGCATGAAGCCCGCGAAGGGAACGCCGGCATGAAGCCCGCGAAGGGAACGCCGGCATGAGCCTGCTCGAAGTGAAGGGCCTCGAAGTGCGCTATGGCGGGATCCGCGCGGTGAAGGGCGCGGACCTTATCGTCGGCGAAGGCGAGCTCGTCTGCCTCATCGGCGCGAACGGCGCCGGCAAGACCAGCATTCTCAAGGCGATCTGCGGGTTGCTGCCGGCG
>CAZZDV010000148.1:0-9444 GCA_964652785.1 uncultured Bordetella sp.
GCATTTCCTTCAGTTCGTACGCCATCGGCATTCCGCCGATGCCTGCTCCAATCACGACGATGTGTGCCATCTGGTTCTCCTTTGTGTAGTGCCTACTTCGCTCTTGTGTTCTTCAGCGCCGCAAGTGCCGCCACCGGGTCGAGCGCCACTTTCTCGCCGGGTCTGATGCCCGCGAGCACCTCGATGCCCGAATCGCCTGCCGCCTCGCCCAGCCGCAGCTGGCGCAGGTTGATCGTGCCGTCGGCGGCGACGACATAGGCCCCGGTGACTTCACTGCGATGGACAACCGCCTGCGCCGGGATCATGAGCTTCCTCGCGCTGCCGATGGTGAAGTGCACGTGCGCGAACTGTCCTGGAAACACGCCCGCCAGGCCGTCGGGCAGGTCGACGCGTACCTGCGTTGTATGCGTTCTCGGGTCGGCCGAGGGCAGGACCGTGACGCGCGCGGCCTGGAGGTGCTGGCCGGGCGCGAGGACTTCCACCGTCACGCGGGTGTCGCTGCGGATGGCGGAGATGCGATCCTGCGGAACGTAGGCGACCGCGCGCAGGACCTTGGGGTCGAACAGCGTCAGCAGCGGGCGGCCGGGTTGCGCCATCTCGCCGAGTTCCACGAGGCGCTCGGACACCACGCCCGAGAACGGTGCCGTGATCAGGGTGTGCCCCTGTACCGTGATCGCCTGGGAGGTCGATGCGCGTGAGGCCGAGAGCTGCGCCCTCGCGGCGTCGTAGTCGGCCTGCGCTTTGTCGAGCGCCGCCTTGCTGATGAAGTTCTGCGCGACCAGCTTGCGGGTACGTTCGAGGTTCGCCGCGGCGTTCGCGAGGTCGGCCTGGGTGCGGGCGACCTGCGCCTGGCTTATCGCGACGCCCTCGGCCGCTTCGCGCGGGTCGATGCGCGCCAGGACCTGGCCTTTGGCGACCCGGTCGCCGGCATTCGCGCGCAGCTCTACGATGCGGCCGGGCACCTGCGCGGCGAGGGTCGAGGTCCGGATTGCCTCGACCACGCCGTCCGCGGAATAGGTCAGCCCGACCTGGCGGAAATCCACGATCGCGGTCGCCAGCGGCTGCGCGGACACGAACGCCGGCGTGAGCGCAACGGCGAGGGCCAGCGAGGCGAACATGCGTTTCATGGCGTCCTTCTTCTTTTCAACGGCTTCAGGCAGCGATCTGCGTTTCCACCCACTGGCGCAATTGCGCCGCCGTCAGCGCGCCGCTCATGCGCGCGATTTCGCGTCCGCCCCGGTACACCGCCAGCGTGGGAATACTGCGGATGTTGAGTCGCTGCGCGAGTTCGCTGACGTCTTCGGTGTTCACCTTGCCGAAAACAGCGCGGCCGGCCAGTTCGCCTGCGATACTGGCGTAAGCGGGCGCAAAAGCCCGGCAGGGACCGCACCAGGGCGCCCAGAAATCCACCACGACGGGCGTGTCGAGCGCGCCGGTCAACGCCGAGAAGCCTTCCTCGTCCAGCTCGACCGGCGCACCGGACAGCAGCGGCGCTTTGCAGCGGCCGCACACCGGTCCGTCATTGGCGCGGTCGGCCGCGATCCGGTTCCTGGTACCGCACTTGCTGCAGCTCAGTAGCATGTGGATTTCTCCCGCCCCTGGGACAGGGGCTGCTTGTTCAGTTACAATATTGATATAATATTGTATATCAATATATTAGTCAATATAATATATTCACGAATATTCAAGGCGGAACGGCCCAACCATGAAACCCCAGCAAATCATTGCGATGCGCGAAGCTGCAGATGCGGCCTGCGGCCTGTTGAAAACCCTGGGAAACCGTGACCGGCTGCTGCTGCTGTGCCAGCTGATCGACGGCGAGAAGTCTGTGAGCGAGCTCGAGGCGCTCCTGGACATCCACCAGCCGACGCTGTCGCAGCAGCTCGGTGTGCTGCGCAGCGATGGCGTGGTCGACACGCGGCGCGACGGCAAGCGCATCTACTACAGCCTCGCCAGCAAACAAGCCGCGACGCTCCTGAACACGATTTACGGCATCTTCTGTCCCGCGATACCGCAAAGTCGCAGAAAAACCGGCTCCGCATAGTCCTACAGTCTCCCCGAAAGGCAGAGCGCCGCTTTGACGCCGATCAAATGCGGGGCCGGGACGGCGGATTCCCTCGTCTTGAGGCGGGGTGGAGGGTTTTTTTGCCAGCGTGAAAAAAGAGCGTGTCTACCGCAAGACTTACACAACCCGAGACGCCGTTGGCGCCGACACCTTCGATTACAGCGAAGCGATCTACAGTCCCCGACGTCGATATTCGACGCTCGGACAGGTCAGCCCGATGGAGTTCGAGCAGACCGATGCGGGCTTATCATAGTGTCCGGAGAACTGGGGGAATTCGATATATCCTTAACTGACACCCCCTCCCATGGCCTGATACAAAGCAGCGCTATCGACCAGGCGTTGTGCTTGGGCCGCAACCAGATTGATCCGTAGTTGTTGCGCCTGCTGTCGCGCGACCAACAGTTGTACATAGCTCGCTGCACCCAGTTTGTATTGCCGCTCCATGGATTGCAGAGAGCCCTGCGCCGCAGCATCGCCGGTTGCCAGTGATGCCAAAGTCTGGGCATCGTTCTCCACTGCGCGCAGTGTGTCGGCTACATTGCGTAAGGATTCGAGTATGACGCTTTGGTAATTTGCCGCTGCTGCATCGAATGCAGCCAATGAGGCACGCTTTCCGGCGGGCAGTCCCGGATTGAAGAGTGGTTGGGTCAATTGCGCGACGAGACCCCACACTGCCGAACCACCGCCAAACATTGCGCCCGTGGTCAATGCCTGAGAACCAAGGCTGGCACTGATATTGAGTTGCGGGTACAACTTGGCCACTGCGACGCCGTATTCAGCATTGGCAGCATGCAACAAGGACTCAGCGGCCCGAATGTCGGGACGGCGGCGCACCAGTTCGGAGGGCAAGATCAGCGGCAGATCGGAAGGAAGGGTAAATTCTTCCAGGGTAAAGGGAGGTAAATCGCTCGTTCCCGGCACCCGGCCAGAGAGCGCGGCCAGCAAATGTTCGCTTTGCTGGAATTGTTTGCGTAACATAGGAAGCCCGGCGCGGGTCAGTTCCACCTGGGTTTGCAGGGACAGCACTTCGTCTGGTGCGGCCTGTCCGAGACGCACACGCTCTCGGGTAATGTGCATCTGTTCATCCTGGGCACGGAGAAGGGTCTGCGTCGCCTGGATTTGGCCGCCAAGCTTCGCCTGGGTGATCGCGGTGGTGACGATGTTGCCCGCCAAGCTCAAGCGGGCGGCTTCCAGTTCGTATCGGCGATACTCGGCGCGGGCGACGAGGGCTTCAAGGGCGCGCCGGTTGCCACCGGCCAAGTCGAGGTTGTAGTGCACGGCCACGCTGGCGTTGAAGAGACTGAATTCCCGTGCGTTGCCAACCTGCCCCAAAGCGCTGGAATTTATGCGTTGGCGTTGGGCGCCAATGCCGGCATCCACCTGGGGGTAACGCGTTGACCCGGCTTGCGCCGAATATATTTCTTGCGCTTGCCGCAAGGTGGCGCGGGCAGAAGCCAGCGTAGGACTGGCATTAAAAGTCTGCTCGATCAATGCATTGAGCTTGGAAGAACCCAGACCATGCCACCACTGCGCGCTCACGCCCGCACCCGCACTGAAGCGCTGCACATCTCCCAAGGTTGTAGGTGCGGATGCCGTTTGCGCCGGCACAGGCGCCACTGTGTAGCTGTGTACATCAGGGGCAGCCGGCCGTTTGAAATCGGGCCCGGCGGCACAGCCAGCCAGCAATCCGGCAAGGATCAACGCCGTGAGTGTGCGAACGGGGTTGTAGGCGGTATTTGTGCGCTCAGTGCCGAGCCTGTACATCGTTTCAGCGTTGTCCATAAAAATGCTCCACGAACGGTTTTCGGAAACTCTGATGGCAGGCCAGACAACTGTTTTGAAGCGTCGCGAAAGACGAGATCACGGCTTGGCCTTGTCGGCGTCATCAGCCCATGCCTGCGAGCAGGTACTGGCCAGAAGAGTCCCAATGACTGCGACGGTGAAATAAGCTTTGAACCGATGTCGGTGTTGCATGGAAATCTCCTTGAAATAGTTGATGAGTGTTTCTTGAGCGAGCATTCAGCGCGTGTAACGCTCCCTGCGCCCCACTAGAATTCGATGCTCAGAGCGATGGAGCCGTAAGCCTGATTCGTGCTCTGCTCCCCGAACTCCGCGAGCGGAAAACACGCATCACGGCCAATCTGACGCCAGGCCATGCCTTGTCAGTAATATCGTCGAGATACGAGTCGGCCTGCGCGCGCGCCTAGTCACTCAATCGTGTCCTTCGTGCTAGCGGCCGCCACGGCACGCGCAGTGCGCCGCAACAGCCGGCGCCACGCCATGGACGCTATTGCCACCCAGACCAGCGTGCGCAGGCTCATGGCGATCACCGTGCGTTTCTCGTAGGTGCCACCGAAATACACGTGCCCGCCGAAGGCCGCGAACATAAACGCCGTCGCTACGGCGATCGCGACGGCCAGCCACGCAGCCCAGCGCCGTTGCATCCACAGCCCGACACCGGCAATGACATAGGCGAATCCTGCTAAAAAGTTGAACCAGAGCACGAACGGCACATAGTTTCCGGCAGTTTCGAGCTCTGCCTCGCCACCGAACAGGATCGTCCCGCCTTCCTTGATGGTGAGCAGGCCGAAGCCAATAGCAACCATGGAAATCGCCCATATCCAGATGCCGCGACGCTTACGTGTTGTCATGATTTTTCCTTTCGGTTCATTCAAGAGTTGCAGATATTTCCTGCCAGCAGCACCACAGCTGTCATTCGAACCCGCGCCCTTCGCCCGCTTCCTCATGGGTCACGCCGTCACGGATGTGATAGATGCGTTTGAAGGTGGGAATGATTTTTTCGTCGTGCGTGACGACGATGATGGCGGTCTCGAGTTTGCGCGCCATGTCGTTGAGAATGCGGACCACAGCCATGGCGCGCAAGGAATCCAGCGGTGCGGTGGGCTCATCGGCTAGGATGACCGGCGGGCGATTGACCAGGCCGCGGGCGATGGAAACGCGTTGCTGCTCGCCGCCAGACAATTGCGCGGGCATGGCTTGGGCGCGGTGCTGTACATCCAGTGCGGTGAGTAGCTCCAACGCTCTGGCGCGCGCTTCGCCGTTGGGTACGCCGGCCAGCATGGGCAACAGCGCCACGTTGTCTGTGGCATCCAGAAACGGAATCAGATACGGCGCCTGGAAAACAAAGCCGATCTTGTCGCGCCGCAGCGCGCGCAGATCACGGACTTTCCAGCCGTTGTCATAGATTACGTCGTCGCCCAGCGTCATGCGGCCAGCGGTAGGGTCGATCACCGCGCCCAGGCATTTAAGCAAAGTGCTTTTGCCCGATCCGGAAGGGCCGATGAGGCCGACCACTTCACCGGGCGCCACCAGCATGTTCGCGTCTTTCAAGGCAAATACAGCGGTGTTGCCTTCGCCATAGCGTTTGCTCAAAGCCTCGATACGAATGCCTTTTTTACTCATTTCACTACCCTATGGCTTCGGCCGGATCAACCTTGAGTGCCATGCGAATGGCGACGAAACTGGCCAGCACGCAGATCAACAGAACGGCGAAAAAACCAGCCACGGAATCCATTGGCGTTAGCAGTACGTACTTCGGAAATATCGGGGCTGAGTAGGAGGCAGTGATCTTGCCGACCACGAAGCCGATCAGGCCCAGGGCCAGCGCCTGCTGCATGATCATTGCAGCGATGGTTCGGTTGCGCGTGCCGATGAGCTTGAGCACCGCGATCTCGCGGATCTTGTCCATCGTCAGTGAATAGATGATGAAGGCCACGATGGCCGCGCTGACGACGGCCAGAATCACCAGGAACATGGCGATCTGCTTGGCCGCGGTCGCGATCAGCTTGCCGATGAGGATGCTTTCCATCTGCGCCCGGGTGTAGATCGTCAAACGCTTCCAGCGCCGGATGGATTCGGCCACCTCGTCCGGCCCGTGGCCGGGTTTCAGTGTGACCAGCACGGCATTGACGAATGCGTTGGTGCTTTGTGAAGCGATCACGGCTTCGAGCAGGCCGGGCACGCCGGGTCGGTTGAAGTTGGGGTTGGCTTCGGTGCGACGCCGGCTTTGCCAAATGGCGTCGTTGTCCTTGAGGAACTGCGCCGCTTGGGCGTCCTTGAGCGGAATGAATACCATCGGGTCGCCGCTGGACGACACCATGCGCCGCGTCAGCCCCACGATGATGTAATGGTTGCGGCGAATCGCAATGCGATCGCCCAATTTGAAGCCGGTGGCGATGTCGGCCACCGCTTCGTAATGACCGCGCGTGAGTTGGCGCCCCGCCACGAGATATGGGGGCCATCCAGGGGTAGCCCCCAACTTGCCGGGCGCGATGCCGACCACCATGGCGCGTACATCACTCTCGCCCTTGCGTATCTGCATGGTCAGGTAGGTCACGTTCGCTGCATGGGCGACGCCCGGCATGGCGAGGATGGCGCGATACACGTCATCGTTGAGACTGGATGACTCTGCATAAGGGCCCAGCGTGTCCTTTTGCACCACCCAAAGGTCAGCGCCACTGTTGTCGAGCAGCGCTCTGCCGTCGTCCACCATGCCCCGGTACACCCCGGCCATGACCAGGGTGACGCCGATCAGCAGACCCAGACCGATGCCCGTAAAGACGAACTTCCCCCAGGAATGGAGAATGTCGCGGCCGGCCAGACTGATCATCGGGACACTCCTGGGATGCGGTCGACCACATGGATGCGGCTGCGTGCTGTTAGCGCCTTCTCGCTATAGGTCACCACCTGGTCCCCATTCTTGAGCCCTTCGCGCACCTGCACGTAACCATTGAGGTCAGAAGCGCCGAGCTTGGTCGGGGAGAAACGCAGATCACCATCCGCGATTTGCCAGACCCCCACTTTATTGCCGTCACGTCGGACGGCCGCGTTGGGGACCAGCGGAGCGGCCGGAAGCGCTGGGAGATCAACCGTGACTTCGGCCAGTTCACCTACGGGCGGCAGCGGCTGGGGAATGGCATCGAACACCACTTTGGCCAGCGTTTCCTCGGTTACCGCGTCGGCCTTGGGTTCCACACGCAGCACGCGACCTTTTAGCGTCTGGTCGCCTCGTGAACGCAAGACGATACTGGCCGGCAGTTCCCCGGCCAGCCCCGATGCGCTGATCTGATCGAAGCGCACGTTGATCCACAGGCTCTTGGGGTCAATGATCTCCACCACAGCCTGGCCAGCAATGATGGTCGTGCCAGGATCGGCATCGCGCACGGCGACCACGCCGTCGACCGGCGCGATCAGGCGCAGATTTCTTTTCTGCGCGAGGAGTCCTTCGCGGTCGGAGCGTGTCCGGGCAAGATCTTCCCGAGCAGCGGATAGGGTGGCATCGGCGATCTGCAGTTCCTGCCTCTTGGTGGTGACAATTTCCTCGCTGGTCGAGCGCACCGCAAACAATTGCTCATAGCGGCGCGCCTGGGTTTGCGCGTAGGCTTGCCGGGCTTCCGCCTCGCGCAAGGTCGCTTCCGCACGCTTGAATGCTGATTCCTGTGAGCGAACTCGATCATCGAGATCGACCGGGTCCATCTCACCGAGCACCCGTCCGGCCTTGACCTGGTCGCCCACATGCACATCCAGGCGTTTGAGACGCCCTGCAAACGTGGGCCCGATCTTGTAGGTGTAGCGAGCCTCCACCGTGCCGATGCCGAACAGCGCCGGCGTGACCGCTCGCGATTCCACTGTCATGACCGCCACAGCGACCGGCGCCAGCGGACCGGATCGGAGGCCAACATAGATGAAGAGCGCGAGCAACGGAATGATGACTGCCACCAGCGCCAGCGTGCGGCCTTGGAAGGGCAATTTTTTCATCGCGTACTCCCGATGCCACGCCGATAAATTGCAAATGCCCTTGGCGCGTCGCGGCGCATGCGTTCCACGTCTCCAGCCAGCAGTGCCTGCATGACCAACCCCTGGATCGTGCCAATGAACAGCGTGGCCGCGGCCTCGTTATCCAGAGAGGGAGATAACTCGCCGCTCGTCTTGCCCCTCTCGAGGAGTCGATCCAACCGCTCCCCGTAACGTTGAATCAAGGTCTGTACCACGCGCTTGGCCGGTGTCGATTCGGCACGCTGAAGCTCGCCAAACATCATCCTGGGCACGCCTGGGTGCCCGGTCACGAATTCGATATGACTCATGAACATCGCCTCCATGGCCGCCAAGGGTGACTCGATTCCTTTTGCGGCACGATCGATTCGGGACAGGAGCCGCTCCGACACCCACTCCATGACGGCCTGCCAAATGGCTTCCTTGTTCGGGAAGTGCCGAAACAGCGCCCCCTGGGTCAAGTTCATGTGTTTGGCGATGGCCGCAGTAGTGATCTCGCTAGGGTTTCGCGTACCGGCAAGCGCTACAACGGATTCGACCGTTACAGCCCGGCGTTCATCGGCAGGAAGATTTCTGGGACGGGTTTCCATAAGCGTCTCGCATAAGATAGTAATCGATTACTATCTTATCATTCAAATCAAGAACCGCAACTGAGATCTGCTATGAATACTTGGGTAGGAGAAATAGCGTGATATCTAGGCTGTGTGCCTAGCGTGCTGTACTTCCCGTTCTCTGAGCCGACCCCCTGAGATGAGCGGGGGTGGCGGGATGATGTGGGGCGAAGCCCCTCTTCTCGTCCAGCCTATACCCAGACCTGCAGCACGTACTCGAAAGCGGCCTGCGCGTTGGTCATGTCGACGCGCTGCTGCTTGATGCGGTAACTGTCGCCGGCCTTCGCCAGGTGGTGCACGTAGCTGCCGGCAAAATGGCGCACGGTGTCGCGCCGTAATTCCATCATGTGGAAGCGCGAGCGCACCACCACGTCGCCGTTGGGCGATGCCTTTTCGATCATCACATTGCCGACCACGTGGTTGGTGCCCCATAGCGGGCGCTGTGACCAAGCGTCGGGGTGCAGCACGCGCTTCATCCGCACCGTCATGAGGTTCTTGTCCTCGGCGAAGATCGACGGGATGCCGTCCCAGTGCTTGTCGGCCGGGTCGGCGGGCATCCAGTACACGCCGTCGACTGTGAAGAGGTCGATGTAATCCTGCCAGCGCTTGGCATCGAGGATCTCGGCCTGGTGGTAGAGGAACTGCTCGACCGCGTGCTGGGTAGCATGCGCGGCGCTGCCGCCCGCTGCGCCGGGGCCCGCTGTTGCAGTCCGCCGAGAGGGTGCCGCCGCACCGCGCGCGACCCGTCCCCGCGGGGCTTTCGGGTGGACGGGCTTCTTCGCCCCGGGCCGGGTGGCAGCGCGTTGCGCGGATTTTTTTCCTGCCGGGCGTTTCTTGGTCTTGGTCGCCATCGCGGTTCCTATGCCTTCGCCATGAATTCAGCCCACGCCTTCATCTGGTTTCGCATCGGCGCTTCCGACGTCCCCATGCCTTCGCCGGTTTCCAGCGCGCCGTTCTTCTCGATGTCGCGCCCGT
>CAZZDV010000149.1:0-9426 GCA_964652785.1 uncultured Bordetella sp.
CGCGCGCCGGAAGCCGCGACAAGGCACGCGGATCGATCGGTCCCTGCGTGACGCGCCAGCGCGGCTTGCGCTCGATGAGGCGCGCTTCGGTTTCGTCGCTTGCGGCCAGCGCAAACAGCGCAAGCCTGTCGAAGACGCCCGAGAACCCGGGAATGGCCTGCCGGACCAGCAGCGGGCGCTTCTGCCAGTGGTTTCGCAGGAACGCTTGCGGGCTGAGGCCTCCGAGCGGAGGACGTGGAGCGGCCATGCGCCGATTATAAGGCGCGCATACTGCGTCATCGAGGGATTTCACCGCGTGATTCAAACTCGCGGGGATTGCATTAAAATCCGCCGCAAACGATACCGACATGCTGCAGACAGGACAAACCGCTCCGACCTTCTCGCTGCCGGATGCCGACATGCAGACCGTGAGCCTGTCCTCGTACAAGGGGCGCAAGAATGTCGTGCTCTATTTCTATCCGCGTGACGGCACGCCGGGCTGCACGATGGAGGCGATCGATTTTTCCGACCACGAAGACCAGTTCGGCAGGTACGACTGCATCATCCTCGGCGTTTCGCGCGACGACTGCATGGTGCATGCCGAGTTCCGCGACAAGCACGGCCTGTCGGTCAACCTGCTCTCGGATTTCGAGGGCGAGGTCTGCCGCAAGTACGGCGTGCTCCAGGAGAAGGAGGCCGACGGCGTGAAGCGCCTCTTCCTCGTGCGCTCCACGTTCGTGATCGACAGGAAAGGCGTGATCCGCCATGTGCGGTACGGCGTCAATCCGCGCGGCCATGCGGCCGAGGTGTTCGAGGCCGTGCGCAGGCTCAAATCTTGAGCGCCCCGAAGACCGTCGCGCCGGACACCGTCGTCTCCCTCGAGATCGTGATGCATGACGCGCAGGGCAGACTCATCCACTCTTCCGAAGACCCGATGTCCTACCTGCACGGCGGGTACGGCGGCGTGTTCGAGGGCATCGAACGAGCGATCGAGGGCAAGCCGGTCGGCGAGACCGTGCGACTGCAGCTCGAGCCGGATGAAGCGTTCGGCGACTATGACGCCGATCTCGTTCGCGTGGAGCCACGCAACCGCTATGGCGAAGGACTCGAGGTCGGCATGGAGATCGAGGACACGTTCGATGACGAGGAAGAGCCCCGCATCTACGTGGTGACCGATCTCGCCGAGGACAAGGTCGTGCTGGACGGCAACCATCCGCTTGCCGGCATCGCCCTGCGTTTCACATGCAAGGTGCTTGCATTGCGCAAGGCAACCGACGAAGAGCTCGAGCGCGGTTGCGTCGAGGCGGAAGAGGCGGACTAGCCCTTGGGGTCGTTTGCCCGGGTCAGTGCGAAAGCCTATGATGGGCGCGGGCCGGATCGCGACGGATAGCAAGACCTGAGGAGGTTTTCCGCATGATGGATGTTCTCTCATACGGCATCGGCACGCTGTTTGCGTTTGCTGTAATTCTCTTCATCCTCTACGTCTTCATTCAGGACGTAACGCAGAAAAAGCACGGGGTCCTGCGCAACTACCCCGTCATCGGCCACCTGCGGTATTTCTTCGAGGAGCTCGGCGAATACTTCCGCCAGTACTTCTTCGCCGGCGACCGCGACGAGATGCCGTTCAACCGCTCGACGCGCGGCTGGGTCTACCGCCTGGCTAAAAACGAAGGTGGCACGATCGGGTTCGGCTCGACCTACGACCTGCACCTGCCGGGCGCGCTGATCTTCGTCAACCACCCGTTCCCCGTCCTCGAGGAAGAGCGCCTGCCCACGCCCTCGCTGATCCTCGGCGAGAACCACTGCAAGCTGCCTTTCGAAGCCAAATCGATCGTCAACATCAGCGGCATGAGCTATGGCGCGATCTCGGCGCCCGCGGTCCGCTCGCTCTCGCGGGGTGCGGCGGTGGCGGGGTGCTGGATGGACACGGGCGAGGGCGGGCTCTCGCCCTACCACCTCGAAGGCGGCTGCGACATCATCATGCAGATCGGCACCGCCAAGTACGGCGTGCGCGACGCTCACGGGGACCTGTCGCCCGAAAGGCTGGTCGAGCTGTCCAAGGTAGTGAAGGCTTTCGAGATCAAGCTCTCGCAGGGCGCCAAGCCCGGGAAGGGCGGCGTGCTGCCGGGCAAGAAAGTCACCGCGGAGATCGCGCAGATCCGCGGCATCCCGGAGGGACGCGATTCGATCAGCCCGAATCGCCACCGCGACATCTCGAACATGAACGAGCTGCTCGACCGGGTCGCGTACATCCGCGACCTCACCGGCCGGCCGGTCGGCGTCAAGACTGCGGTGGGCGGCTGGCTCTTCCTGAACGAGCTTGCGGACGCGGTGCACCGCAGGGGCCTGGAGTACGCGCCGGATTTCATCGCCGTCGACGGGGGCGAAGGCGGCTCGGGCGCCGCGCCGCAGGCGCTTGCAGACCACATGAGCCTGTCCATCGAGGAGGCGCTCCCGCGGGTGGTGGATGCGCTGGTCGAGTCCGGTCTCAAGCAGCGTATCCGCGTCGTTGCGTCGGGCAAGCTGGTGACTTCCGCCCGCGCGGCCTGGGCGCTGTGCGTCGGCGCCGATTTCATCAACACGGCTCGCGGTTTCATGTTCTCCCTGGGATGCATCCAGGCGCTGCGCTGCCAGGCCAATACCTGCCCGACCGGGATCACCACCCACAGCACCCGCCTGCAGCGCGCGCTGGTGGTCGAGGAGAAATACCTGCGCGTGGCGAATTACGCCAACAACATGAACCGCGAGATCGACATGATTGCGCACTCGTGCGGCGTGCGGCATGCGCGGGAACTGCGCCGCGAGCATGTGCGGATCGTGCAGGCCAACTGCCAGTCGATCGCGCTGAACATGATCTATCCCTACCCGGAGCCCAAGGCGCGCGTAAGGGTGGCTTGAAACCCCGCCGCCTGATCTCTCAGCCAGGCGTTCCACACCCGCCGGGCGCGGTGCGCGACCTCGCTCGCCGTCAATCCCACCGGCCCCAGCGATTCGGCGACGCATTCGTCCGCGGCTATGCCATGCAAGTGCGTGCCGAGCACGAGGGCCGCGTCGCCGCCCAGGCCCTGACCCAGCATCGCGCCTAGCAGGCCGGCGAGCACATCGCCCATGCCGGCCGATGCCATGCCCGGATTTCCCGAAGTGTTGATGAACCAGCGGCCATCCGTGGCCACCAGCACGCTCCCGTTGCCCTTCAGGACGACATGAGCTTTGAAGCGCTCATGGAGCAATTGCGCGGCGGCGAGGCGGTCGCCCTGGACTTCGCGCGTGTTCGTGCCGAGCAGGCGCGCGGCTTCGGCCGGATGCGGGGTGATCAGCGTGGCGGTGCGGCGGCGCATGCAGGCTTCCCGCAGGTCGCTGTTTGCGGCAAGCAGGTTGAGCGCATCCGCGTCGAGCACGCAGGCAATCTCGCTTGAAAGCACCGCGCCGAGAAGGGTTTCCGCATGTTCGCCCTCGCCGAGGCCCGGCCCGATGACCAGCGCGTCCAGGTCGAATCCGAGAACGTCGTCAGGATGGCGGAGCATCAGTTCGAGGGCGACCGGATCGAATGCCGGGGCGTGATGGTCGAGCAACCCGACAAACACCTTGCCCGCGCCGAGTCGAAGGGCCGCTCGCGCGGCAAGCAGCGCCGCGCCCACCATGCCGGTCGAGCCGCCGATGACGCCCACGCTGCCAGCATTGCCCTTGTGGAAATTGCGGGGCCTGGATCTCAGCGCGTCCACGAAATGGCCGGGGTCCGCGATCCAGCCCGAGGCAGGAAGGTGCGCGGCCGCATCGAGCCCGAGGTCGGCCACGGTGACTTCACCGCACAGGTCCGGTCCGTCGAGCGTCAGCAGGCCGGGCTTATGGGCAATGAAAGTGATCGTATGCGTGGCACGCACCGCGGTGCCCATGACTTGTCCCGTGTCGGAAGCAAGGCCGCTGGGAAGATCCAGCGCCAGCACGGGGCACGATTGGCTGTTGGCGTAGGCCGCCAGCGTTGCGTAGTCGCCCTCGATGTCGCGCGTAAGACCGATGCCAAACAGCCCATCAACAACGAGCGCCCATCGCTTGCCATCCGGCAGGCTCGACGCTTCCGAAGCGCCTGCGATGGTTACGCGGAAAAACCGCTCTTCGAGAATCCGCGCGGCAATCCGCGCATCGCCGCCGTTGTTGCCTGGCCCCGCAAGCACGAGGATGTCCTTGCCGCGGTCGGATGCGAGTTTCGCTGCGAGATCCGCGGCCGCGAGCCCGGCGCGCTCCATGAGTGGCGGGGTTTCGTTGGCCGCACCCGATTCGATGCGGCGAATATCGGCGGTGCTGTAAATCGGGATGGCCATGCTGGTTCCATCGGATACGGTGGGCTGGCGGCGGGATTCCGCCTCAGCGAATCTTGAACATCTTACCCGCCAAGTACGGCACGATCTCGGGGAAGATCCAGATGAGCGCGACCGCAACGGCCATGATCACGAAGGTTGAAGCCGACCGGAGGCGTAATCTGGGCCATGTCGACCACCCGCACGATGAATATCCCGAACCACATCAGGTCGAGCCGCTGACAAGGAAAACGGAAAGGGACCCGACTACGCCAGCACGGCGGCCTCGGTTGGGGTGGCGACGCCCGAATAGATCGAGCCGATGACCGCCCCGATCAGCAGCGTTGTCGGGATCAGCAGGCGCGCAGCGAAAATTTTCTCGGCAAATGTGGTGATTTTTTCGCGAGCGGGTGTGAGACCCGGGTTGCGCAGGGCCCAAATCGCGATGTAGCCGGAAAAGAGCAACATGAGCAACATGCCTGGCAGGACTCCGGCGACGAAAAGGCGCGCGATCGAGACGTCGGCGGCCACGCCATAGACGATCATGATGATCGAGGGCGGAATCAGCAGCCCAAGCGTCCCCGCGCCGGCGAGCGAGCCGATGGCCATTCTCTCGTCGTATCCCCGGGCCTTCAGTTCGGGAATCGAAATGCGCCCGATGGTCGCCGCGGTGGCGGCCGAGGACCCCGAAATGGCGGCGAAAATGCCGCACCCGACCACGTTCGTGTGCATCAGCCTGTCCGGCAGCGGCTCGACCCATGGCGCAAGGCCCCGGAACATGTCTTCCGACACCCGCGTCCGGAACAGGATCTCGCCCATCCAGATGAATAGCGGCAGCGCCGTGAGCGCCCAGCTCGCGCTGGAGCCCCAGACGGTCGTGGCCATCAGCGGACCGGCGGGCGAGCCCGTGAAGAAGTGCATGGCGATGAAGCCCACGCACAGCAGCGTCACGGCGATCCATACGCCGCATACCAGGAAGAATGCGAGCGGCCCCCGAGCAGGACCGACGATACGATCCACAGGTCCATGCTAACGCTCGAACGCGGGCAGGTTCGAGGTTGCCGCGGCGTCGGCGGCGGACTGCTCGTAGGAGGGGGCGCCCCCGGCAACGCAGACCAGCAGGTCATCGGCAGCAGTAGCCGGCAAACTCGTCGTATGAGTACGCGGCGAAATTCAGCAGCCGCCCGCAGATCTGGATCAGCGACATGACGGCGATTGCGACCAAAAAAAATCCGGCCAAAAGGCCGGATCCCTTGTAGATCGCTTTCAGCGCGGCGCGCATCCGCAAGACTTACTTGCGGTACCCGGCGAGGATTGCCTCGCCCTCCGGACCGGCTTTCTTCGTCCACTCCTCGGTCATCTGCTTGCCGATCGCCTCGAATTCCGCGGCGATCTTGGCAGGGGGCTGGAGGATCTTGATGCCTTTCGAGGCCATCGTCTTCTTGTAGCCCTCATTCTCGGATTCGCTGGTCTTCCAGCCGCGCGATTCGGCGGCCGCCGAAGCGGCGAGAACCGCTTTCTGGGTCGCGGCGTCAAGCTTCGCAAAGGCAGCCTTGCTGACGAATACGACGTTTTGCGGCAGCATCGCCTGCGTATCGTAATAATGGCTGAGGTAGTCCCACGCTTGTGTGTCGACGCCGGTGGCGCCCGAGGTGATCATCGCGTCGACGAGCCCGGTCTTGAAAGCCTGCGGGACTTCAGGGACCTGCACCGTCGTCGGGATGGCGCCGACCAGTTCGGCAAATCGCGACGTGGTGGGGTTATAGGTGCGGAACTTGATGCCCTTGAGGTCGGCGAGCGAATTGAGGTCTTTTTTCGAATAGATGCCCTGCGGGGGCCACGGCACCGAATAGAGCAGCTGGATGCCCTGCGAATCCAGCCGCTTCTCGATCACGGGCCTGGCGGCTTTCCACATCTTGTCGGCTTTGGCGTAGCTGTTGGCGAGGAACGGGTTGGAGTCGAACGCAAATACCGCGGCTTCGTTCGCGAGGACCGAAACCAGGATTTCGCCGACCGAAACCTGGCCGGTCTGTACTGCGCGCTTGATCTCCGGCATCTTGATAAGCGCGCCGTTCGAGTGCACCGTGATCTGCAGCTTTCCGTCCGAGGTTTTCGCAACCTCCTCGGCGAACTGCCTGACGTTCTTGGTGTGGAAGTTGCCATCGGGATACGGCGTGGGCATGTCCCACTTGGTCTGCGCCATCGTGGTGCCTGCGGCGAACGCCATCGCCACGGCGGACGCGGCGAGAAAGTGCCTGCGGGTTGAAATGCGAGTGGTCATTCTTGCCTCCTGAGGGGGTTTCGGTGTTCGGCCGGGTTCTAGGATCCGGCGCGACCGGCGTGCGCAGTTTCAGCCATGAGCCTTGTCAATGCAAGCACCGTGCCACTTCGCGGGCCAGCGCAAGGCTGGCGGTCAGCCCGGGCGACTCGATGCCAAAGAGGTTGACCAGACCGGCAACGCCGTGATGGGCCGGACCCTGCACCACGAAGTCCGGCGCGGGATCCTTCGGCCCGGCGATTTTCGGGCGGATGCCCGAGTAGCCCGGCGCCAGAGCGCCATCGGGAAGCCCTGGCCAGTAGCGCCGGATCGCGGCATAGAAACGGTCGGCGCGCCGCGGGTCGACGTCATAGCCGATGTGGTCGATCCACTCCACGTCCGGGCCGAAGCGCGCCTGCCCGCCAAGATCGATCGTCACGTGCACTCCCAGCCCTCCGGGCTCGGGCACCGGATAGACCAGGCGGGAAAACGGCGACTTGCCGATCAGCGAGTAATAGTTGCCTTTCGCATAGAACTCCGGCGGCGCTTTGTCGGCCGGGTATCCCTCGATGCGCCGCGCGAGCGATGGTGCGGTCAGTCCGGCCGCGTTCACCACCGTCCTAGCAGCAAGGCGCATCGGCTCGTCGCCGCCGACTTCGAGCTCGATCGTCGCGTCTCCGGCAACGCGTGCGCGCTCGAGGGGCGAGACGAAGGCGAGCATCGCGCCATGCGCTTCGGCGTCGCCCAAAAATGCGAGCATCAGCGCATGGCTGTCGATCACGCCGGTCGATGGCGAATGCAATGCGCCGACGCACGAGACGGCCGGCTCCATTGCGTGCGCCTGGTCCAAGGTCAGCCAGGCGACGTCGGCGACCCCGTTGGCTTGGGCTTTCTCGCGGATCGCCTCCAGTTCGCCGAGCTGCGCGCTGTCGGTGGCGACGATGAGCTTGCCGCAGCGCTTGTAGGGGATCCCGTGCTCGTCGCAGTACTGGTAGAGCAGCTTGCGGCCTTCGACGCAGGTGCGCGCCTTGAGCGAGCCATGGGGGTAGTAGATCCCGGCATGGATCACCTCGGAATTGCGCGAGCTGGTGGCCGTGCCGATCGCGTTTTCGGATTCGAGGATGATCACTTCGCGGCCTGCAAGCGCGAGCTCTCTGGCGACCGCGAGGCCGATCACGCCCGCACCGATGACGACGGCGTCTGCGCTTTCCATCCTGGCGTTCGCTAGAAAACGGCGAGCTGCGAGTTGCGCAGGTCCGTGACGAGCATGCAGCCCGGCTTGTGGGTAAACGAAAGAAGCGGCTTCGCGGCGCGGATCGCCGATTGCGGCGTCACGCCGCAGGCCCAGAACACAGGCACCTCGCCCTTGCGGATCTCGACCGCGTCGCCGAAGTCCGGCTTTGCGATGTCCTTGATCCCGATCGCGGCCGGGTCGCCGAAATGGATCGGGGCCCCGTGCACGTTCGGGAAGCGCGAAGTGATCTGGATCGCGCGGATTGCATGCGCGGGCGTCATCGGGCGCATCGACACGACCGTCGGTCCGCCGAATCGCCCGGCGCCTTGCGTCGCGATATTGGTTCGATACATGGCCACGTTGCACCCTTGCTCGAAATGGCGCAGCGGAATGCCGCCTTCGACGAGCGCTTCCTCGAACGAGAAGGAGCAGCCAATCGCGAAAGCCACCATGTCGTCGCGCCAGACGGCCTTGAGGTTGCGCACCTCCTCGGTCATCTCGCCGTTCCTGAACACGTAGTAGCCGCAGAGATCGGTGCTCACGTCCACGTCTGCGCCGAGTGCGGGAATGCGCGGGTCGCCTGGGTTCGACATGCCGAGGATCGGGCAGGGCTTGGGGTTGAGCTGGCAGAAGCGCAGGAACTCCGCGGCGTAGTCCTTCGGCAGCACCGCGAGGTTCGCCTGCGCGTAGCCGGGGCATTGGCCGGAGGTGTGGGCGTCGAACTTGCCGGCGCGGATGGCGGCGCGCAGCGCTGCGGGTTCGGAATAGACGAGGGACTTTGGCGATTCGGCATTCATGGTTTCGCGAGACCTGCGATTGGGGGCGAACCGTGATTTTAGGTCACTCCGGCCCGGCGCACGAGATCCCTTCCGGGGTTGCGCTGGAGCGATCGAGATTACTGTCGGTCCGGTTGCCATCTGTTCAAGGAACGTGCAGAATCTTGCATCATTATCCTGTACAGGAGCCGCCATGGCCGTGATCGCCACCAAGGACATCGTTCCCATCTCGCGTGCACGCGCGCGGCTGACCGAGCTTGCCGACGACGTGTCCAGGACCGGACACGAAAAAATCCTCACCAAGAACGGCGAGAGCTACGTGGCGTTGATCACGGCAGGCCAGCTCGACGACTACCGCCGGTTCAGGGAGGCCGAGCACCTGTCCATGCTCAAGGCCCTGGTCGAGGCGGCCGAGGACATCGACACGGGGCGAGTGTACGAGTGGGAAGACTTCAAACCGCGGCTCGCCCGGCTGCTAGCAAAGGCGAAGCGTATCGCCGGGCCATGAACGCGCAGCGTGCGTTGCCCGTCGTGGCGACGCGGCGCTTCGAACGCTCACTCGACGCGACGCTCGACCACTATGACAGCCTTCGCCATCTGCATCCGGATGCAGGCGCACGCGCCCTGCGGCTGATCGACCTTGTCGAGCACGAGTTGCCCGGGATCCTGGCAGCGCAACCCGACATCGGCAGGCCGGCGCAACTGACCCTGAGCATGAGCGAATCCGAGAAGATCTGGCTCAACCGGCTTGCCCCGCTGACGGCACGCCGCCGCCTGCGGGCGCGGGAGTGGCTGCTCGGCGATTTCTGGATTCTGTACTACCGGAGTTCCACCGCGGTGTACCTCGCATCGGCCCGGCACGAGCGCGAGTCGGAGTACCGGTAG
>CAZZDV010000150.1:0-7346 GCA_964652785.1 uncultured Bordetella sp.
CCCAGGAGAGTCACGCCCAGACTGGGGTTTAGGCTGAAAATGGCAGTATTGGCGGAACGCCAGCCGCGAGCGCCGCAACCAGCGCGCCGAAGATCGCCCCGCGCTCGGCGAGGCTGGCGATCTCGATTTTCTCGCGCCGGCTGCAGGTGTCGTGGCAGATCGGGCCGAGTCCATCCAGCGTCGGCCGGCCGAGGGCGCCCGCAAAGCTGCCATCCGACCCACCGCTCGAGACCACGGGCTTGATCGGCGCACCGATCTCCCTGGCGAATGCCTCGGCGAGCGCGTAGAGGGACCGGCTCGCGGATTCGGGAAACAAGGGTCGCGACCAGCCGCCTTCGATCCTGACCGTGACCCGCGGATCCCCCGTCTCCGCGACGATCCTGCGCACGTCGGCTTCGAGCTTCGGGATGTCCTCGGGGTGCGCCGCGCGAAGATCGACGTGCATCTCTGCTTCGTGCGGGACCACCTGGCGTGCCGCACCCGACTTGAGGATGCCGACGTTGACTACCAGATTGCGCGACAGGTCCGTGAGCGATTCCAGCGCAAGCACTGCACGCGCAGCCGCGCGCAATGCGCTTGCGCCTTCGGCTGCATTCACTGCCGCGTGCGCCGAGCGACCCGTGTAGAACGCCTTGATCGTGCCGACCGCGCGGCGGCCGGTCACAACGCCCCCCTGAGGCCGCGTGGGCTCGAGCACCAGCACCGCGTCCGCATCGCGCACGCAATCCTCGATCCACTTGCGCGAACCGACCGACCCGATTTCCTCATCCGGCACCAGCACCATGACGAGCTCGGCCGGCAGCGCGTGCTTTGCTTTGATGAGCGCGTCGACCGCGAACCACGCCATGGCGAGGCCGCCCTTCATGTCGCCCACACCCGGGCCGTAGGCATGCGTGCCGTCTTCGCTAAAGCCCCAATCCGGCTGGCTGCCCGCCGGCCACACGGTGTCTGCGTGGCCGAGGATGACGAGCTTGCCCCTGCCCCGGCCTTTCAGGTGAAACGAGCGCTGAGGACCGAAGCCTTCGAGCGGCTGCCTCTTTTCCTCGAAGCCGAGCGATTTCCAGCGCGCACCCAGCGCCTCGCCCACTTTCGCGACCTGTCCCGCGTCGTAGGAGCCGGCTTCGATCATGACCAGCTCGCGCACCAGCGCGAGCATCTCCTGCGTGCGGGGCTTGAGGCAAGCCTGCAGTTCGCGAACCATGCTCATCGCGGCACCCCGCCCGCCTCACCCAGGTCCCAGAACACGCCGGTCATGATGCGCAGCGCGTCGCGCGCGACGGATCCGAGCAGGTGTTCGTTCGGCGCATGCTGCGAGCACGCCGCATACGAATGCGGGATCCACACCGTCGGCAGTCCGAGCACATCGGAGAACACGTCGTTCGGCAAGGAGCCGCCAAGATTGGGCAGGATCGCGGGCCTGGCGCCGGTCGTGCGCTCGATCGACGCCGCGGTCCATTGGACCCACGGATGATCGGGGTCGAGGCGCGTCGCCGCGAAGTAACCCTCCCTCGACGGGGCGATCGTCACCAACTGGAACCCGTGCGCGTCGAAATGGCGCCTGAGCGCCGGAAGGATGTCATCCGGATTCACGCCGACCACATACCGCAGCTGGCAATGCGCGCTTGCGCGCGGCGGGATCGCGTTGACCGGCTTGTCGGGGTTGCCGGTGACAAAGGCGAGCACCTCGAAGCTGCACCAGCCGAACACGCGCTCGGCGGAAGTCAGACCCGGCTCGCCCCAGTCGGCATCGATGTCCGGGCCGTCGTCACCGCCTTCGATCACCAGCCCCTCGAGCGCGCGGCGCACCGAATCGGTCAGCGACGTGGGGCGCCACTCGGGCACGCGAATCGCGCCGTTGACATCGGTGATCGATGCGATCGCATGCGCAAGCACGATACCCGGGTTGCGCAGCAGCCCGCCCCAGTTGCCGGAATGATGCCCGCCCTTGCGCAGGTCGAGCGTGAGGTCGAAGTTGTAGGCGCCGCGCGAGCCGAGGAAGATCGTCGGCCGCCCCGGCTGCAGGCGCGGCCCGTCGGAGGCGATCAGCACATCCGAGGCCAGCAGCGCCTTGTGCTCCTCGCACATCTGCTTGAGGCCCGGCGAACCGACTTCCTCGCCGGTCTCGATGAGCGCCTTGAGGTTGAAGCCGAGCCGCCCCCTGTTGCGGAGCACCGTGGCCATCGCGGCGAGGTTGATCGTGTGCTGCCCCTTGTTGTCGGCCGTGCCGCGGCCGTAGATCCGGTCGCCTTCAGTGGTCACCGTCCAGGGCGACAAGCCGCTGCGCCACTGCTCGTCCTGCCCGCGAATCACGTCGCCATGGCCGTAGGTGAGTACCGTCGGCAGCGCGGGGTCTTCGACACGCTCTGCCACGAGGAAAGGGCCGCCCTTGCCGGCGGGGTTCGGCAGGATCGTGCAGGCAAACCCCTGCGATTCCAGCGTTGGCTGGAGCTCGTCTTTCAGGTAGGCCGTCAGCGCGAGGCTTCGCTCCGGGTTCTGGCTTTCAGTCGGGATCGCCACGCGGCGTGCAAGGTCGGCGGTAAATCCGCCGGCGTCGAAATAGTGCTCGATATCGCGCAGGGACTGCTCACGGCTCATGGCGGGCTCCGGGATCCGGGGTCTTCGAATTCGATCATGGGATACTGCCATAGATGGCACAGCCCGATTCCATGAAGGCCTATTACGCCGCGCGGGCGCGGGAGTACGAACGCATCTACGCGAAACCCGAGCGGCAGGCCGACTTGCGCGAGCTCGAACGGCGCATCCCGGCGCTGCTCACGGGCCGCAAAGTGATCGAAGTGGCGTGCGGCACCGGCTACTGGACGCAGCACATCGCAAAGACCGCGCGGTACGTGCTTGCGACCGACGTCGCGAATGAAACTTTGGAGGTCGCGCGCAGCAAGGACCTGCCGGATAACAAAGTGCGCTTTGCCCTGGCCGATGCCTACGACCTGCCCGCCGTCACCGGGCCTTTCGATGGCGCGTATGCGGGCTTCTGGTGGTCGCACCTGCGGCATGCCGAATGCCAACCTTTCCTCGAGTCGTTGAGGAAATGCCTGTCACCCGGCGCAAGCGTGGTGTTCATGGACAACCGCTTTGTCCCCGGCAACAGCACGCCGATTTCAAGCACCGATGCCGATGGCAACACCTGGCAGGTGCGCAGGCTCGACAACGGGACCACGCACGAAGTGGTCAAGAATTTCCCGACCGAAGCGCAACTCGCCCAACAGACCGCGGGGTTCGGCGTCAACCCCCGGTTCGTGGAGCTCGAGTACTACTGGCTGTTTTCTTTCGAAGCCGCGTAGAGCCGGTTGAGCTTCAGCTCCCAGTGCTCCCCGGCCAGCTCCACGCCAAAGCTGTTGTGCGGCTCGGTGCTGACAAGTTTGAACCCCGCCTGCGTGTAGATGCCGCGCGCGGCGAGCAGCGAGCTCTGGGTCCACAGCATGAGCTTGCGATATCCAAGCTCGCGGGCGTGCGCGATGCATTCGTCGACAAGGCGCTTTCCGATGCCATACCCTCGCGCCTTGGGATCGAGGATCAGCAGGCGCAGCTTGGCCACCGTCCGGGATTGCCGCACCAGGAACACCGAGCCCACGGGAACGCCGTCCATCTCCGCGATCCAGCAGCGCTCGCGCTCAGGCTTGAACTTGCGGATGAACTCCACGGCGATCTGCGCCACCAGCATCTCGAAATCTTCGTTCCAGCCGAACTCCCGCGCATACAGCGAGCCATGCGCCGAGATGACCCAGCCCATGTCACCGGGACGATGGGTGCGCAGCGTGAATTCCGGTTGCCGCCGCGTGCCGCCAAGCAGCGCCTCCACCGAACGCATCGCCTCCACCAGCCTGCCTTGCTCCGCCGCAGGCAGGCTGCCGAGCATCGCGGCGACTTCGTCCTTGGTGCCGCGCTCGAGCGGCGCGAAGGTTGCACGGCCTTTGCGCGTAAGCCACAGGTGCGTGCGCCGCGCATCGCCTTTGGACGCCTCAGCCGTGATCAGGCCTTCCTTGCGGAACCGCTGCAGGATGCGGCTGAGATAACCGGCGTCGAGACCGAGCGCGGCGCCCAGATCGGTGGCCGTCGGTTTGTCGCGGCCGGCCCAGTGCGCAAGCTCGTACATCACGCGCACTTCAGTCAGGGAATACGGGCTCTTGAGCAGTCCGCCTTGCAGCACGCCGATGCGGCGTGTATAGAACCGGTTGAACTGCCTGACGGCGGAAACGCGAAGGTCGATCGACAAAGGCCTGGCGGTGGTCGGCATGGGCGTCGCGCGGGAGTACCGATGCGGCGATTCTGGTGCAATTACTTGACGGAGTCAACCAATGGACATTGCCTCATTCAACAAACGCCTCGCGGGCACCCTGCCCGAACTGCTGGGGATGCGCTTCGTGTCGCTGGACCCGGACCGGGTGGTGGCCGAGCTCACGATCCGCGACAACCTGCGCACCGGGGGCGGGGCGCTGCACGGCGGCACGCTGATGGCGTTTGCGGACACGGTCGGCGCGGCAGCAACGATCGTGAACCTGACCGACGGCGCGACCACGACCACGCTGGAATCGAAGACCAACTTCTTCGCGTCCGGGCGTGCGGGGGTGGTGCGGGCCGAGGCCACCCCGTTGCACAAGGGGCGCCGCACCCATGTGTGGCAGACGCGCATCACCGACGAGTCGGGCCGCATGCTCTCGCTGACATTGCAGACGCAGATGGTGCTCGAAGCGCGATCGTAACCGGCGCCTGAAGACTGCGAACCCGGTCAGGTCTTCGAGCCCAGCGCTTCCCAGCGGGTCAACAGCGCAAGAAGTGCTTCCTCGATTTGCGCGTTGCGTTTCTGCAGCCGCAGCGCCTCGTCGGGCTGGGCGGTGTAGATCGCAGCGTCGGACAACTGGGCCGTAATGCCGGCCTGCTCTTTTTCCAGCGTGTCGATGCGGCCCGGGAGCTCGGTGAGTTCGCGGTTTTCCTTGTAGTTGAGCTTTACCCCGCCGCGCTTCTGCGGCTTGTTTTCCGCTGGCTTCTTGCCCGGGCGCGCATCCATTTTCTTCTCGGCGCGCCTCTCTTCGTCTTTCGCCTCCGCCTGCCCGGCCTTGCTCGCGCGCTGCCAGTCACTGTAGCCGCCCGCGTACTCCTTCCACACCCCTTCGCCTTCGCTGGCTATGGTCTGCGTCACGACGTTGTCGAGGAACATGCGGTCATGGCTCACGAGGAAGAGCGTGCCCTTGTAATCCTGCAGGAGGTCTTCCAGCAGCTCGAGCGTCTCGATGTCGAGATCGTTGGTCGGCTCGTCCAGCACGAGCACGTTCGCCGGCCGGCTGAAGAGGCGCGCCAGCAGCAGGCGGTTGCGCTCCCCGCCGGAGAGCGACCTGACCGGCGCCTTGGCCCGCTCCGGGGGAAAAAGGAAATCGCCGAGGTAGCTGATAACGTGCTTGCGCACCCCGTCGATTTCGACAAAATCCGCGCCCGGGTTGATCGTGTCGGAAAGCGTGGCCTCTTCGTTCAGCGCGGCACGGAACTGGTCGAAGTAAGCCACCGATATCTTTGTGCCCATGCGCACGCTGCCTGAATCGGGCTCGATCTCGCCGAGGATGAGCTTGAGCAAGGTGGTCTTGCCGCTGCCGTTCGGGCCGATGAGGCCGACCTTGTCGCCGCGCAGGAGGCGTGCGGTGAAGTCCTTGACCACGGCGCGCCCCGCATAGGACTTGCTGACGCCGTCGAGCTCCGCGACGAGCTTGCCGGAGCGTTCGCCTTCGCCAACCGAAAGCTCCACCTTCCCGACCCTTTCCCTGCGTGCCGCACGCTCCACGCGCAAATGCTCCAGCCGCAGCACGCGGCCTTCGTTGCGCGTGCGGCGCGCTTCCACGCCCTTGCGAATCCACACCTCTTCCTGCGCGAGGAACTTGTCGAACTTGCGGTTGTGGATCGCCTCGGTGACCAGGTCCTCCGCCTTCCTGATCTGGTAGGCGCTGAAATTGCCGGGGTAAGTCGTGAGATGCCCGCGGTCCAGCTCGATGATGGATTTGGCGACCGTGTCGAGGAAGCGCCGGTCGTGGGTCACGAAAAGCACGCTGCCCGCAAAAGACTGCAGCACGCCTTCGAGCCATTCGATCGATGCGACATCGAGGTGGTTGGTCGGCTCGTCCAGCAGCAGGAGGCCGGGCTCCATCACCAGCGCGCGCGCAAGCGCGACCCGCTTCTTCAGGCCGCCCGAAAGCTCGTCGACCTTGCGGTCCGCGTCCAGCGACAGGCGCGTGAGCGTGCTGTCGACCTTGTGCTGGAGGCTCCAGCCGTTGGTCGCGTCGAGCTGCTCCTGCAGATCGTGCATCCGCCCGGCGATTGCCGGGTCCTCGTGGTTCTCGGCGAAATCGTGGGCCGCGGCGTGGTAGTCCACGAGCAGCTTGTAGCCCTTGCCCAGTCCTTCGGCCACGGCCTCGAACACGCTCAGCCCCGCCTCGAACTGCGGCTCCTGCGTGACGGTGGCGAGCTTGAGGTCCGGCGCGCGCCAGACCTTGCCGTCGTCCGGGTTCTGCGCGCCCTGGATGATCCGGAGCAGGCTGGACTTGCCCGTGCCGTTGCGGCCGATGAGTCCGATGCGCTCCCCGGGCTCGATGACAAGGTCGACGTGGTCGAGCAGCGGCACATGGCCGAATGCGAGGGAGACCCCCGAGAACTGGATCAGCGGCATTGGAAAGTGTTCCGGGAGTTACTTCGAGCGCGAGCGCAGGGTGTCGAGCGCGCGCTCGAGGAAGTCGAGCCGGTCCTGTCCCCAGAACCGTTCGCCTTCGAGGAGGTAAGTCGGTGCGCCGAACACGCCAGCGTCGAGAGCTTCGTCGCTGTAGCGCCGGTAGAGGACCTGCACGGCATCGCTCGTCTCGGCCGCGACCAGCGCGTCGCCGTCCATGCCGTTCTCGGCTGCGATGGCGCGGCGGACTGCGGGTTGGGAAGTGTCGCGCTCCTCGGCCCACAGGGCGCGCAGCAAGGCGTGCGAGAGGCGAGGCGCATCGAGCCCCGCTTCCTGCGCCGCGATCACCATCCAGCCCGGCGGCTTGTTCCATCCGGCCGGCTTGCCATCCGCAGGGTAATGCTTCGGTTCGAGGTTGAGCGGCATGCCGAGGTACTTGCGCCAGCGGTCCAGCTCGAGCGCGTGATAAGTGCGGCGGGGCTCCGGGCGCGTGCGGATCGGCACGCCGCCGGTTTTTGGAGCGACCTCCTGGAAGTCATAGGGCTTGAGGACGAGCTTCACCTGATGCCGGCGCACGATGTCCTGGCACTTCGGCCCGGCGAAATACGCCCAGGGCGACGACAGGCTGTAGTAACAGGAGACTTCGATCATCGACTGCGCTTCCTCAGGCTTCGGGATA
>CAZZDV010000150.1:7446-9387 GCA_964652785.1 uncultured Bordetella sp.
AAGAAGGTCTGCGGCATGGGGCGCAATGATGCCACGGATGAACGCCACGGATGACTGCGGCCGCCTGTCTCAAGGGATAATCGCCGCATGAATCCACGCACAAAAAATCAGGGACTCGAGGCATTGGGGCAGGAGGCGCGGCGGGATCTCGAGCGCCTCAACTGGCCGGCGCCGAACTGGGTGCTGCCCACCGCAACCCTTGAAGGGACGCGCGTCCTCGACGTGCTCATCGTCGGCGGCGGCATGTGCGGCCAGACCGCGGCTTTCGCACTGATGCGCGAAGGCGTGCGCAATATCAGGATCGTGGAGCGCAAAGCCGCCGGCCTCGAAGGCCCGTGGGCGAGCTTCGCGCGCATGGACACTCTGCGCTCGCCCAAGCACCTGACGGGTCCTGACCTCGGCGTGCCGTCGCTGACGTTCCGCGCGTGGTACGAGGCACAGCTTGGCGAAGCCGGCTGGGACGCGCTTTACAAGATTCCCCGCCTCGAATGGGCCGAGTACCTGCTCTGGGTGCGCGACGTGCTCGCGCTGCCGATCGAGAACCTGACCGAAGTCACCGCGTTGCAGCTCGCCGGAGATCTTGTAAAGGCAAGCGTGCGCGGCCCCCAAGGCGACGAGACCGTGTTCGCGCGCAAAGTCGTCCTTGCACTGGGCCGCGATGGAAGCGGCGCGCCGCGCTGGCCGGCATTCCCGTCCTTCTCCCCCGGATCGGAGCATTCGAGGACTCGCATCGTCCACTCGGCCGACGACCTCGACTTCAAATCGCTCAATGGCAAGCGCATCGGCGTGCTTGGCGCGGGCGCTTCGGCTTTCGACAACGCGGGGACCGCGCTCGAAGCCGGCGCCGCGCAGGTAACGATGTTCGCGCGGCGGCCTTACCTGCCGCAGGTCAACAAGTCCAAGTGGACTTCGTTTCCCGGATTCCTGCGCGGCTTCTACAGCCTCGACGACGCGCGCCGCTGGCGTTTCTTCACCTACATCTTCGCCGAACAGGTGCCTCCGCCGTTCGAGTCGGTCCTGCGCTGCGAAAAGCATGCAGACTTCTCGGTCCGGCTCGCGGAGCCCTGGGCCGATCTCGTCGCCGACTCAAGCGGGGTGATGGTGACGACGGCGAAAGGCACGCATCGCTTCGACGCGGTCATTGTGGCGACGGGCTTCGACGTCGACATGATGGAGCGCCCGGAAGTCAGCGCGTTCCGGCAGCAGGCGCTTGTCTGGGCCGATCGCGTCTCCTCTGCCGAGGCACACGCCTATCCTGAAGAATCTCGTTTTCCCTATCTCGGCGACGCGTTCCAGTTGCTTGGGCGTACGCCGGATGCCAGCGCCGCCTTAGGCAACGTGCACATTTTCAACTGGGGCTGCACGATGAGCCACGGCGCGCTTGCGGGCGACATCCCGGGACTCGCGATCGGGGCCGACCGGCTCGCCGAAGGCATCGTGCGGGACCTGTTTGTCAGCGATGCCGACCGCCACTTCGACGCGCTGCTGGCGCATGAAGAGGAGGAACTCAAACCGACCAGCCTCTACGTCGCGAAAGGCGAGCGATAGGCCTCGGGAAACTCGCGGGAGGTCCGGGCGCCCGCAGGCCGATTTCGGCGGGCGCCGCGGATAACTCTTGCTTGAGCCCAAGCATGAATCAGAGCAAAGATGCTCCGGGCTGCTGTCCTGCAAGACGGTCGGCTGGATGACTGCTTTCGACCCAAAGCGCCGCCAAGCGCGCAGCCTATCTCGGAGTCGGGCTTCCTACCCGATTCAGTTGAATCCGTGGACATTTCACCTTCCCCAAGCAGGCTATCTCCCCTGATACCTGCCTTGGTCGTGCAGAAAATCGAAGCGATATGAACACGTAAGCAGTCTAAGCATCTGATCGCATGGGACGTATGGCAGGATGAACGGGGTCGGTGTCTAATTGAACCCGTTTTAGGAAGTTCACATTACGTT
>CAZZDV010000151.1:0-9208 GCA_964652785.1 uncultured Bordetella sp.
CGCGCCCTGTTCGCACACTACCTCGACGGTGAAGTCGCCCCGGCGCGCGCGCCGGTGCCGGACGATCCGCTCGCGCGCGCCCGCAACCTCAAGGCCTCCGCCTATTTTCTCGATGCCACGCTGGCCGGCGTATGCAGGATCGACGCGTCCGATTGGAGTGCCCTTTGCGTCGCCGGACACACCCACGCCTTCGTGTTCCTCGTCGAGTTCGGCCGCGAACCGGCCGCCGGCGACCCGGGTGACGCATGGATCCTCGGCACCAACGCGGCGCGAACCGATCTGCGTTGTGCGGAACTGGCGGTGGTGCTCGCGGGGTATGTCCGCAGCCTCGGCTGGCCGGCGCGCGGTCACGTCGCCGGCGACACGCAGGTTGCGATCGAGCGGTTGGCGCAGCGTGCGGGCATTGCGAAGGATGTGAACGGGATTCTCAAGGCGCCGATGATGGAACGCGGATTCCGCCTGGGCGTGGTGACTACGGGTTTCGAGATGGCGCCCGACGTGCCGCTCGCCTCGCTCGAGTGGCCGGACGCGCAAGCGTATATGGGGCAGCCGGGTACTCGTCCGGGCTGGACAGAGGCCGAAGAGGCCCGGCGGCCGCTCCACCTGGGGCGTTACCCGATGGAAAAAATCAAGCGTGTCGATGCGCCCACCACGCTGATCCTGCGCGACGAGATCCGCCGCATGCCCAAGCGCGCCGACCTATTTTCGCGCGCCCTCGCCGGGGACCTCGGCGAGAAAGCCGCAGTGGAGCGGCGCCGGTTCGCGGTCAAGCACCCGCTGGCGTTTGCGATGACGCCCCTGATCCGCAACATGGTCCCGCTGCAAGGTACCCGCGACCCGCTGGAAAGCCTGGATCCGTCCCGCTTGCCGGACGCCAGGCGCAATGCCGATGCGATCAAGGCGCTCGGGTATTACATGGGCGCGGATTTCGTCGGCATCTGCCGGGCCGAACCCTGGATGTACTACTCCCACGGCGACGAGAAGGGCGAGGCCATCGAGCCCTACCATCCGAATGCCGTCGTCATGCTGATCGACCAGGGCTTCGAAACCATGGAGGGCTCATCGGGCGACGACTGGGTGTCCGGCGCGCAATCGATGCGCGCCTATATGCGAGGCGCGCTGCTCGCGGGCGTCATGGCCGCGCACCTGCGGCGCCTGGGACATTCGTCGCGGGTGCATTCGAACGCGTATTCCGAACTCCTGCACATCCCCGCGATGCTGATGGCTGGACTGGGGGAACTCTCGCGCATCGGCGAGCTGGTCCTCAACCCCTTCATCGGCCCGCGCTCGAAGTCCGTGGTCTTCACCACCGACCTGCCGCTGGAGGCCGACCGGCCGATCGACTTCGGCCTTCAGACCGTTTGCGCCATGTGCAAAAAGTGCGCGCGCGAATGCCCGTGCAACGCGATCCCGTTCGGGCCGAAGGTCATGTTCAACGGCTACGAGATCTGGAAGCCCGACGTGGAGAAGTGCGGCCGCTACCGGCTCACCAACGCAAAAGGCTCGGCCTGCGGGCGCTGCATGAAGACCTGCCCCTACAACCGCGAGGACCTGGTCGAATCCGAAAGGTTGCTATGGCTGTCGATCGAAGTGCCTGCCGCGCGCCGCGCGCTGATCGACTACGACGACGCGACCGGCGGCGGCGAGCGCAATCCAGTCAAGCGCTGGTGGTTCGACCTCGAAATCGTCGACGGCGTCGTAGTCAAGCCTGCTGCGGCCAATGAGCGCAACCTGGATTTGGAGCGCGGCGATAAATTGGCGAAGACGCAGAAACTCGCGTTCTTCCCGCCGAATCTGCAGCCGCCCGGCGGAACCACACTGGGAACTGCGGTGCCGATCGACCGTGCCGCCGGGCTTGCGGCGTACGCCGATGCGGAAACGCCGGCCAGCGCAAGGACACGGGCGGAGGAAGTCCCGCCGCGGACTTAGCGCCTAGAAATTCACGCTCAGGCAGTCGTCCGCAAGCGGCACCAGAGGCGTGAAATCGCGGCTCGCGTGGTGTTCGGCGCGCACCGGCTTGGTGATGCGGTTGCTCACCGCATTCGCGTTCAGATAGACGATCGTGCGGCGCGCCGGCGTAAGGTTCTCGGGCGACGCGTGGACCAGGTTGCAGTTGATGAATACCGCGGTGCCTGCCGGGAACGTCAATGCTTCGATGCCGTGCTCCGCGACCAGCCGCGCGATCGCCGGACGATCGATATCGGCCACCGTGTATCCGCCGGCGTTGCGATCCGGGTCGATCTCGTCGATGGCGCCATGGTGGTGGGATCCGGGAATGACGAGCAGTGGCCCGTTCGCCGCGGTTACGTCATCGAGGTATACCCCCAGCATCAGTGCACGCGGGGTCGGCATGCCGTCTTCGAGACGCCAGGTGCCGTAGTCCTGGTGCCACCAGAAACTCTCGCCGTCGAACGGGGCTTTCGGGTTGATGCGCAGCTGGTGGATATAGATCTCGTCGTCCAGCAGCTGCCGGGCCGGCTCGATCCAGCGCGGGTGCCGCACCAGCCGGCGAAACGCTTCCGAATAGCGGTCGGCGGCATACGCGAGCCGCGCGGCCTCGGAACCGCGACGTTGCAGATGGATCTCCTGCTTGGGTTGCGCGAGGTAGGCGTCCAGATCGCGGTTGAGCACGGCGATCTCGGCCTGCGTAAACAAGTTCGGCACGACGACATAGCCGCGCTGGCGGTATTCGTCGACTTGCGAGGGGGTGAGCTTCATGGGGTCGAATGCTACCAAGTAAAGTGGAGTGCGGCAGGGGCTTGGGCGCAATCATCGGCCAGCCCGGCGTTTTCCTTCCCTTGCCGCAGCCGCCGCGCGAACGGCATCGCGGATATTTACCCGAACGTGCCCGGGTAGGCGCCGCCGTCGAGCAGCAGGTTCTGCCCGGTGATGAAGCCGGCCTGCGCGCTGCAAAGATACGCGCATGCGTCGCCGAACTCCTCGATGGTGCCGAAGCGGCCCGCCGGATTGGCTTCAGCCCGCGCGCGCGCCAGCTCCTCCTCGGTCTTGCCGGTCTTCTGTGCATTGAACTTGAAGTTGCCGCGCAGGCGGTCCGTGTCGAACGGCCCGGGCAGCACCCCATTGATCGTGACGTTGTGGCGCACCGTCTTCCTAGACAGTCCGGCGACGAACCCGGTGAGGCCGGTGCGCGCGCCGTTGGACAGCCCGAGCTCGGGGATCGGGAATTTCACCGCGCCCGAGGTGATGTTGATGATGCGACCGAATTTGCGCTCGATCATCTTGTCGACCACCGAGCGGATCAGCAGGATCGGCGTGATCATGTTGCCGTCGAGCGCCTTGATCCAGACTTCGCGGTCCCATTCGCGGAAGTCCCCCGGTGGCGGGCCGCCCGCATTGTTGACGAGGATGTCCGGCGCGGGGCAGGCGGCCAGCGCGGCGGCGCGACCTTCGGGCGTGGTGATGTCGCCCGCGACGGTCGTGACCTTGACGCCATGCGCCTTGCGGATCGCTTCTGCCGTCGCTTCAAGCGCTTCCTTGCCTCGCGCGGTAATCACGAGGTTGACGCCTTCTTTCGCGAGCGACTGTGCGCATCCCTTTCCCAGGCCCTTGCTGCCCGCGCATACCAGCGCGGTCCTGCCGCGAATTCCGAGATCCATGTTTGTTCCCTTAATGATTGACCGGGGAGCTCTGAGGAGGGGCGGGGCCCCTCCTTCCCTTCCTAGGCCACGCCCTGGCTTTGCAGGTACTCGTCGTAGGTTCCGCGAAAATCGACGATGCCGTCAACCCTCATATCGATAATCCGCGTGGCCAGCGACGAGACGAACTCGCGGTCGTGTGAAACGAACACCAGCGTGCCCTTGAATTTGTCGAGCGCGGTATTCAGCGACTCTATGGATTCCATGTCGAGGTGGTTGGTCGGCTCGTCCATGAGCAGCACATTGTGCTTTTGCAGCATGAGCTTGCCGAAGATCAGCCGCTGCTCCTCGCCGCCGGACACCACCTTGACCGACTTCCCGACTTCGTCGCCGGAAAAGAGCAGGCGCCCCAGGGTGCTGCGCACGATCTGGTCTTCGTCCGAGGCGGCTTTCCACTGCCCCATCCACTCGGTGAGGCTCGCGTCCTCGGAGAAGTCGGCCGTGTGCTCCTGCGCGCAATAGCCGGGGCGCGCCTTGTCGGTCCAGCGGATCTTGCCGGCCTCCGCTTTCAGGTCTCCCCAGAGGCAGCGCAGCAGCGTGGTCTTGCCGATGCCGTTCGGGCCGATGATCGCGACCTTCTCGCCGGCCTCGATGATCAGGTTGAACGCGTGAAAGAGCGGCTTGCCGTAACCCTTGGCGAGGTTCTCCACTTCGACCGCATGGCGGTGGAGCTTTTCTTTCTCGTCGTAATCGAGGCGGATGAAGGGGTACTGGCGCGAGGAGGGCTTCACGTCCTCGACCCTTAGCTTCTCGATCTGCTTCTGGCGCGAGGTCGCCTGGCGGGCCTTGGACTTGTTGGCCGAGAAGCGCGAGACGAAGTCCTGCAGCTCGGCGATGCGCTCTTTGGCTTTCGTGTTCGCGTTCAGCACCTGCTGGCGCGCCTGGGTCGAGGCGAGCATGTAGTCGTCGTAGCTGCCCGGATAGACGCGGATGCCGCCGTAGTCGAGGTCGGCCATGTGCGTGCAGACGCTGTTCAGGAAGTGGCGGTCGTGCGAGATGATGATGATCGTGCTCTGGCGCTGGTCGAGCATGCCTTCGAGCCAGCGGATCGAATTGATGTCGAGGTTGTTGGTCGGCTCGTCCAGCAGCAGGATGTCCGGGTCGGCGAAGAGCGCCTGCGCGAGCAGCACGCGCAGCTTCCAGCCCGGCGCGACCGTGCTCATCGGCCCGCGATGCTGTTCTTCGGGGATGCCCAGGCCAAAGAGCAGGGCGCCCGCGCGCGCCTCGGAGTCGTAGCCGCCGTATTCGGCGAATTTCTCCTCCAGCCCGGCGGCCTTCATGTAGTCGTCCTCGGTCGAGTCCGCGTCGTTGTAGATCGCGTCGCGCTCGGACATCGCGGCCCACATCTGCTCGTGGCCCATGAGCACGACGTCGAGCACGCGCTGGTCCTCGTACGCGAACTGGTCCTGGCGCAGGCGGCCGATGCGCTCGCCCGAATCGACCGAGACGTTGCCCGCCGACGGCTCGAGCTCGCCGCCGAGGATCTTCATGAAGGTCGACTTGCCGCTGCCGTTGGCGCCGATCAGGCCGTAGCGGTTGCCGCCGCCGAACTTGACGGAAACGTTCTCGAACAGCGGCTTGGCGCCGTACTGCATGGTGATGCCGGAGGTGGTGATCATGATTTCTGCTCTGAAGGCGGCCTCTGGCCTGCCTTGGGTTTGAGTGAGACGAGCAATACGCCCGAAATGACGAGGATGCTTCCTGCGACCTGCAAAAGGGTGACTGGTTCCTCGAGACCCACCGCGCCCGCAAAAACGGTGACGACCGGGCCGATCCCGCCGATGAGGGCGAAATGGTTTGCGCCGATGCGCTTGAGCGCCTCGGCCACGAGGAAGACGGGGACCACGGTGCAGAACACCACCATGATCGCGAGGTACCACCACATCTGCGGCAGCAGGTCGAGCGACCCGACCTTTTCGAGCGCCACGAACTGGACGACCGCGGGCACCGTCGCGAGAATCATCGTGTAGGCGGTAAAGCGCATCGAGCCGATGCGGCGCGTGAGCTGGCTGCCGGCGACGAGGTAGACCGCGTAACACAAGGCGCTGGTGAGGCACATCAGGACACCGAACAGGAACAGGCGGTCCTGCGCGGTCGCCCCGATCTGGCCTGAAACCACCAGCGCGATGCCCACGTAACTGATGGCGAGCGCAGCGAGCTCGCTGGCCGCTGGCCGCTTGTGCAGGAAGAAGAACGAAAGCAGCAGCACCATCGTCGGGTACATGAAGAGGATCAGCCGGCCGACCCCGGCGCCAACGTACTGCAGGCCGATGAAGTCGAGGAAGCTCGCAAGGTAGTAGCCCATGAAGGCGAGCGCCGCGACCGCCGCCCATTCGCGCGCGGTGAGCGGCGCGCGCTGCGCGTCGTGCGCATTGCGGGCATCGGCACGTCCCAGCCACCAGGCCACCGCGACAAAGAACGGCAGCGACAGCGCCATGCGCAGGAACAGCAGCGTGACCGGGCTGACCGGCTGCACCGCGTAGCAGAGCTTCACGAAGACCGGGCGGAAACCGAAGCCGACGACACCGCCGAGGGCGAAGAGCAGCCCCCACGCCCGGTATGAAACCCCGGCCACTACCTGCGCTTCGAGCTGCCGAGAATCGAGCCGAGCACGCCTCGCAGGACCTGGCGACCGATCTCCGAGCCGATGGCGCGCGCGGCGCTGGTAGCCGCCGCCTCGACCACGCCTTTGGATTGCTGGCCGCCGCGCGGGCCCTTGCGGCCGAAGAGGATGTCCGAAATGACGCTGCCCGCGCCGCCGCCCGCGCCGTCGCCCGTACGTGCGCCCCCGGGAGCCTGCGCAGGCGGCGCCGACCCTTGCGGCTGCTGCGGGGCGTTTTCATGCCGCTCCACGGCGCGGCCCTTGAGCTTCTCGTAGGCGGACTCGCGGTCCACGATCTTTTCGTAGTGACCGTAGATCGTGGAGGACTCGATGGCCTGCTTGCGCTCGGCGGCCTCGAGTGGGCCGAGCTGGCTGCCCGGCGGCACGACGAACGCGCGCTCGACCATGCCGGGCCGGCCTTTCTCGTCCAGCAGGCTCACTAGCGCCTCGCCGAGTTCGAGCTCCATGATGACCTGCGCGGTATTCAATTTGGGATTCGCGCGCAGCGTTTCGGCGGCGGCCTTGACGGCTTTCTGGTCTCTCGGCGTAAAGGCGCGCAGCGCATGCTGCACGCGATTGGAGAGCTGCCCGAGGACCGACTCCGGGATATCCAGCGGGTTCTGGGTGACGAAGTAGACGCCCACGCCCTTGGAGCGGATCAGGCGCACGACCTGCTCGATCTTGGTCAGCAGTTGCTTGGGCGCGTCGGTGAAGAGCAGGTGCGCCTCGTCGAAGAAGAACACGAGGCGGGGTTTCTCGGGGTCGCCCACTTCGGGCAGGTGCTCGAACAGCTCCGCGAGCATCCACAGCAGGAAGGTCGCGTAGAGCTTGGGCGAATTCATGAGCTTGTCGGCGGCCAGGATGTTGATCACGCCACGCATTTTTCCATCGACGCCCTGCGTCTGCATGAGGTCGGCGATGTCGAGCATGGGCTCGCCGAAGAACTTGCCGGCGCCCTGGTTTTCGAGCGACAGCAATTCCCGCTGGATCGCCCCGACCGAGGCCGCCGAAATGTTGCCGTACTCGGTCTGGAACTGTGAAGCGTTGTCGCCGATGTGCTGCAGCATCGCGCGCAGGTCTTTTGCGTCGAGCAGCAACAGGCCGTTGTCGTCTGCAATCTTGAATAACAGGTTCAGCACGCCTTCCTGAGTGTCGTTCAGGTTCAGCATGCGCGAGAGCAGCAGCGGGCCCATGTCGGAGATGGTTGCGCGCACCGGATGGCCCTGCTGGCCGAACACATCCCAGAAAGCAACCGGGACGGCTTCGTACTTCACATCGAGCTCGAGGAACTTGATGCGCTCGTCTACGCGCGCGTTGCCGCCACCCGCCTTGGCCATGCCCGCGAGGTCGCCCTTGACGTCGGCCATGAACACCGGCACGCCGATCGAGGAGAACGATTGCGCGAGCGATTGCAGCGTCACGGTCTTGCCGGTGCCGGTCGCGCCGGCAATGAGGCCGTGGCGGTTGCTGAGGCCGGGGAGCATGAAGAGCTCCGTGTGGCCGTTCTTGGCGATGAGCATAGGCTGGACCATAGAGGTAAAATTATACGTTTTCCCGCATCAGACTCTGGAACTATCGATGGCCGGACACAGCAAGTGGGCGAACATCCAGCACCGCAAGGGGCGGCAGGACGCCAAGCGGGGCAAGATCTTCACGCGGGTCATCAAGGAAATCACGGTCGCGGCGCGGCTGGGCGGCGCCGACGCGTCGATCAACCCGCGCCTGCGCCTCGCGATGGACAAGGCCCGTGAGGCGAACATGCCCAAGGACAGCATCCAGAACGCGATCGCGCGCGGCGCGGGCACGCTCGAGGGTGTCTCCTACGAGGAAATCCGCTATGAGGGTTACGGCATCGGCGGCGCGGCGATCATCGTCGACTGCATGACCGACAACCGCACGCGCACTGTGGCCGAGGTGCGGCATGCCTTCGCGAAGAACGGCGGCAACCTGGGCACCGACGGCTCGGTGGCTTTCCTTTTCAAGCATTGCGGCCAGTTCCTGTTCGCGCCCGGGCTGACGGAAGACAAGGTCATTGAAGCCGCGCTCGATGCGGGCGCCGAGGACGTGATTGCAAACGAAGACGGCTCGATCGAGGTCATCTGCGCGCCCGCCGATTTCACGCAGGTCAAGGCCGGGCTCGAGAAGGCCGGCCTCAGGCCCGAGATCGGCGAGATCACGATGAAGCCCACGCTCGAGAATGCGCTCGCAGGCGAGGACGCCTCGAAGATGCGCAAGCTCCTCGACGCGCTCGAAGGGCTGGACGATGTGCAGGAGGTCTTCACGACCGCAGCGCTGGACGAGGCGTAAGCGGGCGTGGTGGGCTCACCTTGAGCGACGCGGTCCGCATCCTCGGCATCGACCCGGGCCTGCGGGTGACGGGCTTTGGCATCATCGACAAGATCGGCCCGCGCCTCGTGTACGTGACGAGCGGTTGCGTGAAAAGCGGCGAGGGCGAGCTGCCCGCGCGCATCAAGGTGCTGCTCGAGGGGCTGGCCGAAGTCATCGCCGCGAATCGCCCTTCGCAATCGGCGATCGAGAAAGTCTTCGTCAACGTGAACCCGCAGTCCACGCTGCTGCTCGGCCAGGCGCGCGGCGCGGCCATTTGCGCCGCGGTCCTCGCGGGCGTGCCGGTCGCCGAGTACACTGCACTGCAGGTCAAGCAGGCGGTGGTCGGGGCCGGCAAGGCCGGCAAGGAGCAGGTGCAGATGATGGTGCGGCGATTGCTCGCGCTGCCGGGCGATCCGAGCCCGGATGCCGCCGATGCGCTGGCCTGCGCCATCTGCCACGCGCATGCGGGGCAGGGCATGGGCTCGTTGCCGACGCTTGGCCGCCGAATGAAGAACGGGAGACTGGTTTGACCGGAAGCACGCAGGACATCCGTCCGTGATCGGAAGGCTCACAGGCATCCTCGCGGCGAAGAATCCGCCGCAGGTCATGGTCGATGCGGGCG
>CAZZDV010000152.1:0-3719 GCA_964652785.1 uncultured Bordetella sp.
CGGCCGCCTGCTGGCGGGTGAGGTGGGCGAGCGCCGCCTTGCTCGTGCCGTACGCCACGCGCAAGGTGCTCGCGCGCAGTCCCGAGATCGAGCCGATGTTGACGATGCTTCCGCCGGGAGTCTTCAGCATCACCGGCGCGCAGGCCTGCGTGAAGAGGAAAGGGCCCGTGAGGTTGACGGCCATCACGCGCTCCCACTCCTCGTGGGTGGTTTCGAGCAGGGGCTTGAAGATCGCGATGCCCGCGTTGTTGACCAGCGCGTCGATCCGGCCGAAGCGCGTTTCCACTTCGCTCACGGTCGCCCTGATCTGCGAAGGATCGGCCACGTCGCACACGATCCCGACCGTCCGGTCGCCGAGCGTGGACTCGACGCGCGCAAGCTCATTCGCGTCGATGTCGACCAGCGCGACCGCATAGTCCTGCTCGAGGAATTTCTTTGCTATTGCAAGGCCGATGCCGCGCGCGGCGCCGGTCACGATAGCCACTTTCTGGTGTGCGCTCATGGGTGGGAATTATCCACCCGGCTGACCGATACACGGCTGACGCGCAGGAAGTAAAGCGTGATCAGCACGCTGCCGGTCGTCATGCCGGCGATCGCGCCCAGCCAGAACCCCGGCGCGCCCATCGCCGCCCGCCCGGAGAGCCCGAAGGCGAGCACATAGCCCCCGCCGAGGCCCATGCCCCATAACGCGACGATGTTGCACATCATCGGCACCAAGGTCTTCTTGTAGCCCCGCAACGCGCTCACGGCGATCGCCGAAGCCGCGTCGAACAGGTGGTAGAAAGCGACGAAGGCAAGCAGCGTCGCCGCCACCGCATGCACCTGGCTGTCGCGCGTATACAGGCCCGCGATCGCATCCCGGCCGAGCCAGACCCCCAATCCGACGCAGAAAGCGATGCCAAGGCCCGCGCCGATGCCCATGAGGCCGGTGAGCCGCGCGCGATGCGGGTCGCCGGCGCCGATCGCCTGCCCGACGAGCACGCCGACCGCGCTCGACATCGCAAGGGGCATCATGTAGATCAGCGCGGTGAAGTTCGCCGCGATCTGGTGGCTGCCGGAACTGACCGTCCCAAGGCGCGCGATGAAAAGCGCCATGAAGGTGAACGAGGTCACGTCGACCAGGAAAGTGAACCCGATCGGCAGGCCGATCTGCAGCAGGCGCACCTGCTCCCTCCAGTTCGGCCACGACCAGCGGGCGAACACGCCATAGGCATCGTAGCCGTTGCCCCTCCAGCAATACGCCCACGCCAACGCGGCCGTGGTCCATGAAATGATGGTCGTCGAGTAGGCGCACCCGGGTCCGCCAAAAGCCGGCATGCCCAGATACCCGTGCATGAACACGAGGTTTAGCGGGACCTTGAGCGCGAGGCCCAGCAGGTTGAGCACCATGATCACGCGCGGGCGCGACACCGCCGTGCTGAACGAATAGAACACGCGGAACATCAGCATGGCCGGCACGCCGATCGCGATCACGCGCAGGTAGGTGCGCGTCTTCGCCTCGACCGCCGGCTCCACCTGCGCGAGCGCGAGGAACGGGTCCGGAAAGTAGATCAGCACGAAAGCCACGCTCGTGAGGAACGTGCCCAGCCACAGGCTCTGGCGCACCTCCTCGCCGATGGCCGCGTACCTGCGCGCGCCATAGAGCTGCGCGACCACGGGCGTGAGCGCGATCAGCACGCCCATGAGCGTGACGAACACGCTGATGTAGATCGAGGCGCCGATGCCCACCGCGGCGAGGTCCTCGGCGGACAGGCGCCCGGCCATCACCGTGTCGATGACGCCGTTGATCATCACCGCGAGCTGGCCGATGAGCACCGGCCAGCCGAGCTTGACGATATCCCGGGCTATGGATGAAAACATGAGCTTCTACTTCCGTAGATCAAGCTCTTTACGGATCACTGGATAGCCGCTCACGGACGAACCGCGGCATCTTCCGCACGGCATCCAAGACCGGGCAGAATGTACCGGTACCGATACAATAACTGACAGGAGCACCGCTCCCAGAGCCGACTCCGGCAATGGAATGTCCATGAATTTCCGCCCGGACATGGCTTGCCGTCACTTCCCGAACTCCTTGTCCTGCAACGCCCGCCACTGGATTTTTCCCGACGGCGTCCGCGGCAAGGCGGCGATGAATTCGATCTTCCTCGGCACCTTGTAGGCCGCCATCCTGGTCCGCATCCAGTCGGTGATCTCTGCCGCGCTTGTGCTTGCGGCTTCAGGCTTCAGCACCACCACGGCCTTGACCGTTTCGCCCTTTCGCTCGTCCGGCGAGGCGATGATGCAGCACTCCTTGATCGACGGGTGCTGGTACATCGCGGCCTCGACCTCGGCCGGCCACACCTTGAACCCGGCGGCGTTGATCATCCTCTTGAGCCTGTCCGAGATGAAGTAGTAGCCGTCCTCGTCCATGCGGCCGAGGTCGCCGGTGCGAAAGAACGCCTTGCCTTCGCCCGGGCCGTCCACTTTCACCCATGACTCCCGGTACGCCTTGTCCTTCTTCCAGTAGCCGACGAGCATCTGCGGGCCGCGCACGACGATCTCGCCGGATTCACCCGGCGGCAGGACCTCGAACGTCTCCGGGTCGATGATGAACGACTCGGTGTCGAAGGCCGGCACGCCGAGGCATTGCTTCTTCGGCCGCTGCGGCGGGTTCATGTGCGTCTGCGAGATGGTCTCGGTCATGCCGTAGCCCTCGACGTACTCGACCCCGCAGGTCTCGCGCAGCTTGATCGCGATGGCCTCCGGCATCGCCGCGCCGCCGCCGAAGATCCATTTGAGCGAAGACACGTCGTGCTTCAGTGCTTCCGGATGCGAGAGCAGATCCACGACCATCGTAGGCACGTTGTCCCAGTGGGTGCAGCGGTAGCGCTCGACGAGCCCCGCCGCGGCGGCCGGGTCCCAGCGCTGCTGGACGACGATGGTGCCGCCGGCTTGCACCGTGGCCATCAAACTGTGCACGAGCCCGGTGACATGGAAGAACGGCGCAGTGGCCAGCGACACCGTGTCCGCCATGATGTGCTTCCACATCATCGCGCCTAGTACGTTATGCAGGATGGTCGAGTGCGTGTGCATGCAGCCCTTGGGGTGCCCGGTGCTGCCGGAGGTGTAGGGCATCATGCACAGGTCGCCGGGCTGCGCTTTCGATGGTGCTGGCAAATGTCCGGCGGCCAGCGCCGCATCCCACGCTGCGCTGCCTGCGAGCAACAGGTGATCGAGTTTCGCCGCGCCTGCGGGCATCGCAGCGAGGTGCTCCGCCACCTCCTGCGCCGCGATTGCGACGCGCGCGTCGCTGTCCGCAATGTAGTGCGCCAGTTCCCCGGCGAGATTGGCCGGGCTGACCGGCACGACCACCGCGTCGGCGCGCAGGATGGCGTACATTGCGACGATGAAATGATCGCTGTTTTGAAGGTCGACGAGCACGCGGTCGCCTGCTTGCACGCCACACACTTGTTGCAGGTACCCAGCCAGCGCTTCAACCCGTGCAAGCGCCTCGCGATACGTGAGCGACACGCCCTGGAAATGCAGCATTGGCTTGCCGGGAAACTTCGCGGCCGAAGCCTCGAAGATCGCATGCAATGTCTTGTCCGGCGCGGGCAAGGTGCGCGGCAGGCCCGGTGGCCAGAAAGCGAAGTGGCGCGGTGTCACGGCTTCAGTCATGCGCAAAAGTATATAGGCAGGAACTGCGAGGCCGGAACTGCGAGGCCGGAACTGCGAGG
>CAZZDV010000152.1:3819-9177 GCA_964652785.1 uncultured Bordetella sp.
GGAACTGCGAGGCCGGAACTGCGAGGCCGGAACTGCGAGGTCGAAACTGCGCTGGCACGCGGAGTCGATTCCGATATGCTGTGCCGCATAAAACCACAATCAGGAGACAAAGAAATGAGCTACAGGAATCTCGCGCGGCTCTTCGCTGCGCTTCTCGCGGTTGCGCTCGGCACCGGAGCCCACGCGCAGTATCCGAGCGGGCCGGTCCGGATGCTCATTCCGTTTGCGGCCGGGAGCGCGACCGACGTCTACGCGCGCCTTGTAGCCAAGCACCTGAGCGACGCCTTCGGCCAGCAGTTCATCGTCGAGCCCAAACCCGGCGCCAACGGCTCGATCGCAGCCCAGCAGGTGGCGAAATCGAAACCGGACGGCCTCACGCTGTTCTTCACCACGAACACCACCCATGCGGCCAACCCCAGCCTCATGAAGCAGATGACCTACGACCCCGTGAAGGACTTCGAGCCGATCACCAAGATCGGCGGCATCGCGTTCTTTGTCGCGATCAGCGCCGCTTCGCCCTACAAGTCGGTGCCGGAGATCGTCGAGGCGGCCAGGGCCCAGCCGGGCAGGATCTCCTACGCATCGGGCAACAGCGTCGGCATCGTTTCGGGCGCGACGCTGCAGAAGATGACCGGCACGCAGATGACGCACGTGCCTTACAAGAGCACGCCGCAGGCCATCGTCGACGTGATCGGCGGACAGGTCACTTTCCTGCTGGTCGACCTTTCGGTGAGCCGCCCGCACCTCCAGTCCGGCCGCGCGAAGCTGATCGCGGTCGCCACGCTGAAGCGCTCGCCGCTCGCGCCCGAGATCCCTTCGATGGACGAGCTGGGCTACAAGGGCTTCGACATCCCGGCGTGGTTCGGCCTGTTCGCGCCGGCCGGCACGCCGCGGGAGGTGATCAATCGCCTGAATACCGAAATGGTGAAGGTCATGTCGCGCCCCGATGTGAAGCAGCAGCTCACGGCCATGGGCATCGACGCCTATACCAGCACGCCTGAGGAACTCGGCGACTACGTGAAGAGCGAGATCCAGAAGTGGGCGCGCCTCGTCAAGGACGCCGGCATCCAGCCGGAGTAGGGCGCCCGTGCTCGACGACGTCAAGGTCCTCGACCTCTCGCACGTGCTCGGCGGGCCGTTCGCGGGGCAGCTGCTCGCGCAACTGGGGGCGGAGGTCATCAAGGTGGAGCCGCCCGAAGGCGACTACTCGCGCACCGTGCCCCCGCACTGGTTCGAGGGGGATTCGTCGTTTTTCCTCTCCTGCAACCGCGGCAAGAAATCGGTCGTGCTCGACCTCAAGCAGCCCGGTGGCAAGCAGGCGTTTTACGACCTCGTCGCGGCCGCCGATGCGGTCATCTACGGCTTCGCGCCCGACGTGCCCAAGCGCCTGGGGATCGATTTCGACTCGCTCGCCAGGATCAATCCGCGCATCGTCGTCGGCGAGCTGATCGGCCTGCATGACCGGGAACCGTATTCGAAGGCCCCGTCGTTCGACCTCATCGTGCAGGCGATGAGCGGCTTCATGAGCCTCACCGGCGAGAAGGGCGGCACGCCGGCACGGGCCGGTTACCAGATCGCCGATCTCGCGGGCGGCCTCTATCTCGCGCTCGGCACGCTGGCCGCGCTCTTCAAGGCGCTCAAGCGCGGCAAGGGCGCGAAGATCCAGGTCTCGCTGCTCGACTGCCAGCTCGCCATGTTGACCTGGCAGGCACAGAACTACTTCATCTCGGGCGAAGTCCCGCGAGCGAACGGCGCGCGGCACCCGATGATCGCGCCCTCCGAGGTCTTCAGGTGCGCCGACGGGCAATGGCTGGCCGTGTCACCGACGGGGGAGGGCTTCTGGCGCGACTTCTGCAAGACGCTCGGGCAGCCGGAGCTTGCCGCCGATCCGCGGTTCGCCACCCCCAAGGCCCGCATCGCGAACGTGGATGCGCTCGCCGCCGTGCTCGCCGAAGCGTTTGCGGCCAAGCCCGCGCTGCAGTGGGAGGAGGAATTCTTCGCCGCGCGCGTGCCGGCCGGCAAGGTCTGCGACGTGGCCGAAGCGGTGAGCCAGCCCCTGGCAACGCTGCGCGCAATGGTGGATGAAGTCGCGCATCCCGCCACCGGCCAGGCGATGCGCATGCTGGGCAGCGCCTTCAAGTTCGCCGGCAGCCCGGCCCTCGCTTATCCGCCGCGGCTGGGCGCGCATACGTTCGAGGTCCTGGCCGGGCTGTGCGGGTATCCTCCCGAAAAGCTGGCCGCACTCGCGGCCAGCGGAGCTGTCGCGCAGGCCCTCCGAGAGGCGGCCTGAGCCAGGAGGAGCAAAGCAATGATCGCAGTGATCTTCGAGTTCACTCCGGCCGAGGGCCGCCTGCCGGACTACTTCGACCTCGTCGCGCAACTGAAGCCCGAGCTCGACCAGGCCGACGGGTTTGTGTCGCTCGAACGCTTCGAAAGCATCACCACCCCGGGCAAATTCGTTTCGCTGCAGTTCTGGCGGGACGAGGAATCGGTGCAGAAGTGGCGTAATGTGCAGTTGCACCGAAAAGCGCAAGCCAAGGGACGGGCCGGCATCCTCCAGGACTACCGGCTGCGCATCGCGACGGTGAACCGCGACTACACGAAGGCAGATCGAACGCAGGCGCCCAAAGACAGCGTCGCGTTGCATGGTTGAAAACATAAACGAGGAGACAGCATGATTGACGGAATCCGGCGCGGCCTGGCCGCGTGCATGGTTGCGGCAGCAGGACTGGCAGGGACCGCGTCTGCGGCGTACCCCGACCAGCCGATCAACATGATCATTGCGTACGCGCCTGGCGGGGGCACCGACATCGCCGCGCGGGTGATGATCCCGTTCATCGAGAAATATCTCGGCGAGGGCGCCAAGATCAACGTCATCAACCGGCCGGGCGCGAGCGGCGACATCGGCTTCAGCGCGCTTGCCGCGGCAGTGCCCGACGGCTACACGATCGGCTTCATCAACACGCCGCCGGTGCTGGCCACGCCCATCGAGCGCAAGACCGGCTACACCTGGCAGTCGTACGACCTGCTCGGCAACGTGGTGGACGACCCGGGCACGTTCTGCGTGCATAACGACAGCCCTTACCGAACGCTCGCGGAGCTCGCGGCGTATGCGAGGGCGAACCCGGGCAAGGTCACGGTCGGCAGCACCGGCGTGGGGTCTGACGACCACCTGGCGATGCTGCAGTTCGAAAAGGCCGCCGGCGTGAAGATGAACCACATCCCTTTCAAGGGCTCGTCCGAGACACGCAACGCGGTCAACGGCAAGCAGATCGTCGTGGCCGCGATCAACGTGGGCGAGGCGCTGCAGTTCCTCAAGGGCGGCACGCCGATCCGCTGCCTCGGGCAGATGACGCAGGTGCGCATGAGCATGGCGCCCGACTGGCCGACCTTCAAGGAGCAGGGATACAACTTCGAGATGGCCTCCTTGCGCGGCATCGCGGCGCCCAAGGGCCTGCCGCCGGCGATTCGAGATCGCCTGGCCGGCGCCATTGAACGCGCTGCCGCGGACCCGGGTCTGAAGGCTGCGGCCGAGAAAGTGTTCTCGCCGATCCGTTATCTTGGCCCGGCCGCTTACGCTGAAGAGCTGCGGACCGCAGAGGCGATCTTCCGGCAAATGTGGAAAGAAACGCCGTGGGTGGACAAATAGGAGCATCGATATGCATGACGTAGTCATCCGGGGCGGGACAGTCGTCGACGGAACGGGAGCGCCCTCTTTCAGCGGCGATGTGGGTATCACCTCGGGCCGCGTGGCCGAAGTCGGCAAGGTCGGCGCGGGCAAGCGCGAGATCGATGCTGCGGGACTGCTCGTCGCACCGGGGTGGGTCGACATCCACACGCACTACGACGGGCAGGCGGGCTGGGATCCTTACATGACGCCGTCCTCCTGGCATGGTGTCACCACCGCGGTCATGGGCAACTGCGGCGTGGGCTTTGCGCCGGCCCACAAGCACCAGCGGCAGTGGATGATCGAGCTCATGGAAGGCGTGGAGGACATTCCCGGCGCGGTGCTCTCGGAGGGCGTGAAATGGGAGTGGGAGAGCTTTCCCGAGTTCCTGGATGCGCTCGAAAAAACGCCGCGAGTGATGGACCTCGGCGCGCAGATCCCGCACGGGGCGCTGCGTGTGTTTGTAATGGGCGAGCGCGGCGCGGGACGCGAGGCTGCGACCGACGCGGACATCGCCTCGATGGCGTCGCTGGCCAAGGAGGCCGTGGCCGCGGGTGCGTTCGGGTTCACTTCGTCGCGCACGGTCGTGCATCGCACGAGCAAGGGCGAGGCCGTGCCGAGCCTCGGCGCGGCTTCGCGCGAGCTGCAGTCGATCGCGCGCGCGGTCGGCGAGACAGGCAAGGGCGTGGTGCAGCTCATCTCGGACTTCGACGAGCTGGACGACGAATTCACGCTGATCCGCGACGTGGCGAGCGCGAGCGGCCGGCCGCTTTCGTTCACGCTGCTGCAGCACGATTTCCTCCCCGAGCGCTGGCGCGAGGTGCTCCGCAGGGTCACGGTGGCCCGCTCCGACGGCCTCGACATCAAGGCGCAGGTGGCCTGCCGCGCGATCGGCATGGTGCACGGCCTGGAGTGCTCGATGCATCCCTTCTTCCTGTGCCCGTCTTACCTGGAGATTGCCGGCCTGCCGTTCGGCGAGCGCGCGAGGCGCATGCGCGATCCGGGCCTGCGCAAGCGGATCCTCGCCGAGTCGACCAACGCGCCGGGCAACCGGCGGCTCGAGAGCATCACGCAGCATTTCCACAAGCTGTTCCCCATCGGCGCGGATTCCGAATACGAGCCGCGCCCGGAAGACAGCGTGGCCGGCATCGCCGCGAGCACCGGGCGCACGCCGCAGGAAGTCGCGTACGACCTGCTGCTCGAAGGCGAGGGCAAGCAGAAGTTTTACTTCCCGCTCTACAACTACACCTCGTGTGATCTCTCCGCAGTGCACGAGATGATGAGCCATCCGGCGGCGCTGCTCGGCTTGGGCGACGCGGGCGCGCATTGCGGCTATATCTGCGACGCAAGTTACCCGACGTATCTCATCAAGCACTGGGCGCGGGATCGTACGCGCGGGCCGAAGTTCGGCATCGAATCGCTGGTCGAAATGCAGACCCGCCGCAACGCCCGCGCAATGGGCCTCAACGATCGCGGCACCCTCGAGCCCGGCATGAAAGCCGACCTCAACCTCATCGACTTCGGCAAGCTCGGCCTCACGACGCCGGAGATGATCTACGACCTGCCCGCGGGCGGAAGGCGGCTCGTCCAGCGGGCTTCAGGCTATGTCGCCACGCTGGTTTCGGGCCAGGTCGTGATGGAGGAAGGCAAGTCAACCGGCGCGCTGCCGGGCCGGCTCGTACGCGCCTGAA
>CAZZDV010000153.1:0-5248 GCA_964652785.1 uncultured Bordetella sp.
CACCGCGGTGTACCTCGCATCGGCCCGGCACGAGCGCGAGTCGGAGTACCGGTAGATGTCCCATGACGAGTAGACGCCCCGACGGGGACGCCAAGGGGGAGGGCGAGTTGGGGCCGACGATCGGGACGCTTCGCGTGGCCAGGATCTGCCGAAATCCCTCGACGAGCAGCCCTTCGGGCACCGGCGGCAGGGGCACAAACGCTCCGTCCGGACAGAACGCCCCGTCGGCGGCAAGCGCATGCACGTGCGGGTTGAGGTTGGTCGGATTCCCGAAGGAGTGCACGAACAAATCAAGCGGCGATGCGTCTGCCTTTGTTGCGGGACGCACGCGCGGCACTTACGCGCCGCGCTCCGGCGGGCGCCTTTGCTCGGGCACCAACCTCACCCAGACCCTGCAGCACAATCTCCGCTCCCTCCTTGGTACGCACCACCAGCGAAAGGCTCGCACCGGCTGCCCGCACATAGCGTTGCAATGTAGAGAGCAATAGATCCGAACGCCTTTCAAGCTGCGCCACCGCCACTTGACCCACGCCCAACTCACGCGCCATTTCGACCTGCGTCTTGAACAGCGCCTTGCGAATCTCTCCCAGAGAATCCGCACGCTCGATCATCTCGCGCGCCATTTTCCGCGCCTTGGCGGCAATCTTCCGCTGCCGCGCCTTGGGCAGGGTTGCGATAATTTGGTCAATCGTACGGCCCATACTTCACCCCTTGGGAAATTGCCCTATTTGATGCGCGCCAGATGCCTGTCGAATCGCGCGTCCGCCACCCTCCGTGTTGGGCAAAGCACGTGCGGGCCGAAGTTGCCCAGGTCGCCGAAGGTCTGCACGAACAGGATCGGCCCCGTGGCAGCGCACAACAGAAGATCGCGTAAAAGCCTTGGCGACGGCGTTGCTCAGATAACACGTATTGCGTAGATTATCTTTCTGAAATCAAGCCGGATGGCAGCTCGGGCAGAAGCAGCGGGTCTTGCAGGAGTAAAAATCTGTTCGTCCGTCAGTATGGGAGCTTTGCTACGCCACGGACTTTCAGCTTGAAATGCGGCGCGGCCAGACCGAGATGGCGATCGTTGCTGAACATTTCCCTGAATCCGTGTTCGCTTGCACAACTCAGGTGTAGCGCGTCCGCCGAGCGCAAATACACCTTCTTTGGGAGATGCACAAGGCGTGCTATCGCCGCGTCAACCAGGGATGATGTCAGAGGCAGCCAATTCCACAGTCCCTGCGCGCAGTCCTGCGCAAATTGAGCGTTGATTTCACCAAACGCCGTTGCGGAAAAACTCCCCTCCCGCCACTTGCGGTGAAACGCCGCGGCGACCTCCATGCGACCCAACTGCAAACAGCTCACACGACTGAGCGATGTCGCCAGGTCGCGCACCGCCTCACTGTCGGACTCATCCAGGTAAAACTTGGCAACAAAGGCCGAGTCGAAATAGCCGGGCATCGGCTAGCGATCGCGATCGTCCGATACCAGTCGCGTGCTGTCTGTGCCGCGGCCAAGTTTGCCGCGCAGCTTGGCGTATCCCGGCCCCATTTTGGGCAATCAAACGATCGGAAAACCAATCCCACTCTTCTGATGCAATGGTTGTGACCTGCCCGGGGATCTTCGGACCAATTGCTACTTGACGATGGCCCCCGGGTTATCGAAATCGTAACGCGTCTTCTCAAGCGACATCGGCGCGCGCAGCATGTAGCCGGCGAGTTTCTTCCCGCCCTCAGCATCCCCCGCCGCGACCCGCACCTGGTTGTGCGCGGAAAACCCACTATGGCGCTAGCCGAGCATGCGGCCACACAACACTTCGGACAGCCCCTGTTGGCGCACGAGGAACGCCGGCACCGCGCGCCGAAAGCCTTCGACGAGAAACCTTCCGGGCACCGGCGGCAGGGGGAAAAACGTTCCATCGGGCAGGAACGCCCCATCGGCGGCAAGCACGTGCACGTGCGGGTTAAAGTTGGCCAGGTCCCCGAAAGTCTGAGCGGGCCTCAGGCAAAATTGCTGCCAATACAGCGTGATACCTGTCCGCGAGCTGGACGCGGGAAATCCGCACGCCCAGTTTGATGAGGGCGTGGAGGAAACGGATCGTGGGTGCGACCCGGCGAGATCGACACCGCGAAGGCGGAACATCACAGCCGGTGCCGCCAATCCCGAGCGATAGCGCGCCTCCACGCCGCCTATACATCCGTCCGACTCGCCTTCACGCACGCGCTCCACCGCCATCAACCGGATCGCCTCCAGCGTCTTGCGGTCCAAAGTTCTGCCGCCTGTCAAGACACCGCAGACCGGGGCCAGCGTTCGGTAACGTACCGACCGCATGCGACGCGCCCGATAAGCTTCGCAAAAGGTGGGCTGGAGTAGTGACGCTATCCCGGCGCCCCGGCTTATCACATGGTGGAGAGACTCGCTGATGGAAAGGACCAAGGCGACCGCGCGTGCCAACTCTGAGAGGAATCCATGACTCCTAGACTAACCGCTCTTGCCGCAGCGATTGCATATGTCTTTGTCGCAGGCCAAGCCCAGGCGAATGGCACCAATCCAACCATGGTTGCGGGTCAGGCCAGCTTCTCCAATGTGGGTCGATCGCTGAGCATCACCAACAGTCCCGGGGCAATCATCAACTGGCAGGGGTTCTCGATCGGCGCGAGCGAAACCACACGATTCATCCAGCAAAGCGCCGCCTCGAGCGTCCTCAATCGCGTCATCGGTCCCGATCTTTCGGTCATCCTCGGGGCGCTCACCTCGAACGGCCGGGTCTTCCTGGTCAATCCAAGCGGCATCCTGATCGGGCCGGGCGCGCGCATCGACGTGGCCGGGCTGGTGGCCTCGACGCTCAACCTGAGCAACCAGGACTTTCTTGCGGGCCGCTTCAATTTCGCGCCCAATGCGCTTGCCGGCAAGGTGGAAAACCAGGGCAGCATCACCACGCCTTCGGGTGGCAGCGTCTATCTGGTCGGAACGAACGTCAGCAACAGCGGCATCATCAACAGCCCGCAGGGCGACGTGATCCTGGCCGCGGGCCAGTCGGTGAAAATTTTCGACTCCAGCACGCCGGGAGTGAGGGTCGAACTCACGGCGGGCGATAACGCCGCCGTCAACTTAGGCGAGATTCTTGCGCAAAGCGGGCGAGTGGGCATATACGGCGCGGCGCTGCGGAACGCGGGCATCATCGATGCCAACCAGGTGGTGCGCGACGCAAGCGGCAAAATCGTCCTGCGTGCGAAACAGGATGTGACCCTCGACGCCGGCAGCCGCCTCAGCGCCAACGGCGAGCAGGCCGGCACGATAACGGTTCAGTCCGAAACCGGCACCACGCTGGTGTCCGGCGCGATCGAGGCCAAAGGTACTAGCGCAGGCCGGACCGGCGGGACCGTGCAGGTGCTGGGCGAAAAGGTCGGCCTGTTCGGCGGGCATATTAATGTTTCCGGCGATGCTGGCGCCGGCACGGTGCTGGTCGGTGGCGACCTGAACGGTGCGAACTTCGCCGTGCAAAATGCTTCCGCGACTTACATGAGCGCGGACTCCATCATCACCGCTGACGCCGTCACGAATGGTAACGGCGGCAAGGTCGTGCTGTGGGGAAACGACACGACGCGCGCTTACGGCAGCATTACGGCGCGCGGCGGCACGCAGGGCGGCAACGGCGGCTTGATCGAAACCTCCGGTCACTGGCTGGACGTGTCGGGCATCAAGGTCAATGCCAGCGCACCGAGCGGCAGAAACGGCACGTGGCTGCTCGACCCGGCCGATGTGACGATTACGGGCGCGGCGTCCGACCCGTCGTTCAGCGGCGGCAACCCCAATGTCTTCTCGCCGGGCTCCGGCGCGAGTACCGCCAATGTGGCGGTCAGCGACATCACTACCGCGCTGCTCACCACCGGCGTCACTATCAATTCGGCAAACGCTGGCGGAAGCGGGTCTGGCGATATCACCGTAACCGTGCCGGTCACTTGGACGGCGGCGACGACTCTGACGTTGGACGCCGTTCGGGACGTGATCGTGGGTGCGGCAATTACCGGCACCAATGGAAGCTTTGTAGCGAACGCCGGACGCGACGTAAACGTGAATGCGGCCACGAAGACCACCACTGGGAACCTTACGTTCAACACCGTACGCGATGTAAACGTAACTGCGGCCACGACGATTACCACCGGAAACCTTACATTGATCGCCGGACAGAATGTAAACGTAGGTGCGGCCATGACGGTTACTACCGGCGACATCGTATTGCGCGCAGATAGTGATGGCACTGGACCGGGGGCTGTTGCCGGCGGCAGCGTTGCCATTACTTGTGGTAACAGCTGCCTTAGCATCGCTACCGGTGCACTCAATATTCGCTTCAATCCGGTTACTTACGCCAGTACGGGCGCCGAAATTACAAGTTACGCCTCGAATTTGACAGGCGGAGGATCGTTAGACGCGAAAGCGTGGGTGTTCGGGCTGGGGGACAACAAACTCTACGACGGCACGAGGACGGCAACAGTCAACTCATTCAAACCTGATACATCTGCCACTCTTCCTCCCGTCGCCTTAGGTGCAGTGGCCACTACCCTATTCGATACCAGGGACGTGGGAACGAACAAGCTGATCACCTTTGGCAGCACGTTTAGTGATCCTGTTTTTGCTCTCTTTGCGCCTTTCGGAACTCCCGCCAATACCGGGACTGCACGGGCCGACATCTTCGTCAGGCCGCTGACGATCAACGCGGTGACCGACACTCGCGTCTATAACGGTACCACCAGTTCGGTGGGCACGCCGACATCCAGCGGCCTGCAAACGGGCGACACCCTGACCGGTCCGTTCACTCAGGCATATGCCAGCAGGAACGTGCTGGGCGCGGGTAACAGCACCCTGGTCGCCAATGGCACCTACAGCGTGAATGACGGCAACGCGGGCAACAACTACACCGTCACCACCCTCACCGCCCCGGGCACCATCACGCCCCTCGCGATCACGGGCAGCATCACGGCCTCGAACAAGACTTACGATGGCGACGCGACGGCGGTGATCGCCACGCGCGGCTTGAGCGGGGCGATCAGCGGTGACACGGTGAGCTACAGCGGCGGGACGGCGCTGTTCAATGACAAGACCGCGGTCACGGGCAAGACGGTGACGGGCACGGGCCTGGTGCTCGCGGGGGCCGATGCGGCGAACTACACGGTCAACAGCACGGCCACGACCACGGCGGACATTGCCAAGCTCGCGATCACGGGCAGCATCACGGCCTCGAACAAGACTTACGATGGCGACGCGA
>CAZZDV010000153.1:5348-9103 GCA_964652785.1 uncultured Bordetella sp.
CCGATGCGGCGAACTACACGGTCAACAGCACGGCCACGACCACGGCGGACATTGCTCCCGCGCCGCTGGGCATTGTAGGAAACAGCGCGACCCGCCTGTACGGCGATGCGAATTCCTCATTCAGCGCCACCTACACCGGCTTCCAGAACGGGGAGACTAGTGCGGCGCTGAGCGGTACACTGGCATTGACTACGCCAGCCATTGCGGCCTCCAATGTGGGCAACTACGCCATTACTCCGAGCGGCCAGAGCTCGACGAACTACACCATCACTTATGTCAACGGCAAACTGGGCGTGACCCCGGTGCCCCTGATGGTTAGCGCTGATGCCAAGAGCAAGGTCTTCGGCACGAGCGATCCGGCGTTGACCTTTGGCGTTACGGGGCTGGTAAACAACCCCGCACTCGGCATCGCCGACACCGCAGCTAGCGTGCTCTCGGGCGCGCTCACGCGCCTCCCCGGCGAGAGTGCATTGGGCGGGCCATACGCCATCACCTTGGGCAGCCTTGCGGCCGGTGGCAACTACACCCTTGGCTTTACTCGCAACAATCTCATCATCATTGCTGCTGCTGCAGAGCAAATTGCGGGTTTGAACACGGGGCAGGTCATTTTTGCTGGAGTAATCAATAACGAAACCCACTACCGTGCGAGTAACTTCTGGCATATCGATCTGAATTCAAATGATGCTGACCCGGGATTCGACGTGATGAGGGGGACGAACGATCCGAACCGGCTCGTGGCGCCCGGAGGCGAGGCTCAACTCAGTGGTTTTGTCGGCCGCTCGAGCCGACGCCGGAATAGTTGCGATTCTGTTTTTGGGGGAGGGTTTTGTGAATCCTGGTCATTCCCGCAGCAATTCAAGAAACTCGATGGGAAATGAGTATTTGTGCGGGATTTACCGGGTTTCAGGAGAAGGTGCGACATGCCGCCAATGATTCGCCGCATGGGGCTTGCGCTGGCGCTGCTGCTGACATCGGCGCTTTCCTTTGCACAGACACAGGCCGAGCGATTCGATGTTGATCGCTTCAACATCGAGGGCAATACGCTGCTCAAGCCCCATGAGATCGACGCGGTGCTCAAGCCCTTCACCGGCAAACAGCGCGAGTATGGCGACGTGCAGCGTGCGATCGAAGCCCTCAGGCAGCGCTATCGCACCGAGGGTTTCAGCATGGTGTGGGTGGTCGCACCCGAGCAGGACCTCGACCGTGGTGTAGTCACGCTGCGGGTCATCGAAGCGCGGATCGGCAAGGTCAGCATCGAAGGCAACCGCTTTTTTGACGATTCGAACATCCGCTCCAGCCTTCCGGCGCTCAGGGAGCAGGTTTCGCCCAGAGCAGGGGATATCTCGGCGAACGGGCAGCTTGCCAACGAGAATCCGGCCAAGCAGGTGGATGTGGTGTTGCGCCCCGGCGTGAATCAGGGCGTGGTGGATGCCACCGTCGACGTCATCGACGTACGGCCGCTCAAGGCCTTCCTGACTTTTGACAATACCGGCAACGCGCAGACGGGCGACTTTCGGCTCGGTGTCGGCGTGCAGCATGCCAACCTGTTCAACCGCGACCACGTTGGCACGTTCAACTACGTCACCTCTCCGGGGAAGGAGAGTCAGGTCAACCTGTACAGCGGGAGCTATCGCCTGCCGCTGTATTCGCGGGGCGATTCCATGGATTTCATCGTCGCCTACTCGGATGTCAGCGCCGGCACCACGCAGACCGTCGCAGGGCCACTCACTTTCTCCGGCAAGGGCGTTGTTTACGGTTTGCGCTATAACCAGTTGCTGGAGCGGCGAGGCGAGTATTCCCACCGGCTCGTTTACGGCCTCGATTATCGCGCCTACAAGAACAACTGCACGGTCGGTGATTTCGGCGCGGCCGGCTGCGGGCCGGCGGCGGCGGATGTCACGGTGAGGCCCATCAGTCTGGCATACAGCGGCAATTGGGCAAGGCCCGGACGGATCTTCGACTTTAATGTCGCCCTGTCGCACAATGTTCCTGGCGCTGCCAAAGGGCGGGAGAGTGATTTCAATGCGGTGCGTCCGAGTCCGAACGGCGGGGATGGGGCGTCTTCGCGTTACACGATCCTTCGCTTTGGCGCCAGCATGGTGAACGCCTTTGACAGCAACTGGCAAGTCCGCGCCGCTGTCAACGCACAGTACACCTCGGATGCCCTCGTATCGGGCGAGCAATTCGGAATTGCCGGCGCGACCGCCGTCCGCGGCTTCCTCGAGCGCGAAATTGCCCGCGATACCGGCTATTTCGCCAGCCTCGAACTCTATTCGCCCAACCTGACGGGCATACTGGTCCCCGGCGAGGGTAACCTGCGCGGCTTGCTGTTCTATGACATCGCCAGGGCGGCCAACAATGTGTTGGCCGGAGAAGCCAGACAACAGGCCTCGATCGCCAGCATTGGCGCGGGTTTTCGCTGGAATATCCAGAGGAACTTCAACATGCGCTTCGACTTGGCGCGGGTAGTGGACGAAGGCGGGAACAAACAAGCCGGTGACATCCGCGGGCATGTCTCGATCTATTTCGGCTTTTGAACATGGCGGCATATATCGAGACTGGCGCGAAGTCCCTGAGCCGACGTAGCGGGTCTTGCAGGAGTACGCGAGCAGGCAGTCATGGCCGCCGGCATCGCAATTGATGCGGGCGAAGCCGTGGTGCGGATCGCCGCATTCGATGAAGCGCTCGATCACCTGCGATTCGACCGCGCGCCGCGAACACTCGGCTTCGTGCAACTCTCGGGCATGACGCTTTGCGCACTGCCAGAGCGGATGGCGCGGGCAATACTGGCCACCGTGCGCGGGAGCGGCGGTGGCTGCGCCTCGGTTCCCAGTCCCTGTCCGTTCGCGCAGCGCCTCCCCATCCATTGGCAAACGCGCCAGCGGCAGTGAGAACACGGTCATCGACAGCCAACATTTTCCAGGCAATAAAATTTGACAGTATGCATTCACGCAATAACGATGCATACGCATGAAAGCCCGCGTCACAATCACCCTCGATCCTCAGGTGCACATGCGCGCCAAGCAGGTCGCGCGCGCGCCGCACAAGCGTTTCCGGGTTGATCGAAGACTTTCTCCGCTCGCCGCAGGCGGCCGGAAAGGACGCTTCGCTGGTTGACGAAATGTTCGGGTCCGCTGAGTTGCGTGCCGTAAAGCGCGGCCGTGACCCGCTCCACGACGCGCTTCACGCTCGGTTACGTCGCGCGCCGACGTTGAGAGCGCTGCTGGACACCGACGTACTGCTTGATGTAGCCCTCGCTCGCGGGCCGCACGCGCCCGATAGCGCCGCCGTTTTGCGCTGGGCCGAATCGGGCGCTTGGCAGCAATTCGCCTTGGAACCCGCGCCAGTCCTTGGCTTCTATCGAAATATGGCAGTAATCTCCGTTCGCATCCTGGCTAGGCTGCTGCGGGTCTTCGCATGAGGAACCGCTCGGCCAAAAGCGCTCCCAGGCCGGCCAGCGCCAGTGCGCTCGTCATTGGCCGCGCGGTCCCGTCGTACAAGGCGCCGAGTGCGATGCTCACTGCGGCCCCCAGCACGAACGCGCAGGCGCCGAGCAGCGACGAAGCCGTGCCCGCGCTGCCGGGAAAGGGCGAGAGGGCGGCCGCGGTCGCGTTCGGCACCACGCAACTTGCAGCGAACATGAACGCCATGAAAGGCAGCACGATCGCCAGCCAGTGGCCGATGCCGATCCATGCCAGTACGGCGGCGACGAGGCCCGAGGCGAAGGCCAGCTTCGTCCCGAAGCGCATCATCCT
>CAZZDV010000154.1:0-9023 GCA_964652785.1 uncultured Bordetella sp.
CACGGGAAGTGGGAACGGAAGGAAAGCTCGGCGGTCAGGCGCAGGTGCCCGGCGTGGCCGGCACGTGGAAAGACCTGACCGACAACGTGAACTCCATGGCCTCGAACCTCACCAACCAGGTGCGCAATATCGCGGAAGTGACGATCGCGGTGGCCAACGGCGACCTGTCCAAGAAGATCACGGTGGACGTGCGCGGCGAGATCCTGCGGCTCAAGGAAACGATCAACACGATGGTGGAGCAGCTGAGGTCGTTTGCCTCCGAAGTGACGCGGGTGGCGCGCGAGGTCGGAACCGAAGGGCGCCTCGGCGTGCAGGCGGTGGTGCCGGGCGTGGCCGGAACGTGGAAGGACTTGACCGACTCGGTCAACACGATGGGCGCGAACCTCACCTCGCAGGTGCGAAATATTGCGGAAGTGACCACAGCCGTGGCGCGGGGCGACCTGAACCGCAAGATCACGGTGGACGTGAAGGGCGAAATTCTGGAACTCAAGAACACCATCAACACGATGGTCGACCAGTTGAACTCTTTCGCGGGAGAAGTCACGCGTGTCGCGCGCGAGGTGGGCACCGAGGGCAAGCTCGGCGGCCAGGCGCAGGTGAGCGGCGTGGGCGGCACGTGGAAGGACCTGACCGACAACGTGAACTTCATGGCCTCGAACCTCACCGAGCAGGTGCGGGGCATCGTGAAGGTCGTGACCGCGGTGGCCGACGGCAACCTGACCCAGCGCCTTACCGTGCAGGCGAAGGGCGAGGTGGCGGCACTGGCCGACACGATCAACGCGATGACGGACACGCTCGCGACCTTTGCCGACCAGGTGACCAACGTGGCGCGCGAGGTGGGCGTCGACGGGCGGCTGGGCGGACAGGCGAACGTGCCCGGCGCGGCCGGCACGTGGAAAGACCTGACCGGTAACGTGAACCTGCTGGCGGCGAACCTCACCACGCAGGTGCGGGCGATCGCCGAAGTGGCGACGGCCGTGACCAAGGGCGACCTGACGCGTGCGATCCAGGTGGATGCGAAGGGCGAGGTGTCCGAGCTCAAGGACAACATCAACACGATGATCTCGAACCTGCGCGAGACGACGGAAAGTAACCGCGAGCAGGATTGGCTCAAGTCCAACCTCGCGCGCTTCACCGGCATGCTGCAGGGCCAGCGCGAACTGAACACGGTCGGGCGGCTGCTGCTCTCGGAGCTCGCGCCGCTGGTGCACGCGCACCAGGGCACGGTGTATCACGTCACCGACACGGAAGAATCGGATGGCGAGATGCGGCTGCTGTCGTCCTACGCGCAATCCGGCGAAGTCAAGCTGGCGCCCACCCTCCGGGTCGGGGACGGGCTGGTCGGGCAATGCGCGGCCGAGAAGAAGCGGATCCTGCTGGTCGATGCGCCGCCGACCTTCGTTACCATCACATCGAGCCTTGGGAAGGCGGACCAGGTCAGCGTGCTCGTCCTGCCTGTGCTCTTCGAAGGCCAGACCAAGGCGGTCATCGAGCTGGCTTCGCTGCACCCCTTCACCGTGGTGAACCTCAACTTCCTCGACCAGCTCGCGCTCAACATCGGCGCGGTGTTCAACACGATCGAGGCCACGATGCGCACCGAAGGCTTGCTCACGCAGTCGCAGCAGCTCACGGCCGAACTGCAGTCCCGCCAGAGCGAACTGCAGCAGACCAACGAGGAGCTGGGCAGCAAGGCGAGGCTCCTGGCCGAGCAGAACGAGGAAGTGGAGCGCAAGAACCGCGAGGTGGAGCAGGCGCGTGGCGCCCTCGAGGAAAAGGCCGCGGAACTCGCGCTCACCTCGAAGTACAAGTCCGAGTTCCTCGCGAACATGTCGCACGAGCTGCGCACGCCGCTGAACTCGATCCTGATCCTGTCGCAGCAGCTGGCCGAAAACTCGCCGGGCAACCTTTCGGGCAAGCAGGTCGAGTTCTCGCGCAACATCAACTCCTCCGGCACGGACCTCCTTCACCTGATCAACGACATCCTGGATCTTTCGAAGATCGAGTCGGGCACGGTCAGCGTGGACATCGAGGACATCCCGTTCACCGACCTGCGCGCCACGATCGACCGCAACTTCCGCCACGTGGCCGAGGCCAAGAACCTGCCGTTCCACATCAACTTCGCCGACGACCTGCCGCGCTCGATGGACAGCGACCCCAAGCGCCTGCAGCAGATCCTGAAGAACCTGCTGTCGAACGCGGTGAAGTTCACCGCCCAAGGCCAGGTCGAGATCCGCGTGTTCCTCGCCACGCAGGGCTGGAGCGCGGATCACCGCGTGCTCGGCGGCGCCCAGCAGGTGGTGGCCTTCGCGGTCGAGGATACCGGCATCGGTGTCGCGCCCGAAAAGCAGCGCCTGATCTTCGAGGCCTTCCAGCAGGCCGACGCGGGCACCTCGCGCAAGTACGGCGGCACGGGCCTGGGCCTTGCGATCAGCCGCGAGCTTGCGCAACTGCTCGGCGGCGAAATCCGGCTGGCCAGCGTGCACGGCAGGGGCAGCACCTTCACGCTGTATCTGCCGTTGCGGTATTCGGGCACGGACCCGACTGGGACGCGCGACGACATCCCCGAGTTGAACGTGCGCGACCGTTTGCTGATCGCGCTGCCGGCGGCGCGCGAGGAGCAGATCGCGGACGACCGCGACGCTATCCAGGCAGGCGACCCGATACTGCTCGTGATCGAGGACGATCCGCATTACGCACGCATCCTGCTCGGCCTCGCGCGCGACAAGGGATTCAAGGGCATCGTGGCGAACAAGGGCGCGCTGGGCGTGGCGCTCGCGCGGCAATACCTGCCGGCGGCGATCTCGCTCGATATCTTCCTGCCCGACATGCTCGGCTGGACGGTCCTCAACCAGCTCAAGCTCGACCCCACCACGCGCCACATCCCGGTGCAGGTCGTCACGCTGGAGGAAGAGCGCCAGCACGGCCTCGCGCATGGCGCATTCGCGTACCTCGTGAAGGAGCCGACCACGGACAGCCTCGAATCGGCGTTCGAGCGCATCAAGGACTTCACGTTGCCGCGCACCAAGCGGCTGCTGGTCGTGGAGGACAACGACATCGAGCGCGCGGCAATCGTCGAGCTGCTCGACTACAAGGACATCGAGATGGTGGCGGTCGGCACCGGCGGGGAGGCGCTCGAGGCGCTGCTCGCCGAGCGGTTCGACTGCGTGGTGCTCGACCTGCGCCTGCCGGACATGACCGGCTTCGAGCTGCTCGAGAAGATCCATTCCGAGGCCACGCTGGCCGACATCCCGGTGGTGGTGTTTACCGGCAAGGACCTCACCGACGAGGACCAGGCGCGCCTCAAGGCGATGGCCAAGAGCATCGTGCTGAAGGACGTGCGCTCCCCCGAGCGCCTGCTGGACGAGACGGCGCTGTTCCTGCATCGCGTGGTGACCGAGCTGCCCGAGGCCAAGCAGGCCATGCTCGAGCGGCTGCATTCGTCGGACGAGGTGCTGAAGAAGCGCAAGGTGCTGGTGGTCGACGACGACGCGCGCAACATCTTCGCGCTGACCTCGGTGCTCGAGAACCACGACGTGGACGTGATCAGCGCCACCAACGGCCGCGACGCCATCGACACGCTCACTCGCACGCCGGAGACGGCGATGGTGCTGATGGACATCATGATGCCGGAGATGGACGGCTACGAGACCATGCGCGAGATCCGCCTGAACCCGGAGTTCCGCACGCTGCCGATCCTGGCGCTTACGGCCAAGGCGATGAAGGGCGACCGCGAGAAATGCCTGGATGCCGGCGCGAGCGACTACATCGCCAAGCCGGTGAACACTGACCAGCTCCTCTCGCTGATGAGGGTGTGGCTGTTCAGATGAAACCGACCCGCCTGTCTCTAGTGGCTCAGAAAGGAAGGCACGCGGCGGCCGGCCCGCATCCGGCGAATGCCTCCGCGAAGGCAGCCCCGCCCGAGGACGACGCCATCCCGGCGCGGGACGACCCGCGGGTCAACATCCTGATCGTCGACGACGAGCCCAAGAACCTCACCGTCCTCGAAAGCGTGCTCGACGATCCGGGCTACCACCTGATGCGCGCCGGCTCCGGCGACGAGGCGCTGCTTGCGCTCATGGGCAACGAGTTCGCGGTGCTGGTGCTCGACGTGCGCATGCCCGGCATGACCGGGTTCGAACTGGCGCAGATGATCCGCGAGCGCCGCAAGACCGCGCGCATCCCGATCATCTTCCTCACCGCGTACTACAACGAGGACCAGCACGTCCTTGCGGGATATGACAGCGGCGCGGTGGACTACCTGCACAAGCCGGTCAACGCGCGGGTGCTGCGCTCAAAGGTGGCGGTATTTTCAGAGCTTTACCGCAAGGGCAGGGCGCTCGAGCTGGCCAACAATGCCCTGCTCGAAGAAGTCACCGAGCGCCGTCGGGCCGAGTCGCAACTGCGCGAGCTCAACCAAACTCTCGACCAGCGCGTGAGCGAGCGCACGCAGGCGCTGCACGATAGCAACGCCGACCTGCGGGGCATGGAATCGCGGCTTCGCGAGGTCGACAAGCGCAAGGACGACTTCCTCGCCACGCTGGCGCACGAGCTGCGCAACCCGCTCGCCCCGGTGAGGAATGCGGTCCACATCATGCAGATCAAGGGTCCATCCACGCCCGAGCTGCAGTGGGCGCGCGACGTGATCGACCGCCAGGTGCGCGCGATGACGCGCCTCATCGACGACCTCATGGACGTGAGCCGCATCAACCAGGACAAGCTCGAGCTGCAGCGGGAGCCCATCGAGGTGGCCGCGATCCTGCACGGCGCGGTCGAGACCAGCCGGCCGCTGATCGACGAGTGCGGCCACGAGCTCGTGCTCGACCTGCCCCTCGCCCCGGTCATCATCAACGCCGACCCGATCCGCCTCGCGCAGGTGTTCATGAACCTGCTCAACAATTCTGCCAAGTACATGGACCGCGGCGGGCGCCTCGAGATGTCCGCATTCACGCAGGGCGGCGACGTCGTGGTCTCGGTCAAGGACAGCGGCATTGGCATCGACGCCGGGCGCATGGCGAGCCTGTTCATGATGTTCTCGCAGGTCGAGGGCGCGCTTGCGCGCTCGCGCGGGGGCCTGGGCATCGGCCTTGCGCTGGCCAAGCGCCTGGTCGAGATGCACGGCGGCCGCATCGAGGCGCGTAGCGCGGGCCTCGGGCACGGCGCGGAGTTCGTCGTCACCCTCCCGATGATTGCGTCGGGCGCGCAGGCGGTGTCGCCCGCCAGATCAGAGCCGGCGGCGATCGCCGAAGGCGGCGGGCTGCGCATCCTCGTGGCCGACGACAACGAGGACGCGGCCCTCGCGCTGGCGCGACTGCTCGAAGCGGTTGGCCACACGGTGCGCACGGCGTTCGACGGCGCGCAAGCCGTGCGCCTGGCCGCCGAGTTCGACCCGCAGGTCGCGATCCTCGACGTCGGGATGCCGAAGCTCAACGGACTCGAGGCTTGCACGCGGATCCGTGCCCAACCGAAGGGCGGCGACCGGCTCCTCATCGCCGTCACCGGCTGGGGACAGGTCGAGGACCGGCGCCTGTCGACCAATGCCGGGTTCGACCATCACCTGGTCAAGCCCGTGGATCCGCAGGTGCTGCTGGGGCTCATCCCCAAGCCCGCCGCCGCCCAGCCGCTGTAGCCCAACCAGAACTCGATGCTCTTGGGCGTGCGGGTTTCCATCACCAGGCCTCCAGCCAGGGCCGCAGGTCCTGCTCGTGCGTCCAGGCGCTTTTTTTCTGCATGTGCAGTTGCCAGTAGGCCTCGGCGATCGCGTCGGGATCGAGGATGCCTTCCTGTTCTTTGAGCTTGTAACGCTCGGGAAAGGTCTCGCGGATGAAAGCCGTGTCGATGGCGCCGTCGATCACGAGGTGCGCTACGTGGATGCCTTGCGGCCCCAGCTCGCGCGCCATGCTTTGTGCAAGCGCGCGTAGCGCGTGCTTGGCGCCGGAGAAAGCCGCGAACCCGTCGCGGCCGCGCAGGCTGGCTGTGGCGCCGGTGAAGAAGATCGAGCCGCGATTGCGGGGCACCATGACCCTCGCGACCTCGCGGCCCGTGAGGAAGCCCGCCAGCGCCGCCATCTCCCACACCTTGGTGTACACGCGCGTCGTGGTCTGGAGGATGCCGAAGCGCACGTTGCCGCCGACGTTGAAGACCGCGACCTCGATCGGCGCGATCTCCTTTTCGATGTGGGTGACGAGCTCGATGACTTCGTCTTCCTTGCGCGCGTCCGAGCCGAAAGGCACGGCCTTGCCGCCCGCGGCTTCGATCTGCTCGACCAGCGGTTGCAGCTTGTCGGCCGTGCGCCGGGTCACGCAGGCGATATAGCCCTCGCGGGCGAAGCGCCTCGCAATGGCGCCGCCGGTGGCATCGCCGGCGCCCACGACCAGGATGGCTTTGCTTTCGGCTGTTTTCGGATCGTTCATTTCACCGCCTCCCCTGGCCCGCAACTGCGTGTCAGGCCGTTTCGAGCTGCTTGTCGTCGGTCAAGCGGCGCGCGAGCGCCGCGAATGCTTGTTCGTCGGGCGAATCGAGGATCACGCTTTCGGCATCGGCGAGCCGCGCGAAGTTGCGCAGCGCCGAGCGCCGGTACGCGGGATCGTAGTGCTCGTCCAGCAGGCGGCCGACGAGCTCGTCCCATTCGCCGCGCCCGGCCATCGCTTTCCAGTCGTCGACGACCCTGGCGCCGTAAAGCCCCTGCAGGCAATCGAGCTGCGCATACAGGCCCTCGGGCTCGGCGAAAAAATGCCGGTACTCGTCCGAGAGCAAGGCGATGCGTGTTTCGCGGCTGGCTTCGAGCACCACGCATGCGCTCGCGCGCATGGCATGCATGAGCGCTTCGGGCACCTGGAGCTGGCCGATCTTCTTCGATTCGCCTTCCACGTACACCGGCCGCGCGGGATCGAACTTGCGCAGCGTGTCCCAGACCTGCGTCTCGAACATCTTCTGCGCGGGCTGCGGGCGGTCGGGCAGGGTGCCGAGCACCGAGCCGCGATGCGCCGCGAGGTCTTCGAGGTCGAGCACCTGCGCGCCCGCAGTGCGGAGTGCGTGCAGCAGGCGGCTCTTGCCGCTGCCCGTAGTGCCATGGATGACGCGATACGTGTAGAGGCCGGGCAGGGTGGCGAGCTCGTCGATGAGAAAGCGGCGATAAGCCTTGTAGCCGCCTTCGATGCCCCATGCGTCCCAGCCGACCTCGCGCAGCACATGCGCCATCGCGCCCGAGCGCTTGCCGCCGCGCCAGCAGTAGACCAGCGGCTTCCATTGGCGTGGCATCGAGGCGAACTGCGTCTCGAGGTGGCGCGCGATGTTCTTCGACACCAGCGCCGCGCCGAGCTTCCTGGCATCGAAAGGCGAGATCTGCTTGTACAGCGTCCCGACCCGGGCGCGCTCCTCGTTGTCGAGTACCGGCGCCGAGATCGCGCCGGGCACGTGGTCCTCGGCGAACTCGGCGGGCGAGCGCACGTCGATGACCGCGTCGAACGCGCCAAGCGTTTCGGCGGAAATCGTGATGACGGGTTTGGGCGCGGGCTTCATGGGAGGTCTTGAACCCCGTCGATTTTACGCTTCGCGGGCAGCTTCACATCGGCGGCCGGCCAGACCCGCGCTACTTCAGCATCGGCTTCAGCGCCTTCCAGACGTTCTCGAGCAGGATTGGCTGCGCGGCCGCGGTCGGGTGCAGGTTGTCCGGCTGGTAGTACTCGCGCTTGTCGGCGAAGCCCTCGAAGAAGAAGGGCACGAAGCCGGTCTTGTGTTCCTTGGCAAGGTCGCGATACGCGGCGTCGAACGCGCGGTTGTAGTCCGGGCCGTAATTGGGCGGCATCTTCACGCCCACGAGCAGCACCTTTGAGCCCGCGGCGCGCGCCTGCGCGATCATCGCGTCTAGGTTATTGCGCATCTGGGCCACCGGCAGGCCGCGCAGGCCGTCGTTGGCGCCGAGCTCGATGATCGTGATCGCGGGCTTGTGGCGCTCCAGCGCCTGCTTCATGCGAGCGATGCCGCCGCTCGTGGTTTCGCCACTAATGCTTACATTCGCGACGCTATAATTGCGCTTCTCGCCCTTGAGGCGGGCCTCGAGCAGGCTCACCCATCCGTGGTCCTGGGCAATGCCGTATGACGCGGAAAGGCTGTCCCCGTAAACAAGGATCGTCCCCGCCGGCGCGGCGAGCGCCCCGCCGGATGCCACCGCAGTCGTCAAGACCACGAAGAGCACCATGAACAGTCGGGCAACGGATCGGAACATGAGGGGACAGGAGGATTCTTTGTCGGCGGTTTTGTCGGCGCGTGGCATAGGCAAGACGGTCAAGAGCGGCATCAACGATCTCGTCATTCTGCAGGAGATCGAGCTTGAAATCACACAGGGCGAGGCGGTCGCGATCGTCGGCGCCTCGGGCTCGGGCAAATCGACGCTGCTTGCACTCCTCGCCGGCTTGGACACGCCGACCACGGGATCGGTTCACCTCGACGGCGAAGACGTCTTCGCGCTGGATGAGGATGCGCGCGCCCAGTTGCGCGGCCGCGCGGTCGGGTTCGTGTTCCAGTCCTTCCAGCTCCTGCCGGCCCTGAATGCATTGGAGAACGTAATGCTGCCGCTGGAGCTGGCCGGGCGTCCGGATGCACAGAGCGCCGCGACTGCAATGCTCGAGCGCGTCGGCCTCGGCGAGCGCCTCGGCCACTATCCCAAGCACCTTTCCGGCGGCGAGCAGCAGCGCGTCGCGCTGGCGCGTGCGTTCGTCGTGCAGCCCAAAGTGCTCATGGCCGACGAGCCCACCGGCAGCCTCGATGCCGCAGCGGGCGAGGCCGTGATCCAGCTCATGTTCGAGCTCAATGCTCAGGCCGGCACCACGCTGGTGATGGTCACGCATGACGAGCACCTCGCGCAGCGCTGCGGGCGCATCGTGCGGCTGGCCGGCGGCAAGGTGGTCCCATGATGGCCTTGGTCGTGATGGCTCTCGCCCAATGATGGCCCTGGCCATGCGCATGCTGGTGCGCGACTGGCGCGCGGGCGAGCTGCGCGTGCTCGCGCTGGCGCTGGTGATCGT